>JAQGID010000453.1 GCA_028291405.1 Rhodospirillales bacterium | reverse complement strand
GCCGCTTACGATTCCGTCGTCTTCGACCCGCCGCGGATCGGCGCCAAGACCCAGGCCGCGGCTCTCGCCGCCTCTCGGGTCCGCCGCGTCGTCGCGGTCTCGTGCAATCCCGCCAGTTTTGCCCGCGACGCCCGGATTCTGATCGCCGGCGGCTATCGCCTCGTCGACGTCAAGCCGATCGATCAATTCGTCTGGTCGCCCCATATCGAGCTGGTCGCCGGCTTCGAGCGTCCTTGAGCGATACGACAGCCGTGTGGGAAGTTAAAAAACTCGAGGACGAATAAGAATCTCGTGGATAAATTAAAAAGTCCCGACGGCGGTCTATCTGTACCGAGACCGCATCAAGCCCTTGTATGCCTGCTTGAGTTCGGACGTGAAAGGCTCGGTTCGGATATCGGAACCGACTAAGCGTCTGAAATCTTTAAATGACGGAAAAATTTTACGGCGATTGCATTCTCCGACAGCCCAGCGGAGCCGGCGCCGTCCAAACTCCAATGTAGTCTCGATTGCCTGGCGTCGCGCCAACTCTCGAGCAATGGACGATCGTCAAGTCTTGGCGCGCCGGATGCGACGACATCCTGCTGGGTCGGGTGTTCGGCCATCCGCGCATCGCGGACGGGCACTGGGCGACGACGTCTCTCGTGGTGGAGATCGACGTCGCAGCGCGCCGCGCGAGAACGCTCAACACGGAGTACCGGCTCGGCGCGCGGTTGAGCGAGAGCGTGCCGACGCACGTGCTTCAGTATCTGGCCGCGACGGGCTATGCGCTTGTGAACTGATGATTTTGCGTGGTTCCCGGAGGGACGAGCGGACGACACCGGTGACACCGGCCGAGGCTGAAATTGCGGTCCGGTGAACGCATCCTGTGCCGCCGGAGACCCGCGATCACCGCGTCCGACATCGGGCCACTCCAGGGTCTCTGGGATGCCGTACCGACGGTCGGAATTTCGATCCGCCCCGACGGGCGCGCAGCGAGCGCATATCGCGAAGGCCGGCGAATTGAAAGAAGGGCATCACATTGGCAGACGACGCACAACGGAACGCTCCGCTCGGCGCAACCGATCGCATCGGGCTTCGCGAGGCACTCGAAAAAATGATTCCGCGATCGTTGGACGATGTCGTCCGAGCGAACCGTGATCGCTTCCAGATCGGTCTTGCGACAGCCGCCGAAGCTGCGGCTCGCGCCGCTCGCATCGCGCCCGCGTGCACGAGGGATACCATCGAAGTCTGGAGGATCATTGCCTTCCGCAGTCTCGATCCGCCAAACGACATCGATGCTGGAGAGGTGCCCGGCAACAGCCTCCTGTCGCTGCTCGGCCAATCATCGAGGATGAAGCGCGGCTGGATCACGTCGCAAATCATGCAGATCGATTTTGAGAATCGACTGGTGCAGACGCGCAATTCTCTCTACGCGCTCGGCGTCGAGGGCGCAGGTGAGCCACCTGCTGACGACCTCATACACCTCTCCGCAGCGTGCCACATCTGGGGCTTCGGCGACCTCATCGGCGCGCCAGCATTTTTCTACTGAAAAGCAACGATGCGTCGGCGCCGCGCTGTGCGACGCCGGGGTCGCCGGAAAGGGCGTGAACCCCGTCGCAGTGCGAAAGCGCGAGCTCGGAATCTATTTTGCTCTTTTCGCCATGACGCTGACGGCGCGAGGCCGTTGGGGGGCCTCCCGGAGCCACCCGGCGGTCCAGACTCGAATCGACGCGGTGCGCGCGCTGATGGGGCGCAGACGGGACGAGGTGGCGGAGGCGATCGCGACCGTGGCGTTTGCTACACTCCCCGCGCTGATGCCGGGCGTGCCGAGCGTCGTGCCGGCCTCAGCCCCGGCGACCACTTCTGGTGATGAGTAGCGGATCTGGCGCTCGCCAAGGCAGCCGCTCGGCAAACTCAGCGGCCACCCGCGTAAAGGTTGCGGCAAGCCTCATCTTCGGCTTCCTGTAGCCGCCGGACATAGGCGACGAGGCGTTCGTTGGCGTCGAGCGCATAGAATCTCGAGGGCCTGGGCCCGACCGTCGAGCCCACCGCAATCGGCTGCGCGTTCGCATCTACGAGGAACAGAACGTCGCCGCCCAGTGAAATCGGCCGGTGCTTCGGGTTATCATGCAGTGGGGTTACGTCGACCAATTGACCTGTCGGTGCATGCCAAACTGCATGGTGCACGGCGATGAGGTAGCTAGGTCCGGGAATATCTTCCACCACGCGATATTGGAACATCCAGCCGAACAGCGCGCGGCCACCCTTCTGCTCCGCTTGACGGACGGCGTTCTCGAAACATCGGGTCGGTGTGGCCAAAGCCTCCGGCCGATGAAAGGCAAGACCAAATGGTTCCCGGCCGACACGCGAACTGTCCCGATAGCTCAGGTTGAAGCGCAGGTAAGCCGGCCACTAATTCTCGCGACAATGCATAGCTGCTGCCCGGGAGGCAGCAGTGCTGCGGGTCGCGCGCCACCTCCTCAGCGTTGTCGTCCCCTTCCGGGAATAAACGAGCGTGGGGTGTGATCTGGACACCCGAGATCATCGTGATCTCAGGAAAGGAGAGCACTCATGGAAAACAACGACGACAAGACTCCGTTCGATGGCACGATGAGCCGCCGAGG
>JAQGID010000452.1 GCA_028291405.1 Rhodospirillales bacterium | reverse complement strand
ACGGGCTGGAGCGGGCAAAGCGCACGGCTTCCTCGACCCAGCCACCGATGCACCGGACCAGCTCGGCCGCGGCACCGGGCGCCAGCGTCCCCTCCGCTTCCAGCCTCGCGCGGTAGGTCGCGACCGGACAGCGCAGCAACCACGAGGCGTGCTCCTCGGCGCTGCGGTAGCCGAGGTTGAGGTCGCCGAGCGGACCGACATGCTCGAGGTGGCGGTAGGTCGCGAGCTCGAGCAGGCTCGGCCCCTCGCCCTTCCGTGCCCGGTCGATCGCCGCGCCGGCAAGTCGCCACACTGCTTCGACGTCGTTGCCGTCACCCGCTTCGGCGGGGATCCCATGGCCACGCGCGAGATCGGCGATGCTGCGCCCGGCAGGCTGGCGCGGCGCCAGCGGCGTGTGGACGGAATAGAGATTGTTCTCGCAGACGAAGAGGACCGGCAGGCGCTGCACGGCGGCGAAATTGACGGCCTCGTGAAAGGCGCCCTCCTCTACCGCCGCATCGCCGAAATAGATGACGACGACGCGGCGCTCTCCGCGCATGCGGGCGCCCCAGGCGGCGCCGACTCCGACCGCGATCGTGCTGGCGAGGATCGGCGCCGATCCCATGAAGCCGGCTTCAAGATCGACCAGATGCTGACTGCCGCCCTTGCCGAGGGCGCAACCGGTGACCCTGCCGTAAAGCTCGGCCAGCATGGCCTTGAGATCGCCGCCCTTTGCGAGGTAATGGCCGTGGCTGCGATGCGCGCTGAATACCATGTCGGAGACGGAGAGATGCGCCGAGACGCCCACGGGCGGCGCTTCCTGGCCGACGCAGAGATGCGTCGGGCAGCGAATTTCCTGCTCGGGATACAGCTCTGCGATACGCTCTTCGACCAGACGGATGCGCAGCATCGCATCGAAGAGATCGCGGCGCAGAGCGGGCGGCGGACGATCGACAGCGCTCAATCGACCATCCGATCGACCGACCTCACCCGACGTCCCCGGCTTCGCGACTCGATGCTCCGATCGGGGCTCGCCATGCTCTCCAAATCCGTTCGATATGGCATCGTCCGCGACGCTTGCCGCGGACGATTTTCTTGACCGAAGATAGCGTGTTCGTGTCGTGAACGTCAAGCAACGCGCCGGGTTTAGGTCGAGAAACGCGCCGGTCCTAGGACGTGGGCTTAGGACGCGCCCATGGTGCATCGCGCAGCCGCATCTCCTTCACCTGTTCTGCCAGCGCGACGAGGCCATACCCGGTCAGCAAAGTCTCGACCTCGGTCGTCTTCGGTACGCGCGCCGCCCGGAAACGTCTCGGCAGGGAGCGTACCGCCCGAACGGCGGTGACGAGCCCCGGAATGTGCTTCAGCGACTCGCGCGCCTTCGAAAACTCCGGCGCATCCATGTTCCGGTTCACGCTGTGGGCGAAATCGCGATAGGTCTCGGCATAGGTCGGGCAGAAGAGCCGCGGATGACGGCTTGCCGCAGCCTTCAGCTCGTCGAGAAAGCGCTGGTACGTCGCCCGCGGCGCGGCGGCCGGTGCGACGTCCTGAAGGCACATGAGGCCGTATTCGAGCTGTTTGAACACGATCGCCAGAAAAGCCAGCTTGCTTCGCTGGCTTTCGGAGGTGACGAGATCCTGGCGGCGCAGGAAGACCGCGTCGCCATAGGACAGAAACCCCTCGGCGCGCAGGCCGCTCGGCGCCCGATACGGCATCATCCCGGGGCCGAGCCTATCGAAACCGACGAAATAGAACCCGGCGTCGCGTAGGAACGAGCACACATCGCCGAACAGCGGCTGCCCCTCGTACATCGGCTGAAACTCGACCTCGGCGACGATCGCGAGGACGTTCTGCGCGAGCAGCCGCGCGGCGCCGCCGAGGATCTCGAGCTCCGAGCCCTGCGTGTCGAGGGTCAATACGTCAGGCGCCGGGACCGCCGGATCGAGCGTCGCATCGTCGAGGGTGACGCCATAGACCTCGAGAGTCTTTGCCGGCCGCGTCGCCTCGGACCAGCAATAATCGATCATGCCGGTTGGTAGGTAGAAGCTCGCGAACTCGCGGTCCGGCGCAAGTAGCGAACTGGTGTGCGGATCATAGTTGACGAAGAAGCGGCGATATCCGGGACTGCCGGTAATGCAATAATCGAGGCTGATGACACCATCAGACTCAGATTTCTTGGCGTCGGAATCGGCCTCGTAGAGAACGGTGACGATGTCTTTCGAGAATTCCGCCGGAATTGCGATGGTTCCGACGCCGCCGCGGCCGCCGACGTGATGAATGCAGATCTTGTTGTCTGGCGTACCGCTCATCGCGATGAATCTCCTCGACCGTGGCGATGAATGTCGCGCCGATGGACCAGCGTCAACCGGCAACTGAGGTGGTTGGCTCACCTCAGCCTTGCTCGCGAGAAGCAAAGCACGCACGATGCCCTTCGGAACCTGGCGATCCGTAGAGATGCCGGTCGATACGGGAGGGATGCATGGCTCACAATTCGGCTCGGGCTGATCGCACTGCCTTTGCGCAACTCCCGAGCACGATCGGCAACGTCCCTGGGGCGTCTCCTATGACGGGCGACGAGTTTCTCGAATCGCTCGATGACGGGCGCGAGATCTATATCTATGGCGAGCGAGTCGGCAAGGTCACCGAGCATCCTGCCTTCCGCAACACCGCCCGCATGATCGCGCGGCTCTACGACGGGCTGCACGATCCGAAGCACAAGGACAAGCTGCTGCTGCCGACCGACACCGGCAACGGCGGCATGACCCACGCCTTCTTCAAGGCGCCCACCACGTTGGCGGAATCATTGGCCGGCCGGGACGCGATCGCCGAATGGGCCAAAATGACCTACGGCTGGGTCGGCCGGGCCCCCGACTACAAGGCCGCTTTCCTCGCCACGCTCGGCGCCAACGACGAGTTCTACGCGCCCTATCAGGAGAATGCGCGCCGCTGGTACAAATACAGCCAGGAGCGCGTGCCCTTCATCAACCACGCGATCATCCACCCGCCGATCGATCGCGACCGCCCGCCGAACGAAGCCGGCGACGTCTGCTGCCATATCGAGGAGGAGAACGACGTCGGCATCGTCGTTTCGGGCGCGAAGGTGGTGGCGACCGGCTCGGCCCTCACCAACTACACCTTCGTCGCCCATCACGGGCTGATACCGGTCCAGGACCCGTCCTACGCGATCGTGTTCATGATCCCCACCAACGCGCCGGGGGTGAAGCTGATCTGCCGGACCTCCTACGAGATGACCTCGACGGTGATGGGCAGCCCGTTCGACTATCCGCTGTCGAGCCGGCTCGACGAGAACGACGCGATCTTCATCATGGACAAGGTCCTGGTCCCCTGGGAGAACGTCTTCGTCCATCGCGACATGGAGCGTGCCAACAATTTCTTCCCGCGCACCGGGTTCCTGCCGCGCGCCCTGGTGCATGGCTGCACAAGGCTGTCGATCAAACTCGATTTCATCGCCGGGCTGCTGCTCAAGGCCACCGAGGCGGCGGGAACCAAAAGCTATCGCGGGGTCCAGGCCAACGTCGGCGAGGTGATCGCCTGGCGCAATTTGTTCCACTCGCTATCGGATGCGATGGTGCGCGATCCGCAGCCCTGGCTGGGCAACCACGTTCTGCCGAATATGACGCCCGGCTTCGCTTATATGATCACCGCCACCATGGCCTATACCAAAGTGAAGTACCTGATCGAGCAGACCGTCGCCTCCGGCCTCATCTTCCTCAATTCCAGCGCGCGCGACTTCCACAGCGCGGAGATCCGCCCTTATCTCGACAAATACCTGCGCGGCTCCGCCGGCTACTCGGCCGAAGCGCGGGTCAAGCTGCTCAAGCTGCTGTGGGACTCCATCGGAACCGAATTCGGCGGTCGTCACGAGCTCTACGAGATCAATTATGCCGGCTCGACCGAGGAGATCCGGCGCTATTGCCTGTTCGGCGCCGAGGCGGCTGGCGATGCCGCCATGTTCAAGGGCTTCGCCGAGGAATGCATGGCGGAATACGACCTCGATGGCTGGACGGTACCCGACCTCACCGATCCTGGCGCTTTCAGCTTCCACATGAAGAGATAGAAAACCCGACAGGCGTCGCCGCCTGTCGGGTTTCGTTCAATTGCAGCTCCGGCGATCAGACCTGCTGGATCGCCGAGAGCAGCCAACGGCCGCCGTGGCTGCGGACGAAGGTCCAGTTCTCGGTGGCCTCAACAGCGCGGCTGGGATCGCCGCTGACGATCACCG
The DNA here is from genome assembly GCA_028291405.1 of Rhodospirillales bacterium. GTDB lineage: Bacteria > Pseudomonadota > Alphaproteobacteria > ATCC43930 > CGMCC-115725 > URHD0088. Next base: position 7,358 of record JAQGID010000452.1, on the reverse strand, counting down.
CCTGACCGCTAGGTTGCTGCGCGGCGCTAACCATGTAGTCGTTCGCGCTCCAGCGCAGGCGCGTGGTCGCGTATTCGAGGTCGCCGTCGCTCCAGGCCTCCTGCAGGTCACCCTTGAGCAGGTTGACGTGCTCGACACGATTCTCGACTCCCTGGCTGGCATTGGCTGAGAGCTCTTCGGAGAAATAGGACAGCATCTCCGGCGTCACGTACCGTCGCAGCGCCGCGAGGTCGCCGCGGCTCCAGGCCTCTTGGATGGCGGTCAAAAGCGCGCCCCAGGCCGTGAAATCCGCCTCGGTGACGTTGATTTCGACCGGATTGCGGGGAGTCGCCGTGGGCGCCGGCATGGAACCGGCGGAACGGGCATAGGCTGTCGGCTCGGCCGCCGCCGTGCCGGCAGATCGCCGGCGGAAGAACGAGATTGCCAGCCAAATCAGCCCGCCGATCAGGGCGAATTGCAGGAGCAGTCCGAGCATGCTGCCGCCGGACGAGCCGTCGGCCGCCCAGGCGCTATGGCCGAACAGCATGCCGGCGAGGCCAGCGCCGACGAATCCGCCCAGCAGTCCGGTCATGAATGGATTGCGCTGCATGAACCCGCCGGCGTAGCCGGGGGCGGCATAACCGGGCGACGCCAAAGGCGCGCTGGGCGCCGGAGTCGGCCGCGCCGTCATGCTGCGTTCCATCGGCGCGGCGCCGTTGCCCTCGAAAGTCCGCGAGCCGCGGCTCCCTTGGCTGAACGACCGTCCGCTGGAGGAACTGCCGGCGCGCGCCTCCGCCAAGCTGGGCGCGAGCGCGATCCAGGCACAGAGCAGCGCGATCGCCGCTGCACGCCACCGGACTTGGCTCAGGGACGCCGCAATCGCTGAAAGGGTTCGATTCGCCATGAAATAAATTCTCCCGCGAGCCCGACTTCTGCTGGTGTTTCAGGCACTGCCCTAACATATAGTCTTGATCATGGCATTTTAAGGGGCCTTTGCGGCCGAGACGGGAGAAGCCTGTGAAACAGTCGGAAATGGCGCGACTTCAGAAATATCTGCGCGACAAGTTCGGGACCGAGCGCATCGTTCTCGGCCCAAAGCCGCGCAACGACGGATCGGTAGAGGTCACGTTGGGCGGCGAGTTCATCGGGACGATCTACCGCGATGAGGAGGACGGCGAGGTCTCCTACGCCCTGACGATGGCCATTCTGGAGATCGACCTGCCGGCGGTCGCCGGGCTATAGACGGGGCGGCGGGTCGAAGCGGCAAAATTGTTGACAGGCAAGGCGCCCTGGCTATAGTGCGCGCTCCCTGGACGGGTTGGCCCGCCCTGTAGGTTTTCTTTCGCAAAGTTGCTTCAATGTACGCAGTTATCCGCACAGGCGGCAAACAATACCGGGTCGTCGAGAAGGACATCATCTCGGTCGAGAAGCTGGCCGGCGAGCCGGGCGCGACGATCGAGCTGGCCGATGTGCTCGCGATCGGCGACGGTGCCTCGCTGACGACGGGTACCCCGATCAGCGGCGCCAGCGTCAGCGCGACCGTGGTCGAGCATGGCCGCGGCGACAAGATCATCATCTTCAAGAAGAAGCGCCGCCACAACTATCGCCGCAAGAACGGCCACCGCCAGGCCTTCACGAAGCTGCGTATCGAGGCGATCAGCGCCGGCGTGTAAGCGCGGCAGCGATAAGTATCAGGAGCATCTACGATGGCGCATAAGAAAGCAGGCGGCTCGTCGCGCAATGGTCGCGATTCGGAAGGCCGCCGTCTCGGCGTGAAGAAGTTCGGCAACGAGATCGTCTCGCCTGGCCATATCATCGTCCGCCAGCGCGGCACCAAGTTCCATCCCGGCGCGCATGTCGGCATGGGCCGCGACCATACGTTGTTTGCGAAGGTCGAAGGCTCGGTCAAGTTCCACAGCGGACTCGGCGGCCGGACATTCATCTCGATCGACCCCGCTCCGGAAGAGCCGGCGCAGGCAGCCGAGTAGCTCCCTTACGACATTCGGGCGCGCGACGCCCAAGCCGAACAGGGGGAATGGTTCGCATTCCCCCTTTTTCGTTGCGATATAGAGTCTAGATATCCGAACTCGACCTTTGGACGACCGCCGTGCAGTTCCTCGACCAGTGCAAGATCTACCTGAAGAGCGGTGACGGCGGCTCCGGCACGGCGAGCTTTCGGCGCGAGAAATTCATCGAGTTCGGCGGGCCGGACGGCGGCGATGGGGGCCGCGGCGGCGACATCGTCTTCGAGGTTGTGCCCAACCTCAATACGTTGATCGACTTCCGTTACCAGCAGCATTTCCGGGCCCAGAACGGCCGAGGCGGCGCCGGAAGCAACCGCTCGGGCGCGGCCGGGACGCCGATCGTCCTGCGGGTTCCCGCCGGCACGCAAGTAATGGACGAGAACAACGAAGAGATCCTCATCGACCTGACCAAGCCCGGCCAGCGCGTCGTCTTCCTGCGCGGCGGCGACGGCGGCTACGGCAATTCGCATTTCAAGACCTCGACGAACCGCGCGCCGCGACGCTTCGATCTCGGCTGGCCGGGCGAGGAGCGCTGGGTCTGGCTGCGCCTCAAGCTGATCGCCGACGCCGGCCTCGTCGGCCTGCCCAATGCCGGAAAATCGACGTTCCTTGCCGCGACTTCACGGGCGCGCCCCAAGATCGCGGATTACCCGTTCACGACGCTGAAGCCGCAGCTCGGCGTCGTCAATCTTGGGGAGGAGGAGTTCGTGCTCGCCGACCTCCCCGGCCTCATCGAGGGCGCCAGCGAAGGCGTCGGGATCGGCACTCGCTTCCTCGGCCATGTCGAGCGTTGCGCCGTGATCCTGCATTTGATCGACGGCACGCAGGATGACGTCGTCGGCGCCTACCGCACGATCCGCCGCGAGCTCGCCGCCTACGGCAACGGGCTGATCGACAAGCCCGAGGTGATCGGCCTCAACAAGTCCGATTCGCTGACGGCGGCGGAGATCAAGGCGAAGCGCGCCAAGCTGAAACGCGCGACGAAGCAGGACATCTTCGTCCTCTCCGGCGTCAGCGGCGACGGGGTGACGCCGGTGCTGGGAGCGTTGCTCGGCAACATCCATGCGGCGCGCGCCGCCGAATCCGGGGAGCCCGACCGCTGGATCGTCTCCGAGAGCCGGTACTAGGTCTCGCCCGTGGTCCGCGCCAATCAGGCACAAATTCTTGCGCCGGCTGAAAGCCTCGAAACGGCGCGCCGGCTGATCATCAAGATCGGCTCGTCGCTGCTCGTCGACGAGACAAGCGGCAATCTGCGGCGAAGCTGGCTCGAGGCGCTGGGCGAGGACATCGCGCGTTGCCGGGCTCGCGGCCAGCAGGTGCTGATCGTCTCGTCGGGGGCGATCGCCGTCGGCCGGCGGCACCTCGGGCTGACCGGCCGGGCGCTTCGGCTGGAGGAGAAGCAGGCGGCAGCGGCGACCGGCCAGATCCGCCTCGCGCATGCCTACCAGGAGACGCTGGCGCCGCACGGCATCACCGTCGCGCAGATCCTGCTGACGCCGGAGGACACCGAGGAGCGCCGCCGCCACCTCAACGCCCGCGCGACGCTGAACCAGCTTCTCGCCCTCGGCGCCGTCCCCGTTATCAACGAGAACGACACCGTCGCAACGGCGGAAATCCGCTTCGGCGACAACGACCGCTTGGCCGCCCGCGTCGCGCAGATGGTCAGCGCCGACACGCTGGTCCTGCTCTCCGACATCGACGGGCTCTACACTGCCGATCCGCGCAAGGACAAGACGGCCAACCTCATTCCCATCGTCCGCGAGCTGACACCTGAGATCGAGGCGATGGCCGGCGAGGCGGCGACCGGATACAGCTCGGGCGGCATGGTGACCAAGCTGATTGCCGCTAGGATCGCGATGGCGGCAGGCTGCCGCATGGTCATTGCCATGGGCAAGCGCCTGCATCCCCTCGCCGCGATCGAAGCGGGCGGCCCTGCGACCTGGTTCGTGCCGTCGGCGGAGCCGAAGACCGCACGCAAACGCTGGATCGCCGGCGCCCTCAACCCGGTCGGCGTCCTGATCGTCGACGACGGCGCGGCGGCGGCGCTACGGGCGGGCAAGAGCCTGCTGCCGGCCGGCCTCGTCGCTATCGAGGGCGAATTCGAGCGCGGCGACGCCGTCATCGTCAGGACGCGCAGCGGCACCGAGGCGGCACGCGGCCTCAGCGCCTATTCCGGCGCCGACGCGCGCCGCATCGCCGGACATAAAAGCAGTGAAATCGCGGGTATCCTCGGGTACCGTGGCCGCGACGAGATCATCCATCGCGACGATCTCGTCGCGACCGGTTGAGGCGGATTGGCGGCCATGGCGACAATTTTGCAGGCTCGGACCGACGCGGCGTCACAGGATCTGACGGCCGAAATGACGGCGATCGGTCTCGCCGCGCGCGAGGCTGCACATGTTCTGTCGACCGCCAGCGCCGAGACGAAGCGCCGGGCGTTGCAAGCCGCCGCTGCAGCGATCCGCCAGGCAGCGCCGGCGCTGCTCGAGGCCAATCGTCGCGACGTCGCATCGGCGACGCAAAACGGCGTCGAGGGCGCGATGCTCGACCGGCTGGTGCTCAACGAGAAGCGCATCGAGGCGATGGCGCGCGGCATCGACGAGGTCACCGCCCTTCCCGACCCGGTCGGCCGCATCCTCGCCGACTGGACGCGCCCCAACGGGCTGCGCATCCAGCGCGTCAGCGTCCCGCTCGGTGTCATTGGCATCATCTACGAATCCCGCCCGAACGTGACCGCCGACGCCGGCAGCCTCTGCCTCAAGTCGGGCAACGCGGCGATCCTCCGCGGCGGCTCGGAAAGCTTTCACTCGTCGACGGCGATCACCGAGTGCCTGCGGCGCGGGCTGCGCGCTGCCGGATTGCCCGAGGCGGCGATTCAGCTCGTCCCGACGCGTGAGCGCGCGGCGGTCGGGATCATGCTGCGGATGAGCGAGCACATCGACGTCATCGTGCCGCGCGGCGGCCGCTCGCTAATCGAACGTGTTCAGAATGAGAGCCGCATCCCCGTCCTCGCCCATCTCGAGGGGATCTGCCACGTCTACGTCGATGCCGCGGCCGATCTCGCCAAGACGCGCGCCGTCGTGCTCAACGCGAAGATGCGCAGCACCGGCGTCTGCGGCGCCGCCGAGACGCTGCTCGTCGACCGGGCGATCGCGGCCCAGCTCCTGCCGACGATCCTCGACGATTTGAAGCAGGCTGGATGCGCGCTGCGCGGCGATGCGGAGGCGCGGGCGCTCGACGCCGCCGTCGAGCCGGCAAGCGAAGCGGATTGGACGACCGAGTATCTCGACGCCGTTCTGGCCGTCCGTATCGTCGAGGGCGTCGCCGGGGCGGTCGCGCACATTAATCATTACGGCTCCCACCATACCGATTCGATCATGACCGAGGATCAGGCGACCGCGGAGCGCTTCCTCGCCGAGGTCGACAGCGCGATCGTGATCCACAACGCCTCGACGCAATTCGCTGACGGCGGCGAATTTGGCATGGGCGCCGAGATCGGCATCGCCACCGGCCGTCTCCACGCCCGCGGCCCAGTTGGTGCCGAGCAGCTCACGACCTATAAATACTTGGTCCGTGGCACCGGTCAGGTGCGCCCCTGACCGCAGCAAAACCGGGCGCGCGATCCGCCGGCGTGAAGCGGCTGCTCGCGGTCAGTCCGAGCCTCGGCAGCCGCCGTCCACGCCGCGTCGGGCTCCTCGGCGGCTCGTTCAACCCGGCGCACGGCGGCCATCTCCACATCAGCCGGCTGGCGCTGCAGCGGCTGAACCTGGACGAGATCTGGTGGCTGGTGTCGCCGCAGAACCCGTTGAAGCCGGTTCGCGGCATGGCGCCTTTCGCCGAGCGGCTCGCCAGCGCGGTCGCGACCATCGGCGACCCGCGCATCAAGGCGACCGGCATCGAGACCAAGCTCGGCACGCGCTATACCGCGGATACGATCGACGAATTGCGGCGACGCTTTCCGCGAACACGGTTCGTCTGGATCATGGGAGCCGACAATCTGGTGCAAATCCGCCGCTGGGAGCGCTGGCGTGACATCTTTCGCGCCGTACCCATTGCGATCTTCGCCCGACCTTCCTATTGTCTAATGGGGCTCTCGGCATTGGCGGCGCGCCGGTTTGCCCGTTTTCGGGTCCCGTCCGGGCGTGCTCGCGATCTCGCCGATCTCACCCCGCCGGCCTGGGCGTTCTTCCCGTCGCGACTGGACGCCCGTTCGGCAACGCAGATCCGCTCCCGTCGAGCCGTCGGTGTCGCGACGACGGCGGGGACATAAGGTAACGAGGTGAAGGCCATATCGCATGCGACCCCCACGCCGCGCATCAAGGCGGCGTCCCCAGAGGCGCTTCTCGCGCTGGTTGAGAAGACGCTGGACGACGGCCAGGCCGAGGACGTCGTCGTCATCGATCTCCACGGAAAATCGAGCATAGCCGACTACATGGTCGTCGCGACGGGACGCTCGCAACGGCATGCCTCGGCGCTCGCCGAGCATTTGCGCGAGAACCTCGACAAGGTTTGCCGGCCGCGCGTCTCGATCGAAGGCCTGGCTCAGGCGGATTGGGTGCTGATCGACGCCGGCGACGTCATCGTTCACGTCTTCCGGCCGGAGGTGCGCGGCTACTACAATCTCGAGAAGATGTGGGCGACCGCCTTGCCGGAGGGCGCGGCCGAGCCGGCGCCGCCGCGCGGCGAAAGCGTCCCGGACGTGCTTTCGGCCTGACGACGGGCGCCCTTGCGCATTCTCCTCGTCGCGGTCGGCCGTGCCAAAGCCGGGCTGCACCGCGATCTCGAGGAGGTGTATCAGGGGCGGCTGACCATGCCGCTCACGATCGTTGAGGTCGAGGAGCGTCGTAAACTCCCGGCGGCGGAGCGCCGGCTGCGCGAGGGCGAGTTGCTGCTGGCGCGAGTACCGCCCCGCGCCACCGTTGTCGCGCTGGATGAGCGGGGAAAATCTCTCGCCAGCGCGGATTTCGCTGCGCAATTTTCAAAATGGCAGGGTCGAGGTGCGGACCTCGTGTTCCTGATCGGCGGCGCCGACGGCCACGCCGACGCGGTCCGCGAGCGGGCCGATGCGATGCTATCGTTCGGCCCGATGACATGGCCCCATCTTCTGGTTCGCACCTTGCTGCTCGAGCAGCTCTACCGGGCGCAGCATATCCTCGCCGGCCACCCCTATCATCGCGACTAGAAACCCACGGACGTGCGCGACACTAGGCGCGGCGGGAGCGTTCAAGTATTCTGAACCCGTTCATTCGCCAAGGAAGACGATAGCGTCCATGTCAGCATCCTCGCGCCCTCGACCGGTCGTTCTCTGCATTCTCGACGGCTGGGGACATCGTAAGGAGCGCGCCGACAACGGCG
>JAQGID010000280.1 GCA_028291405.1 Rhodospirillales bacterium | reverse complement strand
ATCAGCTGGACGACGGTCATCTACCGGGCCAAGCAGCCGACGCGCAAAACCTATTCGGTCGAGTTCGGCCGGACCGAGCGCGACGGGATATTCTCCTCGGCGATGCAGCGCGACGTCTTCGGTCACGATGAGCCGCTCGACCCGCTGAAGGGCGAGCCCTATGTCTGGGCGCGCCTTGCCGGCAATACGCTGACGATCTTCGCTCTTCTCATCACCGACGAGGGCGGCTACGAGATCCAGACATACGACCGGACGCTCACAGCCGACGGCCTCGCGCTGCGCTACACGCGCGATCGAAACGGCAAGATCCTGCCGCCGGTGACCGGCTCGCTGAAGCGGCTGACGCGATAATTCGAAGCGCGAGGAGCGGCGGGGTAACCGCCTCGCATTGCGAAGAGGGGGAAAGTCATGACGAACGGCTACGAGATCATCGGCAACGGTCCGTCCAAGGTGCTCGTCCTGCACGGCTGGCTCGGCGACGAGCGGATATTCGAGCCGCTGCGGCCGAGCCTCTCGACCGATGAGTTCACCTATTGCTGCCCGGCGTATCGCGGTTTCGGCAAATCGCGCGGCATTGCCGGTCGCTACACGATGGACGAGATCGCCGACGATGCGATCGCCGTTGCCGATGCGCTCGGCTGGCGCCGCTTCGCCGTGGTCGGGCATTCGATGGGCGGGATGGCGGTGCAGAACATCCTGCGCAAGGCGCCGGACCGGGTGCGGGGCCTCGTCGCGGTGACGCCGGTGCCGGCCTCGGGCGTCCCGCTCGAGGGCGAAGCGCTGGCGCTGTTCGAGGGAGCCGCGGCAAATATCGGCAACCGCGAGGCGATCATCGATTTCTCGACCGGAAACCGGCACGGCCGCAGCTGGATCCGGTGGATGGCGCAGCTCTCTTGGGAGAGCGCCGATCCGGCCGCCTTCGCGGCGTATCTGACGGCATGGACGCGGACCGATATCAGCGCCGCCATCAAGGGAATGCCGACCAAGGTGCTGGCGATCGTCGGCGAGAACGATTCCTCGCTGACCGCCGAGGTGATGAAGGCGACCTATCTGGCGTCCTATCCGAACGCCTCGCTCGAGGTCCTGGCCAATTGCGGCCACTACCCGATGGACGAGGTGCCGGTCTGTCTGGCGACAGTCATCGAACGCTTCTTGCGCGATCTGGCCTGAGATCGGCCGTTGGGAGGGCGGCAAGGTCGCCGATCTCACGGCGTTTCTTTATCGGCGCGGGCGCGCTATTTTCATGGCGCGAGCATGATCTTCACGGCGGCGGGACGAACGGCGTCTGAGGCAAAAGAACCGGCAAAGTCGGGGAAGGGAGGGGGGACCATGGAAAAAATTTCGGCATGTGCGCAGGGTTGCGAGCGGTCCTACCCGGTGGCCGGTCGGCTTGATCCGCGCTTCGCGCCGGTATGGGAGGCCTTCGCCAAGAATTTCGTGCTTGGCGAAGAGATTGGCGCATCGGTCGCGATCGCGATCGGCGGCGAGCCGGTCGTCGACCTCTGGGGCGGTTATCGCGACGCCGCCTGCACGCAGCGCTGGCTCGAGGACACGATCTGCAATGGCATGTCGGTCGGCAAGGGCGTCGCCGCGGCCTGTATCCACGTGCTGGTCGACCGCGGCCTCGTCGACCTCGACGCGCCGGTCGCCCGCTATTGGCCGGAGTTCGCCGCCAACGGCAAGGCGGGGCTTCTCGTCCGCTGGGTCCTCGACCATCGCGCCGGCCTGCCGCACCTGACCGACGATCTCTGGCCGGGGGCGATCTACGAATGGCAGGCGATGACCACGGCGCTTGCGGACCAGGCCCCGATCTGGGAGCCGGGAACCCGGCCGGCCTATCACATCCGCACCTTCGGCTTCCTGGTCGGCGAGATCGTCCGCCGGGTCGCCGGCAAGACACTCGGCACCTTCTTCCGCGAGGAGATCGCGCGGCCGCTTGGCATCGATTTCCATATCGGCCTCACCGAGGCCGAGATTGCCCGCTGCGCCGAATTCGTTGCCCGTCCCGATGCTCCGGCGCCGGATCCGGATACGCCTTTCGCCTGCGCCGGGCGGCAATGGCCGCCGCCGCTCGACTATAATTCCGACCAGTTCCGCCGCGCCGAGATCCCGTTCTCGAATGGCCACGGCAATGCCCGCTCAGTCGCGCGCTTCTACTCGATCCTGGCGAACCGCGGCACGCTCGACGGCGTCCAGGTACTCGGCCCCGAAACGGTCGAGCGCGCCGCGGCCGAGCAATACGCCGCCAAGGACGTGGCGATGTGCCGCACCAATCGCCAGGCGTTGGGCTTCGTCCTCAATTCGCCGGCTTTCCCGATCGGCCCATCGGGCAACGCCTTCGGGCAGTCCGGCGTGGGCGGCGCGATGGGCATGTGCGACCCCGACCGGGGGCTCGCCTTCGGCTACGTCCAGAGCAAGATGCATCCCATCAGCAACATCGGACCACGCGTCATGCGGCTGATCGACGCGACCTATCGCTGCTTGTGACCGGCTAGAACCGGTACTTCGCGGTCGCGGACAGGACGTGGAAGTAAGCGCCCCCGTCGGTGCCGACGAGGGTGCCGGATACCGAGCTCCTGGCGCTGTCGGTCCAAATGAACCATAGCGGGTGCCGAGGGTGAAATTGTCGGAGATCGGATAGTCGAAGCCGACGATCGGGCAGCAGGGCGCTTCTGGGCATGCCGGTTGCTTGTGTCCGCGAATAGGGGAGATCGCTTGGAGTCGTTAAAAGCGTCGCTATATCGTATGTACGACGCAATGGAGGCGACATCGGGCCGCGCGCAATGTGGCTGTACGCCACGGTGGTTGCGCCGGCGAGGTCGGGTCGGCGCTACGGGAAAATTAACGCGGGGGTCCAAGGATCTATGATAAGTGGCTGGCGCGGCACCACGCCTCATGGCGGAATGACACGGCCTCGGCTAGGTTTGGTTAAAACGAGGGTGAGCGTTCGACATGGATTATGAGGGTTTCTTCAAGCAGCGGGTCGACGCGCTGCGCGCCGAGGGGCGTTATCGGGTCTTTGCCGATCTCGAGCGGCGCAACGGCCGGTTCCCCCGCGCCTACGACCATCGCACCGGCCAGGAGATCACCGTCTGGTGCTCGAACGACTACCTCGGCATGGGGCAGAGCGCCGTGGTCCAGGCGGCGATGCATGACGCGATCGACCGTGTCGGCGCCGGCGCCGGCGGCACCCGCAACATCTCCGGCACCAACCACGAGCACGTCCTGCTCGAGCGCGAGCTCGCCGACCTCCACGGCAAGGACGCGGCGCTGATCTTCACCTCGGGCTATGTCGCGAACGATGCGGCGTTGTCGACGCTCGCGGCGCATATGCCGAGCTGCATCGTCTATTCGGACGCGCTCAACCACGCCTCGATGATCGAAGGCATCCGCCACAGCCGCGCCGAGAAACACATCTTCCGCCATAGCGACCCCGCCGATCTCGAGCGATTGCTTGCCGCTGCCGATCCGGCCCGGCCGAAGCTGGTCTGTTTCGAATCCGTCTATTCGATGGACGGCGATATCGCGCCGATTGCCGAGCTCTGCGATGTCGCCGAGCGCTACGGCGCGATGACCTACCTCGATGAGGTCCACGCCGTCGGCCTTTACGGTCCGCGCGGCGGCGGCGTCGCCGAGCGCGACGGGCTGATGGACCGGCTGACCGTCATCCAGGGCACGCTCGCCAAGGCCTTCGGCATCATGGGCGGCTATATCGCGGCGAGCGCCGGGCTGGTCGACTTCGTGCGCTCCTATGCGCCGGGGTTCATCTTCACCTCGTCGCTGCCGCCTGTCCTTGCCGCCGGCGCCGTCGCCGGCATCCGCCACCTCAAGACCAGCACGGTCGAGCGCGAGCGCCACCAGGAGCGCGCCGCAACCGTCAAATCGCGCCTTACCGCCGCCGGCCTGCCGGTGATGCCGTCGGAGAGCCATATCGTGCCGGTGCTGGTCGGCGACGCGCGGGCGTGCAAGCATGCCTCCGACGAGCTGCTCGAACGCCATCGCATCTATGTCCAGCCGATCAACTACCCGACGGTGCCGCGCGGCACCGAGCGGCTGCGGCTGACGCCGACGCCGCTGCACAGCGATGCCGACATCGATCATCTCGTCGCGGCGCTGACCGACGTCTGGACGCGGCTGATGGTGCGCCGCGTCGCCTGACGCGGTTCCCCGCAGGACGGATTCGGCGTAGACTGGCGCGCGGCATCTCGCGCGCGTCTGGGATCTCATGAATCGCGTCCAATCGCTCTTTCCTGCCGAAGCGCTGCGTCTCGCCGCCCTCGGCATGCTGGCGGAGAATCCGCGTGGCTACGGCGAGCTCGCGGCCGAGATCAGCGAGTTCGCCAGCCATGTCGCAGGCCCATCGCTCGACCTTCTCGGCACGTCGATCGAGCTGCTCCGCTACGAGGGGCTGATCGAGGCGATCGGCGGCGGCATCGCGGAAGAGGCGGCGCTGCTCGATCTGACGGCGACCGGGCGGGCGGCGCTGTCGCAGCTGCTGCGTGCCTCGCTTGCAGCGCCGGCGAGCCAGATCAACCGGCTGTTCGTCGCCCTCAAGCTGCGCTTCCTGCCGCTGCTGCCGGAGCGCGAGCGGCGGCGGCAACTCGGTCTCATCGCTGCCTGGTACCGCACCGAGCACGAGCGCGTCGTCGCGTTGCGCGGCCGCCATGCCGAGAGCGCCCCGGAATTCCTCGTCTGGCTCGACCACGAGGCGGCGCAGATCCGCGCCCATATCGACTGGCTCGACGAAGCGGCGCGCGACGACGAGGTCGCGGAGGCTCCGGTCGCTCGCGCTTAGCGAATCCGGCGCCTTATGCTAGAACCGCGCCCGCCGGCGCGCCGCGCCGCAAGGGAGCCTCGTCGCATGGAAAGCCAGTGGTCCGACGCCGCCGCCGAACGCCTGATTGAGGATTACGACCGCCATGGCATCGGCCGTGATCTCGCGCTGCGGGTCTATACCTCGCGCCTGCTCGGACGCGACCCGCGGCTCGTCCTGCACGGCGGGGGCAATACCTCGGTCAAGACGATCCAACGCGACATGCTCGGCGACGAGGTTGCGGTGCTCTGCGTCAAGGGCAGCGGCTGGGACATGGCCGAGATCGAGCCGGCGGGCCTGCCCGCGGTGCGCCTGGAGCCGCTGCGGCGGCTGCGGTCCCGCGAGCGCCTCTCCGACGAGGAGATGGTCAATTTCCAGCGCATCAACCTACTCGACGCCAATTCGCCGAACCCTTCGGTCGAGACGCTCCTGCACGCCTTCCTGCCGGCGAAATTCGTCGACCACACGCATTCGACCGCGGTGCTCAGCCTCGCCGACCAGCCCGACGGCGGCGCCCTCTGCCGCGATGTCTTCGGCCGGCGCATGGGGCTCGTCCCCTACATCATGCCGGGCTTCGCCCTCGCCAAGAAGGCGTCCGAGGTCTACGAGGCGGATCCCGCGGTTGAGGGGCTCATCCTCCTCAAGCACGGCATCTTCGCCTTCGGCGAGACGGCGCGAGAGGCCTATGAGCGGATGATCGCGATGGTCGGCCTCGCCGAACGCCGCATCGCCCAAGGCCGTTCGCCGGTTTTCGCGGCACGGGGGCTGCCGCCGCGTCTTGCCGAGCCGGAAGCGATCGCGCCGATCATCCGCGGCGCCTGCAGCATCGAGGATCCGAAGATTGCCGGCGCCTTTGCGCGCCTTATCCTCGAGTTCCGCACCGGCGACGCGATCCGCGCTTATGTCGACGGCGCCGACCTCGGCCGCTACGCCACCGCCGGCGTCGCGACGCCCGACCACACAATCCGCACCAAAAACTATCCGCTGATCGTGCCGCCGCCGGACGCCGGCAATCTCGCCGGCTTCAAGGCCGCCGTACAAAGCGCGGTCGCCGGGTTCGTCGCCGACTATTCGCTTTATTTCGCGCGACAGAATGCCACCCAGGGGGTCGCCAAGCGGGAGCTCGACCCAATGCCGCGCGTCGTGCTGGTGCCGGGGGTCGGGCTCTTCGGCCTCGGCCGCAGCGCGAAGGATGCGGCGATCGCCGCCGACATTGCCGAGGGGACGATCGCCACGGTGACCGGAGCCGAGGCGATCGGCCGGTTCGAGTCGTTGCCGGAGGCAGATCTCTTCGATATGGAATACTGGTCGCTGGAGCAGGCGAAGCTGGGCAAGGGCGAGGCCAAGCGCCTCGCCGGCCAGATCGCGGTAATCACCGGCGGCGGCGGCACGATCGGCGCCGCGACGGCGCGCCTCCTCGCCCGCGAAGGTGCCGAGATCGCTGTGCTCGACCGCGATCCGGCCGCAGCCGCCGCGGTGGCGAAGTCAATCGGTGGCGCCGCTCTCGGCCTCGCCTGCGACGTTACCGATCCGCAGTCGGTGAAGGACGCCTTCGCCGCCGTCTGCGGCGCCTTCGGCGGCATGGACGTCGTCGTCTCGAATGCCGGCGCCGCCTGGCAGGGCAAGATCGGCGAGGTCGAGGATGCCGTGCTGCGGCGCAGCTTCGAGCTCAATTTCTTCGGCCATCAGACGGTGGCGCAGGAGGCGGTGCGCATCATGCGGCAGCAGGGCACCGGCGGCGCCCTCCTGTTCAACGTCTCGAAACAGGCGATCAACCCGGGCGCCGATTTCGGGCCTTACGGTCTGCCCAAGGCGGCGACGCTGTTCCTCATGCGGCAATACGCGCTCGACTACGGCGCGGAGGGCATCCGCGCCAACGCCGTCAATGCCGACCGAATCCGCAGCGGTCTCCTGACGGAGGACATGATCCGCTCGCGCGCCGCCGCGCGCGGCGTCGGCGAGGCTGAGTATCTCGCTGGTAATCTGCTGCGCCGCGAGGTCACCGCCGAGGACGTCGCGCAGGCCTTCCTCTATCACGCGCTGGCGCTCAAGACGACGGCAGACGTGACTACCGTCGACGGCGGCAACATCAACGCAATTCTGCGTTAACGGCGCAACGTCAGCCGCGGCAGAACGGGCCCCAGGAGAGGATCGTCCCCCAGCGGCCGCGGGCCGGGCGATGCGGCCACGTCTGCGCGACGCGCCATGCCGTCCCGTCGTATTCCATCAGCTTTGCCGAGCCGTCACGTGGATCGCAGGAGATCAGCGCGGAGCGGTAGCCCTTCGCCAGCGCAGCTTCGAGCCCTTGCCCTGCCGGCACGGGGTAGAAATCGACGGCGCGGCGCGGCGGCGTGAGGGTCATCGCGGCGCGCAGCATCAGCGAGACGCTGCCGTTGTCGCCCGGCAGGATGAGGGCCAGCCTGTCGCCGTCCTTGACGACGCCGTCGAGTTCGTGGACCAGCGTCCAGGCGAGCCGCTGCGGCTCGGGGAGATCGAAGCGCAGAAATTTGACGAAGGCGATGGGCATGAGGAGGACGCCGACAATGGCCGCTGCCGAAACATAGCGCTGCCAAGGTGCAGCGGCCGGCGAGTGGTCCTTCTTCGTGGCGACACGCGCCAGCAGGAAGGCGCGCGCCGCGGCGACGAGCGACAGCTCGACGAACAAGGCGAGATGCGTCATGTAGCGGAAATACGAGTGCGCATCCTCGCCGGCGACCGGCCCCATGCTGATGACGTAGATCAGGAGGAGGAAGACATTGTAGACGACGAAGATCACCGCGGTCAGGAGCAGCAGCCGGGTCGACAGCGTCAGTCCGCGTTGCGCCGTCAGCCGCACGGCGAGAACCAGCGCGAGCGCGACGAACACGAAATAGAACGGCCGACCGGCGATGATGGCGGCGATGCTGGCGAGCGTCCCCGGCAGGATGTCGAATTGCCACATCGACGACGGCAGCAGCAGCAGCTCGCCGGTCTTGAAATGCGTGCCGACGTAAAGCCGCCAGACGGCATAGATCAGCAGCATCGGCAGGCTGGCCAGGATCAGCCCGCCGATCGCGCGTACCCGGTGGATGCGGCGGTCGGCAAGGATGAGGATCGCGGCGCCGAGCAGCAGCCCGCCGGCGAGTACGACGGCGAGCTGCTTGATCCCGACGAAGGCGACAAGCAGCAAGCTCAGCAGCCAGAGATCGCGCCCGGCATGCCAGCCTTCGGCCAGCCGGCCCAGCATCCGTGCCAGCAGCCAGCCGATGAAGGCGACCCCGACCATCAGCGTCGGCTCGGTGTAGGGCGTGAAATGATAACGCGGCACGAAACCCGGGTTGAACGCCGTCACGAGCAGGATGCCGCCGGCGCAGGCCGCCCAGGAGGGCGCCGCGCGGAACCCGGCGTCGAGGGTCGTGCCGAGCGCCGTAGGTCGCAACAGCCGGGCGAACAGCAGACCGGCGAGCAGCAGCACCATGATGTCGAACAGCGTCGCTGCGTTCGGCGGGTACTGCGGCAGCGCAAAGCTCGCGAGCAGCGTCGCGAACTGGACGTTGTAGGGAAAGGCCGGCCAGACCGCGAAGGATGCGATCCGGTCGTCGGCGGGAAAGAACCCGTGGTCCCAGAGATAGACGGAATTGGGCAGGAAATTCGTATAGGTATCGGGCAACGAGACATGCGCCGCGATCATGATCGCCCAGATCGGCAGGGCCAGGACCATGATCCGCCACAGCGCCAGCCAGTCTTCGCGCCCGGGCCGCGAACGCGGCAGGGCGAGCGCGATGATGGCGAGGACGACGAAGGCTGCCAGGGGCCACCGCATCGACGTCGTCGTCGCGACGCCCCACAGCGTCAGAACGAAGGAGATGGCGCCCCAGCCGGCCAGAACCTGGAGTTCCGGCGTCGCGCGGCCGGCGAGCAGAAGTCTTCCGACCAGAAGCATCACGAGCCCGGCGCCGAGTACCCCGGCGAAACCGCCGAGCTCAAGCCCGGACGGCACGAAATCCGTCAACGCGATCACAATGACTCCACCGCCCCCCGGGGCGCGCCTCGCCCCGCGCACCCTCTAGCCGCCGCGCGTGGCGAGCGTCAAGCAGGACTGCCCTGCGGAGCGAAGCCGCGGGCTTGGCTTCCGCCGGGAAACCACTATCATTGTCCGGAGTTTTATCCGCCGGTCCCGTCACCGCGGCCGCGCAGCGTTTCATCAGATCCGATGCTTAACCGAAAGAGCTCTTCATGACAGGCGAATCGACGATTGGGCGTTTTGGCAGCGGCCGCGACGTGAAGCGGATCGAGGATGCCGGGCTGCTGTCCGGTGCCGGCAAGTACAGCGACGACGTGGCGCTGCCGGGGCAGACCTATCTTTGCTTCCTGCGCTCGCCGCACGCCCATGCCAAGATCGTCTCGATCGACGCCTCCGCGGCCTTGGCGATGCCGGGCGTCGTCGCCGTCATCACCGGCGCGCAGATGGTCGACGCCGGCGTCAAGCCGATCGGTATCGCGCCGATATTCAAGCGTCCGGACGGCTCGCCCGGCGCGACTCCGCTGCGCCGCGCCCTGGCCCACGAGACCGTCCGATTCGTCGGCGAGGCGGTTGCGGCGCTGATCGCCGAGACGCGGGACCAGGCCAAGGACGCGCTGGAGGCGATCGAGGTCGAGTACGAGGAGCTGTCCGCGGTGACCGAGATGACGCGGGCCATCGCACCCGGCGCGCCGGTCATCTGGCCGGCGGCGCCGGACAATATTGCAGCGCAGATGAAACACGGCGATGCGGCGAAGACCGACGCTGCCTTCAAGAGCGCCGCGCACGTCGTCGCGCTCGACATCGTCAATCAGCGCCTCGCGCCGACCCCGATGGAGCCGCGCTCGACCTCGGCGGAATACGATGCTGGCCGTGATCACCTGACGCTGCGGATCTCGACCCAGATGCCGTCCGGCGCCCGCGACACGCTGTGCAACGAGGTGCTCGGCATCCCGACCGACAAGGTCCGGGTCGTCGTCAACGACGTCGGCGGCGGCTTCGGCATGAAGACCGGCCTCTATCCCGAGGATATCTGCGTCGCCTTCGCGTCGCGCCAGCTCAAGCGGCCGGTGCGCTGGACCGCCGAGCGCATCGAGGAATTCCTCGCCGCGACGCATGGCCGCGACACCGAGAGCCACGCCGAGCTGGCGCTCGACGCCGACGGCAAGGTCCTGGGCTATCGCGTCCACACCCTCGCCAACATGGGCGCCTATGCTAGCACGACGGGAATCCTGATCCAGCTGATGATCGGGCCCTGGGTCTCGACGAGCATCTACGACATCCAGACGATCGACTTCGACCTCAACGCCGTTCTCACCAACACCGCGCCGACCGCCGCCTATCGCGGCGCCGGACGGCCGGAGGCGATCTATCTCATCGAGCGGCTATTCGACACCGCGGCGCGCAAGCTCGGCCTCGACCCTGCCGAGATCCGCCGCCGCAACCTCATCAAGCCCGAGCAGATGCCCTACAAGAACGCGATGGGCCAGACCTACGACAGCGGCAAGTTCGGCTCGATCATCGATCAGGCGACGAAGCTCGCCGACTGGCAGGGCTTCGACGCGCGCGCCGCGTCCTCGAAGAGCAAGGGCAAGCTGCGCGGTCGCGGCCTCGCCTCGTTCCTCGAATGGACCGGCGGCAACGCCTTCGAGGAGCGCGTGACGGTCGCCGTGACCGGCGACAGCGAGATCGAGGTCTATGCCTCGACCATGCCGATGGGGCAGGGGATCGCGACCTCCTACGCCCAGCTCGTCGTCGATGTCTTCGGCGTCGATATCGACAAGATCCGCATCGTCCAGGGCGATACCGATCGCGGCCAGGGCTTCGGCAGCGCCGGTTCGCGCTCGCTGTTCACCGCCGGGTCGGCGATCCGCGAGGCCTCGCAGAAGGCGGTCACGACCGGCCGCGACCTCGCCGGCGACGCGCTCGAGGCGGCGGCCGCCGACATCGAATACGCCGAGGGCGTCTTCCGCGTCGCCGGCACCGACCGCGCCATCGGCCTCTTCGATCTCGCCGCCCGCCAGCCGGAGCGCCGCATCTTCATCGATTCGACCACGACGGTCGGCGGCCCGAGCTGGCCCAACGCCTGCCACATCTGCGAGGTCGAGGTCGACCCGCAGACCGGCATGGTCGACGTCGTCTCCTATGTCTCGGCCAATGACGTCGGCCGCGTCGTCAATCCGATGATCGTGCGCGGCCAGCTCGACGGCGGCGCCGTGCAGGGCATCGGACAGGCGCTCGGCGAGCATGTCGTCTACGACGAATCCGGCCAGGCGATGACGGCTAGCATCATGGATTACATGATGCCGCGCGCCGATGTGATCCATACGTTCGAGCATGTGCTCGACCAGTCGACGCCGTGTCTTACCAACCCGCTCGGCGTCAAGGGCGTCGGCGAACTCGGCACCATCGGCGCGACGCCGGCCGTGGTGAATGCGGTCGCCGACGCGCTGGTGCGCAGCGGCCACGCCAATCGCGCCGACAGTCTCCAGATGCCGCTGACGCCCGCGCGGGTCTGGGCGACGCTGCAGTAGATGGGTTTCGGGACCATCCGCTAATCGTCTTCCCCGCGAACGCGGGGACCCATGGTACCGACATTGCGGTACCCGACGAATGGGTCCCGCGTCCGCGGGAAACGATTGGCCGTCTACCCGTGGCGGCCGCCCTCGCTGTCCAGCTCCCGCATCTGAGCCGCGGCATAACGCTCGCCGGCGGCTGCGCCCTTAGGCACGGCCGTCTCGATCGCCGACAGATCGTCCTTCGTCAGCACGACGTCCACGGCGCCCAGCGCCTCCTGCAACCGGTCGCGTCGCCGGGCGCCGACCAGCGGCACGATATCAGCGCCTTGCGCCGCCACCCAGGCGATCGCGATCGGGGCGACGCTGACGCCCTTGGCCTCGGCAATCTTGCGCAGCGCCTCGACGAGGGCGAGGTTGCGCTCGATGTTCTCGCCCTGGAAGCGCGGGCTATAGGTCCGGAAATCGCCGGCGCCGGCATTCTCCTTGCGCCAGTGTCCGCTGATCAGGCCACGGGAGAGCACGCCATAGGCGGTAATGCCGATGCCGAGCTCGCGGCAGGTATCGAGAATGCCGTCCTCGATGCCGCGCGAGATCAGCGAATATTCGATCTGGAGGTCGCCGATCGGGTGGACGGTGGCGGCTCGCCGGATCGTCTCCGGCCCGACCTCGGAGAGGCCGATGTATCGCACATAGCCGGCCTTGACCATCTCGGCGATGGCGCCGATCGTCTCCTCGATCGGCACGTTCGGATCGAGCCGCGCCGGACGATAGATGTCGATGTGATCGACGCCGAGCCGCTGCAGCGAGTAGGCCAGGAAGTTCTTCACCGCCGCCGGCCGCGCATCATACCCCTGCCAGCCTCCGGCGGGATCGCGCAGCGCGCCGAACTTGACGCTGACGAGCGCGCCGTCGCGCTTGCCGCTTTTCATCGCCTCGCCGATCAGCATTTCGTTATGACCCGAACCGTAGAAATCGCCGGTGTCGAGCAGCGTCACTCCCGCTTCGAGGGCGGTGTGGATGGTGGCGATGCTCTCCGCCCGATCGGCCGGCCCGTACATGCCCGACATGCCCATGCAGCCGAGACCGATTGCAGAGACGCGCGGTCCGGTCGCGCCGAGTTGACGATATCGCATGTGTGAAACTCCTTGTGTCGCGAGACGCGCAGTTGCATCGGGGAAGGACTATGAGGCAGGACGATCTGTGCGATAATCCGTTCCATGCCGGCTCCGCTCAGGGCGTTCATCGACTTCATCAAGAGCGGCGGTGGCCACTCTGTGCCGGGCGGTGAGACGGCCGCGATCGGCTAATGTCCCTCGATCGTGGCTAGCAGCGTCTCGGCCGCCCGGCTGTGTTGCCGCTCGCGATGATGCAGGACATGGAAGTCACGCTCCGGCAGTTGCAGCTGCACGTGCCATAGCAGCCCCGCCTCGAGGCTCGGCGCCGCCACCGAGGCGGAGATCGCCGTCGCGCCCATGCCGGCCTCGACGGCGGCGCGGACCGCCTCGTTGGACGGCAGCTCGAGCGCGACGCGCAGGCTGTCGAGCTTGAGTCCGAAGCCGGCCAGGGCCTGCTCGAACACCGATCGCGTACCCGACCCGGGCTCGCGCAGCACCCATTCGGAATCGACGAGCTCCGCCGGCGCCAGATCCGCCCGCCCGGCCCAACGGTGCTCGGGACCGACGACGATCACCATCCGGTCACGGGCGACCGGCCGGCTTGCCAGCGCCGGATCCTCCACCGCCCCCTCGACGAAGCCGAGCTCGGCGGCGCCCTCGTGCACGGCAGCGGCGACCTGGGCGGTGTTGCCGATCGCTAGCCTGACGTCGACCCCGGCATGGGCGCGACGGAAGGCGACGAGATGACGCGGCAGCCAATAGCTGGCGATCGTCTGGCTGGCCTGTACGCGGAGAGTGCCGCGCGTCAGCCCGCCGAGTTCGGACAGCACCAGCTCGGCCGCTTCGGCGCGCGCCAGCACGGCGCGTGCCTCGACCAGGAACAGCGCCCCGGTCTCGGTCAGCTCGATGCCGCGGCCGACGCGGTTGAACAGCCTCGCCCCGTGCCGCGCCTCGAGCGCCGCGATGGCGGCGCTCGCCGCCGACTGCGCCAGGTTGAGCGCCTCGGCGGCGCGGGTGACGTGTTGTCGTTCGGCGACCGCGACGAAGACGCGAAGCTGCTCCAATGTCATGCCGAGAAACATAATGCCGGCGCCGGGCGTCTGCTACACCGCGTCCGCTTCTCGGTTGGCTGGAATGGAGTCGATCATCAGGCAAGGCGACACGAAGAGATAACGATGCCAGGCGCCGTGCGCGGTACGTGTGGCGATGATCGCCCATAAGATCGTCAGGCAGACCACAAGCCCGCCGCCGATCGCCGTCAGGAAGCCGAGATGCGTCTGCCGCGCCAGCGCGAGAGTTGCGACCGCGTAGACGCCGAGCGGGAAGGTGAAGCCCCACCAGCCGATGTTGAACGGCATGCCCTCGCGCAGGTAGCGCCCCGTCGTCAGCACCGCCAGAAGCAGCCACCAGGCGCCGTAGCCCCAGAGGATAGCACCGCCGACCACGCCGAGCCCGGCCGCGACCTCGCCGACGCCGGGAATGCCCGCCGTCGCAAAAGCGCGCGGTGCGTCGGCCCCGAGCAGCAACAGTCCGAGCGCCCCGGTTCCGATCGGTCCCAAGGACAGCCAGCCGGATGCTGCCATATCGCGATGCGGCAGCTTATGGAGCACCAGCCGCAGCACCAGGATGACGAGGATGCTCATCGCGAGCGGCATCGAGAACGCCCATAGGGCGTAACCGAGCACGAGCATGCGCAGCGCCGCCTGCGGATCGGCAAGATGCGGCACCAGCAGCCCGGCGCTCGCGGCGGTGACCTCGGCGGCGACGATCGGGAGCAGCCATACAGCGGTCATCCTCTCGATGCTGTGGTCCTGCCGCGTGAACATGAGGAACGGAACCCCCACGCCGCAGGCGATCGCCATCGCCACGTCCAGCCACCACAGCGTCTCCGCAACGGCGACGGCCGCAGCTCCCCAATGCGGAATGCCGAAGGCGAGAAAGCCGTTGATGATCGTCGCCAGCCCCATCGGAATAGCGCCAAAGAACATCGAGACCACCGAGTGATGGAAGATGCGACGCGCCTCTCCCGGAAACCGGATCCAGCGCGCCGTGTAGAGCGCGGCGAACACCAGGAACAATCCGATGTTCAGCGCCCACAAAGCCTCCGCGATGCGGTGCAGCCCGGGAATGGCAATCGGCGCCTGATCCAGCGCCAACGCCAGGATCCCAGTACCCATCGTGACGGTGAACCAGTTTGGCGTGAACTGGCGGACGATGTCCCGCGAAGGCGAAGCCGGCGGGGCGCGTTCGATCGCCATTGGTATTCGGACGAGGTCTGTTGTCATGAGCAATCTCCTGAGCGGGTCGCATGCGACCCATGTCTGAGGAGCCAGGTTCGACCGCAGACCGCCACGCGTCCAACGCCGTTCCGCGAACGCTTCGATCGCTGATCGCGATCGATCGAAAGGTCTGATTGAAGTAAGCGGAAGTATGATTTGGATCGTCTGCCGCCGATTTCCAAATATTGGTTGACAACGACGACGGAACGAAGACGGAGCCCATCACTTTCCTCTGCGCCCTGCCGTCAAGGAGAAGGAGATCATCCGATGTTCCCACGTACCTCATGCTCTGCGCAGGCGATCGATATAGAGCGTCTGCGGCTCATCCGGCAGGCAAGGTTGGCGGCGATCGCCGCGACTGCGGCCGTCACGCTTCTCGTCTTCGCCGCGATCTCGGCGCATGCGGCCGAAGGCGGCTCGCAGAAGTCGCAGGCGGATCATGCCTGTACCGTCGTCCTCGGGCTCAGCCCCTTCGAGGCGGACTATGACGCCTGCGTCGTCAGCCTCTCGCGGAGCCTGTCCGCGGTCCACACGGCGCAGGCAATCGCGAGCGACCGGAGCACCTGCGCGCAGAAGGGGCTGAGCGCCGGCACCTCCGCCTTCGACGTTTGCGTCGTCGATGCCGCGCAGTCGCCGCGCCCCAGCCGCTACGCGTCTTTCGCCACCCATTGACGTCGCTTGCGTTGCCGGCCGGCTCCGGCACGTTCGGCCC
>JAQGID010000388.1 GCA_028291405.1 Rhodospirillales bacterium | reverse complement strand
GCCTTGCCGAACTCGGTCCGCAGCGCCATCAGCCCCGGCATCTCCGTCTCGGCGATGGCGATCTCCTTGCGGCCCCAGCCGGCAAGTGAAATGTCGGCGACCTTGTAGTCGGTGAATGAAGACATTGAGATTTGCTCCAAAGTCTCAGCCGGTTCCGAGACGCTGTCCCGGAAACGGCCGCTGTTTTTCCAAACCAACATCGTCATACCGGCGAAAAGCCGGTATCCATCGATCCGCCACCGAGCCCTTGGACACACGGATTCCGGCTTTCGCCGGAATGACGGTGATTATTCGTAAGGCTTCTGAAAGCTCAGAACGCGGCCTTCAGCTTGTCGACGAGGTCGAGACGCTCCCACGAGAAGCCGCCGTCGTCCTCGGGCGCGCGCCCGAAGTGACCATAGGCGGAGGTCCGCGCGTAGATCGGCTTGTTGAGGCCGAGATGCGTGCGGATGCCGCGCGGCGAGAGGTCCATCAGCTCCTGCAGCACATCGGCCAGCTTGTCCTCGTCGACCTGTCCGGTGCCCGCCGTGTCGATATAGACCGACAGCGGCCGCGCCACGCCGATCGCGTAGGAGAGCTGCAGCGTGCAGCGCTCGGCGAGGCCGGCGCCGACGACGTTCTTGGCGAGGTAGCGCGCCGCATACGCCGCCGAGCGGTCGACCTTCGTCGGGTCCTTGCCCGAGAACGCCCCGCCGCCGTGCGGCGCCGCGCCGCCGTAGGTGTCGACGATGATCTTGCGCCCCGTCAGCCCGGCGTCGCCGTCCGGACCGCCGACCACGAAGCGCCCCGTCGGGTTGACGTAGAAATGCGCCTCGTCGCACATCCAGCCCGCCGGCAGCACGTTCAGCACGTGCGGCCGCACGATCTCGCGGACCTCGTCCTGGTCGATCGACTCATGATGCTGCGTCGAGACCACCACCGAGGTCGCCCGTACCGGCTTGCCGTTCTCGTACTGCAGACTCACCTGGCTCTTCGCGTCGGGGCCGAGCAGCGGCGCCGACCCCGAATGCCGCGCCTCGGCCAGCGACTTGAGGATCGCATGCGAATAGTGGATCGGCGCCGGCATCAGCGGCGCCGTCTCGGTGCAGGCGTAGCCGAACATGATGCCCTGGTCGCCAGCGCCTTCGTCCTTGTTGCCGCTGGCATCGACGCCCTGCGCGATGTCCGCCGACTGCTCGTGGATCAGGCACTCGACCTGCGCGTTCTTCCAGTGAAAGCCTTCCTGCTCGTAGCCGATGTCCTTGATCGCGTGCCGCGCAACCTCGATCAGCAAATCCTTGGTGATCGACTTCGGGCCGCGCACCTCGCCGCCGAGAACCACCCGGTTCGTCGTGCACAGCGTCTCGCAGGCGACGCGCGCCTGCGGATCCGCCGCGAGAAACGTATCGACCACCGCATCCGAGATCCGGTCGCACACCTTGTCCGGATGACCTTCGCTGACAGACTCGCTGGCGAATATGTAATTGCGCTTGGACACTGCTCTCTCCCGCTCTACTGGCTGCGTTGCTTCACGACCCCCTGCTGGGCTTAGACCGAATCCCGCTTGCGCGAGATGATGTAGGATTCATCCCAGAACCACAGCCCGCCATGTTTCTGCAAGATGTCTTTGGTGGCATCGAGGTAGGCGCCGCTGCCGACGACCTCCGACAGCCGCTCGTCCTCGATCTGGGCGACGTAGATCGCCGCGTTCCAAGCCGCGAAGAGCGTCGACGTCCCGATCGACGCGCTGATCTCGCTGGGCAGCGTATGCATCGCGTAGCGGAAAAGCGAACGCGCGTCGGAATAGGCGTTGAAGTTGAGATCGCGTCCGGCGCTGCCGAGCTCCGCCTTGGTAGCGCGAAGCAGTGCGTGGCGATCGGTGATGAACGGGTTCTCGCCCGGCCACAGCTTCTGCACGATCTCGAGCCCGGGATCGTCGCCGTGCGAATGGATGCCGATGAGACGCCCGCCCGGCGCCAGGCTGCGGGCGAGCGGCGCCACGACCTTCTGCGCCTTGAAATCGGTCGAGGCGCGGGCGCGATAGGGTTGTGAGGCGACGACCAGATCGTAGTCGGCCCGCGTCACGCCGCGGCGCGGACGCACCTGGTCGAGCAGGAACTTGTAGTCGTCGCGATAGATCACGAGGACGACCGGCTTCTCATAGATCGGATTGCCGGTGGTCTTGCTGACCTTGGCCTGCCAATTCTCGCCGAGGAAGCCTTGCAGGTCGGTGATCTGCTGCTCGAAGTCGTAGGCCGTGTTGCCGTTGAGCGCGAGCTCGTGCCAGACGAGACTCGTCGCCGCCGTCACCGACTTAGGCGACAGCCAGGGCGCCTCGGAATAGTACATGTTCGTCATGACCAGCACGGTCGAGGGATGCTCAAAAAAGCGATCG
Source organism: Rhodospirillales bacterium (assembly GCA_028291405.1). Lineage (GTDB taxonomy): Bacteria > Pseudomonadota > Alphaproteobacteria > ATCC43930 > CGMCC-115725 > URHD0088. The sequence continues at coordinate 10,504 of JAQGID010000388.1, read as the reverse complement.
GGCATCTTCTCCAGCGTCAGCCGGACGTCCTCGAGGCTGATCTCCTTTCCGACGATATAGAACGGCATCGTCGGAAAGCGATTGTGCATCGACCGCATGACGCGGGTCAGCACCGTGCCGTCGCCGACGCCGGCGTCGAAGAGGCGCACCGCCGGGGGGCGCGGGTGGATATTCGCCAGCTCCATGCTGACGCGATCCGCTACCGCCCATTTCTCGCTGCAGGTCGTGACGAATGACAGGTACTTCTGGCGATTGTCGTAGAAGCGGAAATTCTTCCCGACGTCGGCCTTCTCGTCGACAGAGGCCGGGATGGCGAGAGCCTTGACGCCGTTGCTGCCTTCCGCCGTCGCGCGTCGACCGTCGACTTCCGGCGCGCGACCGATGAAGTCCCGCACCCGCTGCACCGTATCGGTCGTGACGCGTCCGCCGAAACGCAGCCGGCTAACGAGCTTGCCGTCGTTGACGGCCAGTCGCCCGAAGGTCGACTCGGCCATGCCCACGTCACGGCAAAAATCGGAAATCTCCTTGAGGAGCGACTCGCTAGTCACCTTCCCTCCCTCTCTTTTTTGAGCTGCGCGATTGGTTGATGCTATTTAGCGAAAGCGGCGCAAAACAGTCAACCATTTTCTCAGCCCACAATAATGTTGGGCAGAGCGATGGGCTATTTCCCACTAAAATTCATTCCAATTCGGCCTTACGCGGCGCGCTTATCGTAACTTTCGAAACGAATCCCGGCACTTCCAGCAAACGTCGAATCAAAAAAGTGGGCAGCTGCGGGACGTGGGGTGGCCTGACGCCGATCAGAAATGGCGCTGCCCGCTGCCGGAAACCAACGACCCTAAGACAGAAATTTCTCGGAGTAGAGCAGCGCCATGTCCGGCTCTTTGTCTGTCATGCCGAGATCGACGAAGGAGCGGGCGATCGCCGCGAGGCCCTTCCGGTCGAAATGTCCTTCCGTCGTCATCGCCGGCATCACCAGATCGTATTCCTTCTCCGCCACCTCCTGATTGTGGCCGGTCACGGTGCGGCCGATGCGGATTGCCTCGGCGCGGTTCTGATGCATGAAGGCGGAAGCGGCGAACCAGCCGCGCAGGAAGCCGCGCACCGTTTCCGGCTGCTCGTCGGTGATACGGTGCGAGGCGTAGATCACGTGCATGATGAAGTCCGTGACGTAGTCGGAGCAGGGCAGCAGCAGCCGGCCGATCTTCTGCGGCTCGATCGCGAAGGCGGTCGAGGTCTCGGTAACGACGGCATCGACGAGATGGGAGCGCAACGAGCCGGTCGGCGCCGGATCACCGCCGATCCCGACGGTGGTGACGCCGCCGCGTCCCCAGCCTTTGACGCGGGCCAGCTCGAAGACCATCCATTCGGTGACCGAGCCGACCGTCGTGACGCCGAATTTCTTGCCCCGGAGATCGTCGGCCGATCGCGCCGGAGAATCGTAGGGGACCAGGATCCCGACCTCGACCGGCGCGCTCGTCGTCTCGGCGACGCAGACCGACGGGACGCCTTTGAGGATATTGATCATGCTCGTGCCGGAGCCGAGCGAGAAGTCGATCGCGCCGGCGACCATTCCCTGCTGCATCTTGGCGGCGCCGTTGAAGGCGATGACCTCGACCTCGATTCCTTCGCGGCGAAAGAATCCCTGCGCGATGCCGACGTCGATCGGCGCGTAGGGGAAGAGGTTGGCGACGGATTTCCCGACGCGGATGGTGACGGCAGCCCGCGTCGGCCGCGGTCGGATGATCGCCGCTCCGGCGGAAGCGGCGATGCCGCCGAGCACCGCCCGGCGCGAAGGCCGCAAGAGATGTCGTGCCAACGTCGCCCCCTTACAGCTTTGGCAGGAATTTTTCGGTATAGAGAAGCGTCATGTCAGGCTCCTTGTCGGTGACGCCGAGATCGACAAAGGAACGCGCGATCGTCGCCAGCCCCTTCGCGTTGAAGCGGCCGTTCGACGACATCTCGGGCATCACGAGATCGAACTGGCGTTCCTGCACCGATCGGTCGAGCTCGGTGATCTTGCGGACCATGGCGATCGCCTCGTCGCGGTTGGCGCGCATGTAGGCGACGCCTTCGAACCAACCCTTGAGGAAGCCTCGCACCGCTTCCGGGCGCCCATCGGCGATCTCCCGCGAGGCGAAGATCGCGTGCATGATGAAATGCGGGATGTAGTCCGAGCAAGGCATCAGCAGCCGCGCGATCTTCTGCGGCTCGAGCTGAAAGGCGAGCCCGACGTCAGCGAGCACGCAATCGACGAGATGCGTCCGCAAGGCACCGATGTTGCCCTGGTTGCCGCCGACCGTGACGGTGACGACGTCCTGCTTGGTCCAGCCCTTGACGCGGGCGAGCTCGAAAACGGCCCATTCCGTCACCGATCCGACGGTGGCGATGCCGAACTTCTTGCCCTTGAGGTCGTCCGCCGTCTTCGCCGGCGAGTCATACGGGACGATGATCCCGAGCTCGACCGGCGCCGCCGTCGTCTCGGCGATGCAGATCGCCGGGACGCCCTTGAGAACGTTGATCATCGCCGAGCCCGAGCCGATCGCGAAATCGATCGCACCGGCAACCATCGCCTGCTGCATCTTGGCAGCGCCCTGGAAGGCGATGATCTCGATGTCGATGTTCTGTCGTTCGTAGTAGCCCTTGGCGATCGCGACATCGACCGGCGTATAGGCGAAGAGGTCGGCCAGCGATTTTCCGACGCGCAGTCTTTCCGCCGCTGTGGCGGGTCTGCCCGTGGCGACACTTGCCGCGGCGGCGGCGATGCCGATGAGAACGGGCCGACGGCCGAATCGGCGATGAAGCTGCTCCATGACAGCATCCTCCCCTGCAGCGTTCTCTCTTGTTGGGCACGAGCTTAGCGCTGCCCGTGCGCTGGGCCCAGTACCGATCTCACGTGAAAACGCCCCCTTCCGTCACACCGAAAGAGGGCGTCGTTTCGGGGCAGTCGATCGCCGGCCTATTTCGCCGCCTGCGCCGCCTTCTGCTCCCGCAGGGCAAGCTTCTGCTTCGACCACGTCGGCTCTGTGATGTTGAAGAGGCGGCAGGCATTGGCGCCGAGGATGTTCCGCTTGGCCTGCTCCTTAAGGAATGGCAAATCATAGATCGTGCTCGGCAGATCCATGTCCCAGTGCGGGTAGTCGGACGCGTAAACCAGCTGCGTCTCGGCGTTCATCATCTCGAAGGTCAGCTCGAGCGCCTTGCGGTTGTTCACCATCTCCATTGGCTGCGTCGTGAAATACATGTCGCGCATGTAGTCGCTCGGCTTTTTCTTGAGGGACGGGCATTCGGAGCTGCGCATCATGTACTCGTTGTCGAGACGCTGCATCAGGAACGGGATCCAGGCGAGGCCGCTCTCGATCCACATGACCTTGAGCTTGGGAAAGCGCTCGGGCAGGCCGTTCACGATCCAGTTCGTCAGATGGATGATGTTGAAGAAGGTGAAGCCCAGCGCATGCGCCGCGATAAAGCGGTTCGAAACTGAGATCGCCTGGTCGGTCCAGCTGTAGCCGGCATGGAAGGAGAGCGGCAGGCCGAGCTCCTCGAGCAGCGCATAAGTCTTGATGTAGGCGTTGTCGTAGACCGGCTTGTAGCGCGCCGAGGTCACCATGAAGCCGATCACGCCGGGCTTGTCGCCGAAGTCCTTGACCATCTGATAGGTGGCCTCGGGATCGTTGAACGGCAGGTAGAGCATCGACTTGATGCGCGGCTCCTCCGCCAGGATGGTCTCGACCAGCCAGCGATTGTAGGCGCGCGCCCAGGCTACCTCGATCGCGACCTCGGGGTGCAGGCCGAGCTGCAGCATCGGCGTCGGGAAGAGGCAGACCATATCGGTCCCCATCGCATCCATCCAACGCAAGGTCAGCGTCAGATCGCGGTGCGGCGAGGGCGGGACCTTCTCGTTCGGCCGCGTCCCGTAGCGGGTGATGCGGCCCGCCATGTCCTGATTGCCGGGTTGGCCGGCGAAGATGGTCGGCCGATTGCCGGTCTTCTTCCCGGCGTTGAAGCCGCCCGTCGCGCGATGACGGATGACCGGGTCCTCGATGAAGGCGGCGATCTCGCGGTAATGCTCGGTCTCGTAGTGATGCGCGTCACAATCGACGATCAGGAAATCCTCGTACTTGCGTTGCCGCGACTGGCGCGCCGCCTCGCGCAGCAGCGTCCGCGTGTCGAATTCCTCGACGGCAGGATCCCGCAAACTCGAATCGATCGTATCCATCGTCCAATCCTCCCGCTCGTTGCCGGCTAATTCGGCGTCCGCTTCATCCGCTCAATGCTTCCCAGACCACGCCTGCCACATGCCGAGCTCGAAGAGCTGCAGCCCGACCGCCTTCAGCATCGCCGTGCTGATCACCATGACATCGGTCGCGGTGACGTGGCGGCGCGCCGGGAACGGCTTGAACTCCGAGCCGTCCTCGATGCGCGACCCGTATTCATGGACCGCAGCGGCGAGGATCTCCTGCAACGCCGCATCCGAGACCCCGTCGAAGCTGCCGGCTTCGCCAGCCTCCTGCAGGCTCTTCGCGAGCTTGGCCGATTTGGCGGCTTTGGCAACCACCATGGCCTCCTCGACTTCGACGGGCGGCGGGCGCGGCTTGCGCGCCGCTTTCGCCGCGAAATCCCGCGCTGTCTTTGCCGCGGCAGGCTTCGCCGAAGGGCGCTTCGCGGGTTTCGCGTCCTGCCGCGCCGCCGCCTTAGAGAGCGACATAGACGCCGCCATCGCGCTCGATCACTTCGTACCGACGCAGCTTCAGCTTCTTGTCGGCCGCGCATTCGCCCGTCTCGAGCTTGTACTCATAGCCGTGCCAAGGGCAGACGATGTGCATCTCGTCCTCGTTGAAGCGCTGCCCGAGCAGCGTCCGGTCGGGCGCCAGCACGTCCTCGACCTTGGGAATGATGACGCCTTCGCAGACCGGGCCGCCCTGATGGAAGCAGCGGTTCTGATAGGCGAAATACTTGCCGGCGTGGCGATAGATTCCGACCTCGAGCTCCCCCTTGGCAACGATCCTGACGTCACCGTCCTTGAGATCGCCCTGCTGACACACGAGCACGTCAACCATCCCGCCCTCCCACGCGAAGCAAACTTTCGGAAATGGTAAGGACTCATATCATCTTGCTGTCAACCGATTTGTCGGTTGGTTCGACGCGAGCTCAGGAGATTTTCCGTCATCGTCTCGAGGACATGCAGGAAGACGACGAGCTCGGCTTGCGACAGTCCGCGCTTGGCAACATCGTTGACGGTGACGGCGCAAGGGAACAGCTGCGCCAGAAACATGGCGCCGCTATCGGTCAGGAAGAGATTGGCCTTGCGGCGATCACTGACGTTGCGCACGCGGCGGACGAATTTTCGCGCCTCCAGCGTGGCGAGCACGGCGGTCGACGAGGCCTTCTCGATGCCGAGGCGCTGCGACAGCTCGGTCTGGGTCAGGCCATCTTCCTCGGACAGCGCGCGCAGGTGCAGCCATTGGCTGGCCGTCACATCATGCGCGGCGAGGAGGTCCTGCAGCTTGTAGCGGAAGGCGCGCTCGGCGCGGCCGAGGCGATTGCCGATGCCGCGATCGGGCACGACCGCCGATGAAGCCGGCTTGGCGGCGCGGCGTCCCGCGGTCTTGCGGGGTGCCGGCAAAGTCTTCTCGAAACCGTCCATCCGCTGCGATCCCGCCCTATCCCGATGTGACACGAGAAGCCGTCGCCGGTGGCTGTCGCGTGTTGTTTTGCGCGAGACGATATGGTGTCATACCACAAACCTCGCGACCGCGGCAGATGCCAGCATGGGCGGCGCTACCGGGAGGCGAGATGGCGGATTCCGCGACAAGCCAGACGAGCAGCGACCAGCACGACCGCCTGCGCGGCAGCGCGATCATCGCCGCCGTCAAGGCGAGCGGAGTGGGGTTCGTCGTCTCGGTGCCGGACATCACGACGAGCGAGGGGCTGCTCCGGCCGCTGGCGAGCGACCCGGCGCTGACGCTGGTGCGGATCTGCAAGGAGGACGAAGGCGTCGCGATCTGCCTTGGCCTCGCCTATTGCGGCAAGCGGGCGCTGCTGCTGATCCAGAACACCGGCTTCCTCGATTCGATCAATGCCTTGCGCGGCATCGCCGTCGAATACGGCGAGCCGATCTGCCTGATGGTCGGTCTGCTCGGGCGCGACCGCGACCGGCTTCCGAGCCAGTCGCGTCGGCTCGGCATCCGCATCGTCGAGCCAATCCTCGATGCGATGGGCATCGACCATCACCTGATCGAGAGCGACGCCGACGTCGCGCTGATCCAGCCGGCGATCGAGGCGGCCTATGCGCGCTCGCGTCCTCTCGCGCTGCTGATCGGGCAGATCCCGGAGGCGGCGTGATGGACAGGGATCGCTGCTTCGAGGCGCTGGCGCGGCACGTCGACTGCGAGATCGTCGTCAGCGCGTACCAAGGCGCCTTCGCCTGGCTGCGCATCCATCCTCGCGAGCTGAACTGCTATTCGGTCGGCGCGATGGGCCTCGCCTCGTCGCTCGGCTTCGGCCTCGCGCTGGGACGTCCCGACAAGCGGGTGATCGTGCTCGACGGCGACGGCAGCCTGTTGATGAACCTCGGCAGCCTCGTCAGCATCGCCGCCGCGGCACCGCGCAATTTCGTGCATTTCGTCTGCGAGAACGGCGTCTACGAATCCAACGGCAAACACCCCATCCCCGGCCGCGGCACGGTCGACTTCGCCGGGCTGGCGCGCGCCGCCGGCTATCGCCATTGCCACGCGTTTTCCGATCTCGCCGAATTCGAGGCCGAGATCGGCTCGGTGCTGCGCGGGGAGGGGCCGGTCTTTGTCGATCTCAAGATCGAGAGCGGCGCGACGCAGAGCGTCGACTATGAATACATCTACAGCCGCCGGCTTCGTGATACGTTCCGCGAGGCGTTGCGCCGCAGCTGAGGCCGATCGGCCCGGCTGAGGAACCGTGAAGTCGGATTTCAGGGAGGAATGGGCGGCGTGACAGAGTCTATCGCCTGGCGGGCACGATGATCACCATCGAGTGCGAGAAGGTTTCCAAATCCTTCGGACCGCGCGGCAGCCCGCACCGCACGGTCGCGCTGGACAATGCCTCGATCGACATCGAGCGGGGCGAGCTGCTCTGCTTCATCGGGCCGAGCGGCTGCGGCAAGTCGACATTGCTGAACATCATCGCCGGATTGGCCGAGCCGACCAGCGGCGAGGTGCTGATCGACGGCACGCCCGTCAATGGGCCGCTGCCGCGCAAGATCGCCTTCGTCTTCCAGGAGAGCGCCCTCTTCCCGTGGCGCACCGTGATCGACAACGTCAAGCTCGGCCTCGCCTTTCAGCAGGTTCCCAAGGGCGAGCGCGACGACCGTGCGAGCGAGGCGCTGCAGGCGGTCGGCCTCGCCGATTTCGCGAACCACTACCCGCGCCAGCTGTCGGGCGGCATGAAGCAGCGCGTCCAGCTGGCGCGCGCCCTCTGCCTCGGCACGGACATCCTGCTGATGGACGAGCCCTTCGCGGCGCTCGACGAGCAGACACGGATGGTGATGGGCGAGGACCTGTCAGTCCTCCTCGCTCGCACCGGCAAGACGATCGTCTTCGTGACCCACAGCCTTGTCGAGGCAGTCTTCCTCGCCGATCGCGTCGCGGTCTTCACGGCGCGGCCGGGACGCATCAAGACCGTCCTGTCGGTGGACGAGGAGCATCCGCGCAAGCAGAGCTTCATGAAATCGGCCAAGCTCGCGGAAATGCGCAACGAGCTCTACGATCTGCTGCACGACGAGGTCCGCAAGACGATGGAGCTGCGTGGCGAGGCCGGCGAATCCGGGGCGCGCGCACAGTCGCGCGGCTTGCGCCGGTGATCGCCCTCGGCCAAAGGCTGGTGCAGGTCTGCGTGCTGGTTGCGATCCTGGCGCTCTGGCAATTCGCGACGACGAATGGGCGGATCAATCCGCTCCTCCTCCCGTCGCTGCCCGTCGTCACGACCGAGTTCCTCGGCATGTTGCGCACCGGCGCCTTCTGGCCGGATCTGCGGGTGACGCTCTACGAGCTGGTCGTTGCCTTCGCGCTCGCATCGACCGGCGGCTGTCTCGTCGGCTTCCTCGTAGCGCGCTCGGGCTTCACGATCCGCGTCTTCGACCCGATCATCGCGGGGCTCTACTCGGTCCCGACGATCCTGATGTTTCCGCTCTACGTCCTGATCTTCGGGATCGAGTCGGGCTCCAAGATCGCGCTGGGCGCGACGGTGGCATTCTTCCCGGTGGCGCTCAGCACCATCTCCGGCCTCGCCTACGTCGACCCCATCCTCGTCGCTGCGGCGCGGTCGATGGGTGCCTCGACGACGCAGATGTTCTGGAACGTCATGTTGCCCGCCGCCTTCCCCGCGATCATCGCCGGTTTGCGCCTCGGCCTCGTCATCGCCTTCCTGTCGATCCTCGGCACCGAGACCCTCGCCTCCATCGCCGGACTCGGCCACGAGATCGTCTCCTTCGGCGAAAGCATGGAGACGGCGAAGATGTTCGCCTGCATCGGCTTCGCGATCCTGCTCGCCCTGGCGCTGAACTCGACCGCGTCCTTCGTCGAAGCGAAAGTGCGACGGGGGCTCGAATGAGCATGAACGTCGATTCCAGCCGGTCGCTGCGGCCGCCGCGCAGCCTGGTGAAGCGCCGACCGCGGCGCGAGGAACGGCGGCTCTCGCCTGGGATGGCGCGCATTCTCGTCATCCTCGCGATGGTCGCCGCCTGGGAGATCGGGGCGCGCTTCTTCGGTGATCCGCTGTTCGTCGCGCCGCCATCGCAGGTCGCCGTCGCGCTCGTCGGGCTGCTCGGCGTCAAGGGCGTCATGATCGCCGTCGGCATGGCGCTGCTGGAGCTGGTCGTCGCCTTCGCGGTCGCCGTCGTCCTCGGCGTGGCGATCGGGCTCGCCGTCGGATTGAACCGCTTCTGGCGCGGCGCGCTCTATCCGATCATCGTCACGATTTATGCGGTGCCGCAATCGACGATCCTGCCGCTGTTCGTCCTGCTCTTCGGCATCGGCGCCGCGACGAAGATCGCCTTCGGCATCACCCACAGCGTCTTCGCCGTCATCCTGACGCTGATCGCCGGCATTCAGAACATCGACCCGACCCTGCTGAAATGCGCCCGCGCCATGGGAGCGAACCGGCGGCAGGTGCTGGTCTCCGTCATCCTGCCCAGCCTCGTCCCGACGATCTTCACCGGCATGCGGCTTGCGATGGCAGGGGTGCTGCTCGGCGTCCTCCTGGCCGAGCTTTACGTCTCCTCCGCCGGCGTCGGGCTCTATACCCAGACCTTCGCGAACTCCATGCAGCCGGCGAAGCTCTTCGCGCTGGTGACGCTGCTGGCGGCGGCCGCGGTCATCCTCAACGAGCTGTGCCGCATGGCCGAGGCGCGGTTCACGCGCTGGCATAGCTGAGCCGGGGAGGCCGATGCGGATCGCCAAGGTCGAGGATCTCCACGCCGATGGCGGCTGGCGCGTCTTCTCGTTCGTCAAGATCACCACCGACGACGGGCTGGTCGGCTGGTCCGAGTACAACGAATCGCAGTGGAACCAAGGGCTGACGCCGATCATCCGCAAGCTAGCGGAGCAGATCGTCGGCAAGGATCCGCGCGCCGTCGGGCGGATCTCCGCCAGCCTCTTCGCGATGACCCGGATGGCGCCGGGCGGCATGAACCAGCAGGCGATCGCAGCGATCGAGAACGCCTGTCTCGATGTCAAGGCGCGGGCGCTCGGCGTGCCGGTCTACGAGCTGCTCGGCGGGCCGCTGCGCGACCGGCTGCAGCTCTACTGGTCGCATTGCGCGACGTTCCGGGCGCGGCGTCCGGAGTTCTTCGAGGCCGTGATCGGGACGCCGCCGCTGCGCAAGGTCGAGGATCTCGTCGCCGTCGGCCGCGAGGCCGTCGCGCGCGGCTACCATGCGGTCAAGGCCAACCCGATCATCTTCGGCGACGGGCCGCCGCGCATGATGAACAGCGGCTTCGTCCCCGAAGGGCTCGATCTCGCCTTCAACTACGACCAGCGCATCGTCGACGGCATCGTCGAGCAGCTCGTGGCGCTGCGCGAGGGTGTCGGGCGCAATGTCGGCATCATGCTCGACGTGAATTTCGCCTTCAAGCCCGAGGGGCTGATGCGCATCGCCAAGGCGATCGAGCCCTTGGGCCTGACCTGGCTCGAGACCGACGTCCACGAGCCGCAAGCCCTCGCCTCCGTCCGTCGCACGACGTCGACCCCGATCGCCTCGCTCGAGGCGATCTACGGGCGGCGCAATTACCGGCCGTTCTTCGACAACTACGCCGTCGACGTCGCGATCGTCGACGTGCCGTGGAACGGCCTGCTGGAGTCCTTCAAGATCGCCGCGATGGCCGAGGCCTACGAGATCAACGTCGCACCGCATAATTTCTACGGCCATCTCGCGACGATGATGAGCGCGCATTTCTGCGCTGCCGTCCCTAACTTCCGGATCATGGAGATCGAGGGCGACGACGTCCCATGGAAGGACGAGCTGGTAACCGTGG
>JAQGID010000372.1 GCA_028291405.1 Rhodospirillales bacterium | reverse complement strand
GGCCTATGAGCTCTCTCGCCGGCTAATCAGCGCGCAGGATGGCGGCGCCATCATCGAGGTCACAGCAAACTTTCGATCTCAGAGCGCCATCCTTAGGCATGTTAATTCGTGCTTCGAGAGCGTCTTCACCAAGGCCTCGCAGCCTAAGTACGTCGCCCTTGCGCCGACCATTCCGGATGTGGCCTATCCCGTGCCCTGCGTGACGCGCTTTACGATCGAACTGGATACCGATGGGCGCATCTACGCGGAAATGTTTCGGGAAGCCGAGGCCGAGAGGGTTGCCGACATCTGCGCGCGCCTGATCGGCAACGTGATGATCACGCGCGCGGATAAATTCTGCTCGCCTCTTCGTGCGGGGGATATTGCACTTCTATCGCCTGGTCACACCGAACTCTGGCGTTACGAGCGCGCACTGGAGCAGCGTGGCCTCGCCGTCTCGTCTCAGGCCGGCCAGACGCTCATGCGGCGGCAGGAGACTCAGGATATTCTTGCGCTGCTCCGTGTGTTGGCGGATTCATCCGACACGCTTGCCTTCGGCGCGCTTATGCGGGGGCCGCTGGTCGGCTTGAGTGACCAAGAGCTCCTCGACATCACCGCCGCTCTCCCGTCTGCCGGAGGGCGTCAGAGCTTTTTCAACGTGAGGACCGATCCTGCACTGGTGCGGCATCCGCTCGCCAAGGCGATCCTCGAGGATCTGCAGGGCATGAGGAGACGAGCACCAATCTCGACGCCGAGCTTGATCTTGGCGGAGGCGGTTGAACGATTGAACGCGCGGGTGATCATGGCTGCCCGGCACCGAAATCGGAACACACGTGCGCTCGCCAACCTGGATGCGTTGGTCGAGCGCGCCCGGAGCTATGGGGTTTCCGGCTTGCGCGCGTTTGTTCGCGATCTCCAGACCGATTGGGTACGCAAGGCAAGAGCGCCTGAAGGTCGCATCGACGCAGCAGAGCATGCGATTGAGGTTATCACGATACACAGCGCGAAGGGGCTCGAATGGCCCGTCGTGATACCGATCAACTCGACCACGGAGCTGTACCGACCCGATCAATTTGTGCACCGGCAGTCCGACAACAGTTTGCACTGGATGCTTGGAGGCGTGGCGCCACCAGACTTGGCTGCCGCGCGCGCCGAAGAAAGTCAGGAAGACGCTTATCAACGCGAGAGAATTTGGTACGTCGCGTGCACGCGGGCGCGAGATCTACTGATCCTTCCGCATATCCCGCAGGCTTCGAAAGGCTCGTGGTTCAGCTCCATTGATCTCCGGCAGCAACATGTCCCCGAACTGGATCTTTCGGAGTTGGTCGTTTCTGAGGTCCGCCCCGCGATTGCCCGCAGCAATGAACAGTCGGCTGACGTCTTCGCCTCAGAGCAGAGAAAGGTAGAGGAGAGTGCGCCGGCGATAGTCTGGCGTCGGCCGAGCGACCACGATCAAGACCGTCTTGGCGATCCGCTCGACACCGTCGTTGTGACCGACACCCTTGTTGAACGAACGGAAGTGGTTGGTGGCGGAGCATTGCGCGGGATCGTCCTTCACAAACTCATGGAAGAATTCCTGATCTCCGAGTTGGAGGTCAATGAGGGAGCGGCCGTTCTCCGGGCGCAAGATTTGCTTGGCCAGTTGCTCACGGACGCTGAAGAGGACGAGTCGCGCCCCGATCCTTCAGAAATGGCGAGATGCGCGTTGCGGGGGCTTTCTTTGCCGGAGATCGCTGCAATGCGATCGTACCTTGTGCCTGAAGTGGCAATTTGGGCGGCGGGCGAAGGCCACCTGGTCGCAGGCCGGGCGGACGCGCTCGCAATTAAAGGCGAGCGCATCGAAGTGGCGATTGATTGGAAGTCCGATATCAGTCCGACCTCGGCCGTTCGAAGTGCGTATGCGGGACAGCTACGTGATTATTTAAAAGCAACGGGAGCGGAAAGAGGCATGCTCGTATTCTTAACGCTCGGGGAGATTGCATGGGTAGAAAATCCCCTGCGATTATCCGGTCCCCAATCCGAGCTAAGCTCGGCACGGTAGCAATTGAGGTCCTTGTGGTCTCGATCGTCACAACTGGTGGAAAACATCTTGCGCCGGAAGGCGAGCCATGTGGTCACAGCGATCCTGACAAGGCAGACGCGCTGGTCTATAAGCGGTGACGGTCTTTTCCCGGGGCGGCCGCCATACCGCGGTTGCCTGACGTGTTGACGAAATCGACCAATCGATGCCGATAGTCGTCGAAGCCGCGCAAGATTTGAATCTTGCGAATTCCCCTTTGGAATCAAAAGCGAAGAAATTTGACGGGCTGGCAGTCGGATTTAGACCGTCAGCAGAGATATTTTGCGCTTAAAATTCAGTGGGTTATGATAATTAGAAACGATCGAGTGGGGATGGTGTCGGGCGCCGGTGTCTCAAGCGACATCGGCGAGCGCGTGCTCGGGCACGTCATTCCCGGCGTTCGTGGGGTCTACGATCGACATGCGTATCTGGACGAGAAACGCGACGCGCTGGAGCGGCTCGCGGGGGTGGTGGAGCGCGTGTTGAGCCCGCCGGATGCGAGTGTGGTCGAGCTGCGGCGGGCCAGGTAGGCGGACGGTTCAGCGACGCGGCCGATAGATTTCTAACGGCGCACCTCGGCGGCAAGGTGCTAACGAAGCGAAGCAGCCTGGCGCGTCTCGATCTCCTGTTACTCGTCGAGCGGCCGGAGTTCTGCGGTGTTAGGTAGCAGTCACACCTTAGACTTTATTGCACCAGCTCCCAACCCAACTTTTCGTAGGCGGCCACGCATTTGGCCGCAGGGTTGCTGAAGATGTGCGGCTCGGTTTGGCATTGCGCCGTCTCCCCGGTCTTCGGGTTGTGGACGACCATCAGCGTCGGCCCGCAGGACGACAGCGCCAAGAGGCTCAGTACCGCAACGATCTTCATGTTTACCCCCTCTGTCTCGTCCTTAGAGAGTAGGGCCGCAAAGCTATGAACGCTACGGTTAAGGTCGCCACTTCGGGAGCCGAACGGCGCGGGTGAACTAGGGCATTAGGAGCGGTCACACCTTGCCGAAATTGGCAGGATTAAAGTTTTGTCACATTATTGCGCATGCTGGGTTTGCTCCCAGATTACGACCATCGGCGGCTCAATATCGTGGGCGCTGACGGCTGAGAGACGCTTACGCGTCCTGCTCGTACGAGGGGATATGGCACGATGGGCAGCCTCAAAGATTTGCGTGAGCGAGCGGCCGAATACGAGCGGCTGGCTGACGAAGCCACCAATCCCGATGCTCGCGAGATCATGCTGCTAGTCGCCGGACGGTGGCAGTGGCTTGCCGACGAGGACGAGGCAAAGGCAGCTCGCGAGGCTCTGACGACAGACGATGGCCGACCCTCAGAAATACCGCGATGAAGCCGACCGCATCCGAGCGGAGGCTGAGACGATGCACGACCCAGAGGCGACGGAGCGGCTGATGGAGATCGTGCGCCAATATGAGCGGCTTGCCGAGATCGTAGCGAAGCGCCCCACGAAGATATAGCCGGCGATCTTGAAACCAATATCCGTGCCCTTATAATTCGGGAGAATGTCGGCATATGGAGCATCGATGATGTCCCCCATGAGGGAAGCGGAGGAGTTTCTTGAGCGAGCGGTCGAATGCGAGGAGCTTGCGGCCGAAGTCGTCAGGGAGCACGACCGAAATGTGCTGCTCCGCTTGGCCAAGCGGTGGCGTGAAATCGCCGCTGAGGAGATGGCCATGGAACCGATGGTGAATTGACGCCGACCCGCTTCGCGCCCGGGCCACGAAGCGAGGCGCTTACGGGGCGAAGCGTTGAGGGGTCAACGATGTCGATCTGAGGAACCAAATGCTCGACATAGCTGCTCAATACGAGCGCCTTGCAGCCTTGATCGAGGCGAGGAAGAAAAGCCCGCTATAGCGTCTACTGTCCTCTAACAAATGACCTACCTGAGTCCAAATGCCGGCGCCTACGATCCTCTTCTAGAGGCGGGAGGACCTATGCCCCAGTTCATCGCGGACCAGATCCGCGTCAACCACAATCCAGGCGAGCCGAGGCCACGGGACAACGCGGTGCAGCCCATGCCTGTAGCGCGGGTCAATCACCCTTGGACTGCTGAGGCGATCCGAATGCTGGGCGTCGCCTTCCCGTGGGACCAGACCCTGGAAGGCGAGGCGTTCTGGTTTGACATCGTGAAACGGCTCCACCGCATCAAAGACCGAGGTCGATAACGGCAGTAAGCATAGTTAGCCTTTCTCGGTCGGAGAGGCCAAGTCGGGCTTCGTGCCGCCATAGGCTTTCTCGATGGCTTCTGCCTCTTTGTCGTAGCGCTCTGCTAGATCAAGTAGGTAAGAGTTCGAGGTTCGCCTACCCATCTTGGCAGCGCGCCGACATGCATCTGCTCGTGCTCGATACTCTTTTGCTTCAATCATGGCCGCATCCCTGCCGCCAGTCGCATGTGGCGTTCCCTCAACGCGGCCGCAAGACGGACGTTCCGGGGCCCTGGGCTCTCGCACTCACCCTGCTGCAATTCGCTTGGCGCTGGTCGGCGATCACCGGCCGAGGTAGACATTCCGGCGCTGCCGGCGTCGGCGCCATGAGATCCAGGACCGCAGCGCGTAGCCGGCACCGAAGGCCAGTGCATGCGACGCGAGAAGGTCCATGAACGGGCTCATGCGGGGTCTCTAACACGGACGATGCCCGCGCACGCTTAACTAGTGCTAAGTCGGCATTCCCTTCCATGCGCCCGAGCGACGCCGCGAGGCGTTAGCCGGGTGTGTTGGCAAAGAGTGCATACATGGAGCGGCACACCGCGATGGTTGTCGACGTCCAGACTCGCGATGCGGTCCTCGGCGCATTTCGCCGGGCAAAGGCTGCTGGTAAGGATCCCTTTGCCTGCTATCGGGCATCTGTCGACGCATGGTGTTTCATTCATCCTGCGCATGATCGGAGAGAGGCCGCGCGCTGCGCAGTCGAAGTCGTTCAACAGAGCTTTGGCTCCTTGCGGGATATGGCGAAGTAGGCGCGCCACGCGTCGATCGCCGGCGCGGGGCGTCTCTCTTGGTCGTGGATATGGTTGAAGCGCGCGCAGCGCGAGTGCATCCTCCCCTCGAGGAGGCTGCAAAGCATGGAATCAGTGACGTGGACGGCCGGCACGACCCCGCATAGCGCAGAGGGCCAGGGAGCGCTGACAGGGCGCACTTATCTCCTCACGTCGCACACGGGGGCGCCCGATAGCTATAGCGTGAGCGCCGAACCGGACTTTATCGTGCCGTACATCCACATTTTGCAGCCGCCCGGTGACCTGCGCTCCGTGAAGGCCCTGATCGAAACGTGGGAGGTGATTGAGGCTGTCTCCGACGGCTTGGCGGATAACGTCTCGATCGGTGATTTGAAAGAAGCCCGGCGCATCGTAGGGGCGCAAATTTGGGCCAAGGGTGAAGCTTTATCGAAACTCAAGGGACCGGTCGACAAGGTCATGTATGGCGACGACATCAAGGACGAGATTCGCCGGCTTAAAGAATTGGGCGCCAAAATCGACCTAGCGGCGGGTGTCGGTGTATCCCCAAAGGTAGATCCGTAAAGACGGCCCAAGCCCCGCCCTCACCGGCGGGGCTTTTTGCGGGTCATCTGCGCGCGTGTCAGAGCGAATCTGCCGCAAAAGTCACTTGCCAGAATTTATTAACTGTTTCTATGCAGGCATCAAACCATCTTTCCGACCCATCCTTCATGGTGATAATGATCTTCTCAACTTCAATGTGATTGTAGACTCCCATCGCAAATGCTCCATAATCTCCCTCAAGCGTTTTTCCTACATCAGTGCTCGAGACGCTCACGCTTTTTCTACCAAGAGAACTTCCATGCTTCCCATAATCACAGAGGTCTCTAATGATTTCGGCCTCAGGACATAACGGAAATATATAGGCGCGATATTTTTCCAAGTCGGTATTGCCGTGTAACTTTATTGGGTCTGATTTCGCATACTTATCAACAAGAATGTCAATAATATGGTTTGCAAATGTACAACAGAT
>JAQGID010000329.1 GCA_028291405.1 Rhodospirillales bacterium | reverse complement strand
CCTGTCATGGTCTGCCACCGCCATCTGGATCACCGCGTATGGCGGCTTGCAGGGGTCTTCGATCGGAGCGGCAATGCCGCTGCTGCGCTCGGTGTGCCAGCCGCCACCCTTCCGGGCGAACCGCCAGTAGAACGTCCCCTTCCTGCTGGCTGCGCGCTGGAAGATATGGATGGTCGAGCCAGGGAGTGTGTATGGTTTCGCTGCATATCGTGGCATCTTAACGGAAAAGTCCTTCAAAATCAATATCTTGCCGAGTAAAATCTTGCCCCATGTTTGCCCCACCAGCGGCGGCACATCATGTAGCGTCACGATCCTACCAAGGTAATAGCGCGGGCGTCGATATAGATTTTCTGCGGCTTCCGAGAAGTGCCGAAGACTACGTGAAGTAAAGCACAAGATGTTGAGGCGACCTTAGCTTTCCTAATCCTGGGGTCGTGGGTTCGAATCCCGCCGGGGACACCAAAATCTAGTACTCAAACTTTCGCGCCGTCGCCCGGCCGGACCGCTCACTTGTGCGAGATGCGGTCCATCAGCGCGAGCAGGACGGCCGACACGATGAAGACGATGTGCAGCCCGGCGGTCCAAGCCAAGTCGCGGTCGCTCATGTGCTCGATGTTGGTGAAGCCTTCCAGGAGCTGGATCGCCGAGATCGCGACGATCGAGCTCATCAGCTTCAGCTTGAGATCGCCGTAGCCGACTTCGCCCATCCAATCGGGCTTGTCGCCGTGATCCTCGACGTCGAGCCGCGAGACGAAGTTCTCATAGCCCGAGAACATCACCATCAGGACGAGGTTCGCCATCAGCGAAAGCTCGATGAGCGACAGGACGCCGATCACGATCTCGTCATGCCGGAAAGCCGCGAAACCGACGACGAGATGAACGAGGCCGCGGAAGAATTCGACGAGCAGGAGGGCGAGCGCGAGGCTGAGGCTGAGATAGAACGGCGCCAGCAGCCACCGGCTGGCGAAGATCGTGCGCTCGAAGACGCGCACGAGACCGTGCGGCCGTTGCGGATTGCCGGGAACGGTCATCTCGCCTCCTTGCGCCTGGCGACCCGCGACGGCGGTGCGCCGGCATCCTTCCCGCCGCCTCGGATTTTGGCAAGGAGGATCGAAACCTCTCGGCCTTCCCTCTGCTTTAGATCAGCCACAGTTCCGATACAGATAGTTACCCGATTTGACGAATTGTTGCGGACTATTCCTCTACCGGGGAGCGTTCGATCGTCACCAGACCCGCAATGCCTCGACGCAACCCCAAGGAATCACCGCGATGGCCGCACTGAAGCACGGACAAAGCCGGGTTCGAGCCACCTATCCCGACGACGAGGTCGAGTTCGACCTGCCGGAGAATGCGACGCTCGAGCAGCTCGCGGCGACGCTGGCCGCGCTCGGCGCCGGGCACGGCTTGCCGCTGCGCGTCGAGCTGGGCGTTCACCCCGATGTCCTCCACGCCGGCATGTCCTATGGAGCAGAGGGCAACGGTCCGGCGTGGTCCAAAGTTTTCTGAGCAAGAACCTTCCCGTCCCGCCACAAATTCGACCCCAAGAGCAGCACATTGATTAAGGCCCGCGGTTGCGATTTCGTCGGCCCAGGCGAGGTCGCAACTTCGGGTCTCTCTCTTTCCAGCCTCCCGAACGGCCGTTGGCGGGTCACCATGTGAAGGTGCGCATCGCGCATGCGATGTCGCGCATGGCTGCCATTCTGATAGACCCCTGCCGGCGCCGCTCCCCCTCTGGGATAGACTGCGTCCAACTTTCCTCGGCAGCGCCAGCGGCATGATCCTCGGCGGCTTCTTCGCCGATCGTACGGCGAAGCATCACATTCTCGCCTTCGTCAGCGCCCTCGTCGCGGCGGCGCTGATGCTCGTCGTCGCGGCGCTGCCGACGATCGGCCTCGCCCTCCTGCCGGTGCTCCTCCTGGCAGGCACCGCCGCCGGCTGCTCCGGCCCATCGCGTGACATCCTGATCCGCAAATCGGCGCGCGGCATCGGTACCGGCAAGGTCTTCGGACTGGTCTTTCCGGGCTCGATCTCGGCTCGGCGCTGGGGCCGCTGGTGATCGGCATCCTGATCGACCACGGCCAGCCCCGCCTTGCCTTCCTGGTGATCGGCGTCTTCTTCGCGCTGGCGGCCCCGACCGTGCTGCAGGTTCAGAGCAGCGCCGGCAGGCGGCAACCGCTGCGGCCGAATACGGCTGTGCGGGCAGCTCAATTCCATGGCGGGTTGTGCGGCATTCCGGGTTCGTGCTGCATGCCGCCGACGCCGTAACCGGTGATCGGTCCGGGGGTGAAGGGGTTGCTGAAGGCGGCGTCCGGCAAATGCTGCACCGGCGCGACGGTGGCGGGCGGCGGCGTCGGGCTGCGCAACACCACGCCGCGCGAGGGCGATGTCGGCTCGGGCAACTCGCCCCCGTAATCCGCCCCGGAATCCCTGCCATAATCTGCGACAGGGCTCGCTGCCGCTTGCGGCGGCAGGGCACCATCGGGGTGAAATTGGCGGAAGGTCGGCCGCTCGTCGGCCAGCGGCTCCGGCGGCGGCGCGCAGCCGGCGAAGGAGAGAAGTGTCACCACCAGACAGGCTGAAGCTCGCATTGCCCGCGTCCTCAAGAAAATCGCTGATCCTGAGAAATGGGGAGGCTTCGTGATGCTTTCGACGCAGCCGGACGACGATAAGCCTGAGTCATGAAACACGCCGTCGTGATGTGATCAAGAAAGCCGCCGCTCTGGAACAAAAGCGGAAAGCAAGCCGGCCACAGATTGTGGTCTGCTGTCTACTTCCACGCTAAATGTATTCGATTCAAATGCTTGATTTTTTTTCCATCAACGGGCTTGCCAAACTCGCGCGTCTTTTCTAATTTGGCGGTGAAATATGCTGCACTTGGATGCCGCGGAAGCCGTCAAGGCGGGAGGTACGCATGACCAGGCAAGATCGCTTGCGCAAACAGGCTCGCCATCAGCGCTTGCACGACAATAGCGTCATCGACCATCTGGCGAAGAGCTTCGGCTCCGGCCAGGAGGATCGCCCGGTCCGCCGTCTCGACGCGGATGCTGGTCTGTGCGACCAAGTCCGGAAGCAGTGGAGCGGCGGCCTGCCACAGTTCTAAGCCGTCGCCATCCCCCCGCCCCCCTTAAGCGGCACCCCTTAATAATCAGCGACCTTCGACGGCTAAGCCGCGTTATCGGCGCCCGCCCGCGCGAGTGCGGTCGCGCGCCGTAACGATCAGCCCTGGACCTTCCAGCTTCCGTCTTCCTGACGGCACGCGACTCCCTTAAGGCGTTGCCGGTGCCCGTCGATCAGCGCCGTCGTCTGATAATGGCGGCACGGCGTGCCGTCCTGTCGCTGATAGGTGTCGGTCGGGGTCACCCAATAGCTCGAATTGGTGTCCGGATTCTTCCAGGCCACGGTCTTCTTGCTCGGCGAATGCTCGAGCGTCCGGCTAATGCACCCTTGATCCACCGGCTCCATCGACCGCCCGACCGCGCCGCCGGCGAGCGCCCCGGCGAGGACGCCGGCGATCGTCATGACGGTCTGGCCGCTGCCGCCGCCGAACTTGCTGCCGAGCAGGCCGCCGGCAGCGGCGCCGACGCCGCTGCCGATCAGATTGTTCTGCGAGGTGCTGAAGACGTTCGAGAGGGCGCCGCGGTCGCAGGCGCCGTTGTCGGTCCCGTAGCTCTGCGACAGAGCGCCGCCGGCAGGCGACAGGCCGAGGACGACGAGCAAGGCGAGGATCGATGAACGCGCAACCGACATGGGCCAGGTTCCTCCGTTTAACATAGATTGCCAGGGTAACGCCTGATCGGTGAATGCGTCCCCGATTGCGATCGATTTCCCTGCCTCGCGCCGCGGTTGCCGGACGTGCGAAACCGCCTTATCCCTAGATCGGGGGCCACGCCGATCGATGCGGGCTCGGGACAGGCGGCGCGATGCTGTTCAACTCGCTTCTCTTCATCTTCGGCTTTCTGCCGATCTGCCTGCTCGTCGATACCGCGCTCGCGCCGCTCGGCCGGCGCTGGGAGGTGGCGTTCCTCGCCGCCGCATCGCTGTTCTTCTACGGCTGGTGGAACCCCGCTTGTCTCGGGCTGCTCGGGCTCTCCATCCTGTTCAATTATCTCGTCGGCATCGCGATCCACAAATCGCCCGCGCCGGGCCGGCGGCGCAACGCCCTGCTCGTGCTCGGCATCGCGGCGAATCTCGTCGTGCTCGGCTATTTCAAATACTTCAATTTCCTGCTCGGCAGCCTCGCCTGGGCGATCGGAGGGACGGCGCCGGACAAAGCAATTCTGCTGCCGATCGGCATCT
Organism: Rhodospirillales bacterium; assembly: GCA_028291405.1. Taxonomy (GTDB): domain Bacteria; phylum Pseudomonadota; class Alphaproteobacteria; order ATCC43930; family CGMCC-115725; genus URHD0088. Next base: position 2,779 of record JAQGID010000329.1, on the reverse strand, counting down.
CGTTCTTCACCTTCACGCAGATCGCCTTCCTCGTCGACACCTCTCGCGGACAGGCGAAGGAGTACGACCCGCTCGACTACACGCTCTTCGTGACGTTCTTCCCGCACCTCCTTGCCGGTCCGCTGCTGCACCACAAGGAGATGATGCCGCAATTCGCCAGGCTGCAAACGTGGCGGCCGCGCGCCCAGGATTTGGCGGTTGGGCTGACGATCTTCATCATCGGCCTCTGCAAGAAAGTCGTGATCGCCGACGGCATGGCCGAATATGCGAATCCGGTCTTCGCCGCCGTCGCCGCGGGTCATGCGCCGCATTTCGTGACCGCCTGGGGCGGCGCGCTGTCCTATGCCTTCCAGCTCTATTTCGACTTCTCGGGATATTCCGACATGGCGATTGGCGCCGCGCGCTGCTTCGGCATCATCCTGCCGCTGAATTTCGATTCGCCGTACCAATCCACGGACATCATCGAGTTCTGGCGGCGCTGGCACATGACGCTGTCGCGCTTCCTGCGCGACTACCTCTATATTCCGCTCGGCGGCAACCGACACGGCGCCGCGCGCCGCCATCTCAACCTCTTCGTCACCATGCTGCTCGGCGGCTTGTGGCACGGCGCCGCCTGGACCTTCGTGCTCTGGGGCGCGCTGCACGGGGCGTTCCTGGTGGCGAACCATCTCTGGCGCACCCTCTGCTTGCGGCTCGGCTGGCGTCCCGGCGCCGCCGGCACGGTCGGGCGCATCGCCGGCATCGCCTTGACCTTCCTCGTCGTCGTCCTCGCGTGGATCCCATTCCGCGCCACCAGCTTCGGCGCCGCCACGGCAATGTTCGCCGGCCTCTTCGGCTGGAACGGCTTCGCCGGGCCGGAGGGCGCCGGTGCGACGATCTTCGGCATCGCCTACGGCGGCGAGCTCTATCAGGGGATCGACCAGACCTACGCCCTCGCCGCGGTCGCGCTGGTGACGTTCCTCGCACCCAACACCCAGCAGATCATGGCGCGCTTCCGCCCCGGAATCGTGCCACCGGGAACGGGCACGGCGCCCGCCGTCGTCCCGATCCGCTGGCGGGCGCAGCCGGTCTGGTCGCTCGCCATGGCCGCAGCCTTGCTCGTCGCGCTCAGCCGGATGTCGGGCGTCAGCCCCTTCCTCTACTATCAGTTCTGACGATGTACCGGCTCTACAACGCGCTGCTGATCGGGATCGCAGCGACCTGCGTCCTCGGCTTCGGCCTCTACGGGCGCAGCCTCGAACCCCTGACCGGCGATCTGACGCGGATCGGCTGGTATTCCGAGAATGAATTCGGTTGGACCGCGCCGCAGCATCGCTTTCAGCCGCTCGTCGCGACCGTGGGCACAAGCGCCGGCGACGCGGACATCGTCGCCTACGGTGATTCCTTCACCGCCGAATCGACGCATAATCCCGGCGTCACCTGGCCGCATTTCCTGGCGCGCGACACCGGGCGCAGCGTCACCATCATCGATCGCGGGCTCGTCTCGATCGACGAGCTGCTCGGCAGCGCCGACTGGCGCGACCACCCGCCTGCGGTCCTCATCTACGAGCTCGTCGAGCGGTCGCTGATCCCGGAGCACGGCCACGGCGACGCCGGCGGCGCCTGCGCGGCGCGGATCGCGACGCCGCCAACCACGCTCGACGTCGCGCCCCAGCCGATCGTCCCCTTCGCCGTGGCACGACAGACGCGGCGTGAATGGGACGATTTTCCGGCGGCCTATGCCATCAACTTCGTCGTCCAGAACCTGCGGCGCGCGATCGCCGGGCATGAGACGACCAACGCCGTCCGCCTGGAACTGGCGCGGTCCGGGCTCTTCAGCAGCGCCAGCGACCGCAGCCTGCTGGTCTACGGCACGGATTTCAACAAGATGGGCTGGAAGGCGGAACAGTGGCAGGCGGCGGCCTGCAATCTCGTCCGCCTGCAGGATCGCGTCGAGGCGAACGGCCGCACCGTCTTCGCGGCGATGATCGTGCCCGACAAGCTCAGCGTCTATGCGAAGTTCCTGCAGTCGCGCGAGTTCGATCGCCTGTCGCAGCTCTTCCGCCTCGCCGAGATCCCCTCGCTCAACCTCGTGCCGCTCGCCGTCGCGCTCGATCCGGTGGCGCATGTCGACCTCTATCTGCCGGACGACACCCATTGGTCGACCGCGACGCAGGCGATGGCAGCGGGGCTGATCCGCCGCACGCTGGAGGCGCGCGACGTCTTCCGTTCGCGCGTCGGGCCGCCGGCGCCCGCGGTTATTTCAAAAGAGTGAAGGGCAGCGAGAAGACGACCGTCATCTCTTCCTCGCCGGGGTTGTCCTTGCCGATCCCGGCGTTCGAGATGTGATGAAACGTCAGCCCGAGTCGCGAGCGGTCGTCGAAACGATACGCGAACTCGGCGCCGGTACGGAACTCAGTGTGCGACCCGAGATTCTTGCCGTTGCCGTTGTCGTAATAGCCGACCGCGGCATTCGGCATGAGGACCCAGCGATTGCCCAGATAGATGTCGACGAGGAAGCCGCCATAGCCGTAGAAGGCCGATTTCGAGGTCCCCATGGCGCCGACGAAGGGCTTGAAGATCCATAGCTTTTGCGAGAAGCGATACTCCGCGGTGACCTCGCCCGCCGTATTGTTGTGCAACATGTCGTAGACGCCGGCGCCGAAGGAGATGTAGCCGGGATCGTCCGCGGCACGCGCCGGCGCTCCGCCGCCGAGCATCACGGCGAGCATCGCCGCAGCAGCCGTGCCGGCGGGGAGAAGCCCCCGGACCCAATTCCGCATCCCGCTCTCCCTGAATT
>JAQGID010000319.1 GCA_028291405.1 Rhodospirillales bacterium | reverse complement strand
CGCTCGTCAACCGCGCCGGGCTAAGCTGGACGCCGCCCGGCAACACCAGCGCCATCCCGCTACGGCTCGAACTGTTCCGCAATGTGTCGCTGATCGTCGACACCTGGATCGGCCTCGTCCTGGTCGCCACGGTCGCCGCCCTGATCCCGGCCAATCGTGCCGCCAAGCTGCCGATCGTCGAAGCGTTGCGGCACGTGTGAGGATAGACATGAAATTGCTCCGGACCATCCTCGTCGCCTTCGCCTTGCTTTGCCTCGCCTTCCCTGCCGCCGCGCAGTCGGCGCAGGAGATCATCGCGGCGAGCGACAAGATCCGGAACCCCGGCGTGCCGTTCCGCGTCACCAACACGCTGAGCGAATACGTCTCCGGCAAGCTGCGGAACCAGAACGTCCTCGTCGTCTTCTCGAAAATCGACAAGGCGACCGGCCAGTTCCGCAGCGTCGTCCGCTATGCCGAGCCGGCACGCGACGTCGGCAAGACGATCCTGCTCGACGGCAAGGTGCTGTGGTTCTACGACCCCGCCTCGAAGTCCAGCGTCCGGATCTCGGCGCAGCAGCGGCTGATCGGGCAGGCGTCGATCGGCGACGTGCTGACGGCGAATCTCGCGCTCGACTATGCCGGGACGCTGCTCGGCGTCGAGACCATCCAGGACTCCGGCCGGCAGGAGCACCAGACCTGGCATCTCGACATGAAGGCGATCGGCGAGAACGCCAACTACAACCGCATCGAAGCCTGGATCGAGCAAGGCACCTTCTATCCGATCAAGGCGAAGTTCTATTCCGACAGCGGCCGGCTGCTGAAGATCCTCTATTATCGGAACTTCACCGAGCAGCTCGGCGGCATCCGCCCGACCGAGGCGATCATCATCGATTCGGTCGACAGCTCGCTGGCGACCAAGGTCAGCTTCAGCGACTATCGCACGCAGGAGATCCCGGACTCCTGGTTCCAGCGGGATTCGTTGCCACGCCTCAGCCGGGAATGACGCCGACGCTTCTCGCCGCCGGGATCGTCGCATGCTGCCTCCTCGCCGTGCCGGCGCAGGCCGACGAGAACCAGGACATCGACCTCATCCCGCCCGACATCCAGGCGCCGACCGTGGCGAGCGAAACGCCCTCGGCGACCGGACCGGGCAAGCTCTTCCTCGAGAACGCGGTGACGTTCTACGACTACCGCAACAACCTGCTGGTCAAGCTGCCGCAGACAGCGCCGCCACCCAATGTCCTGGAACGGCTGTTCTTCGACGCCCGCCGCAGCTGGACACTCGGCGAAGCGGTCGGCTTCACCTACAGCGGCAGGCTCAACGTCCTGGCGCAGGACCGCGCCGATTTCCCGACGCACGACAGCATCCGCAACGATCTGCGCGAAGCCTTCCTGAGCTGGAGCCCGCTGCCGCAAAGCTATCTCGACCTCGGCCGCGTCAATCTCCGCAGCGGCGTCGCGACCGGCTTCAACCCGACCGATTTCTTCAAGACGCGCGCCGTCGTCGACCGGCTGTCGAACGATCCCGCAGTGCTGCGCGAGAACCGGCTCGGCACGTTCATGGTTCTAGGCCAGGGGATCGGCGAGAAGGGCGCGGTCAGCGTCGCCTATGCGCCGGCGCTCTATCGGCCGAGCGCGCTCTATCTCGGCAGCCTGCCGAGCTTCGATCCGATGCTCGACCGCACCAACGCGCATGACCGCTTTCTCGTCAAAGGCAATTACGACCTCATCCCCGGGCTGAGCTCGGAGGCGCTGCTCTATCACGAGGGCAGCACGACGCGGATCGGCGCCAATCTGACGCAGCCGATCGGCGACGCGGTCGTGGCCTATGCCGAGTGGTCCGGCGGAAGGCGGTACAGCCTCGCCGAGGAGGCCTATCGCTACGGCCAGGCGACCGGGACGCTGCCGTCGTCGGCGCCGCGCGTCCTGCCGGGCGACCGCGGCAAGCATTTCTACAACGATCTCGCAACCGGCGCCTCGCTGACGACCGCCAACAAGATCACGATCAATGTCGAATACCATCTCCACGAGGCCGGCTTCACGCGCCAGGACTGGAAGAATTGGTTCGCCGCCGGGCAGTCGCGCTTCGCCCCGGCGTCGGCCGCCGCCTCGCTGTGGTACATCCGCTCCTACGCGCTCGACCAGAACGAGCCGATGACCCGCGACACCGCCTTCATCCGCATCGACCGGGCCGACGCCTTCATCCGCGACCTCGAGCTCGCCGCCTTCGCCGACATCAGCCTCTACGACGGCTCAGCGCTGGTGCAGGTGACGGCGGATTATTACTGGTCGCCGCGCTGGACGATCGGCGCCATCCTCGCCGGCAACTTGGGCAGCCGCCGCTCCGAGCATGGCAGCATGCCGCAGGCCGGCAGCGCGCTCTTGAAAGCGACTCGTTATTTCTGAGGGACTTGCCACCGCGACCGATCTGCCGGAAGTTCGGTCGCACCCCCGATCCGGAGCTTCGCCATGACGATCGACCCGGCAGACGCCGCCGCCTCGCTGCGCGATATCGCAAGCGTCGAGCAGCGCACGCGGCAGACCATCTTCTACGCGACCAGCGGCTGGATCCTCATGCTGTGGGGGGCGGTGAGCGCGTCGAGCTACGTCATCACCGAGTTCCTGCCGCGCTGGACGGCGCCGGTCTGGGGGATCGCGTGGTTGGTCGGCCTCGTCGGCACGGTCGGCCTGATCGCCGGCCGGCGGCGCCGGCAACGGACGCAGGTCCGCGCCGACTGGCGGATCGTCTATGCGATGGTCGTGCTGATGGGTTATGCCCAGGTGTTCATCGCGGTGCTGAGCCCGACCTATCGCCAGATCGACGCGTTCCAGCCGATGATCTGGATGTTCGGCTTCGTCCTCGGCGGCATCTGGGTCGGGCGCCATTTCATCGGCCTCGGCCTCGTCGGAACCTGCCTCATCCTGCTCGGCTATTTCGGCCTCGGCCCGTGGTTCCATCTCTGGATGGCGCTCGTCCAGGGCGTGACGCTGATCCTCGGCGGCCTCGGGCTGCGCCGCATCGGGGAGATTCGATGAGCGGCGGCAACGACATCATCCACCAGGCGGTGCGGCTGAAGATCATGGCCTCGCTGAACGTGCTGCACGGCGACAATTTCCTCGAGTTCACCCGGCTGCGCGGCCTCGTCGACGCGACCGACGGCAATCTCGGAGCGCATCTCGACACGCTAGAGCGCGCCGGCTACGTCGCGATCGAAAAGCGCTTCGAGGGCAAGAAGCCGCAGACCCGCGTCCGGGCGACCCCGGCCGGCCGCCGCGCCTTCGCCGAGCACGTGGCCTATCTCCGCGAGATCCTCGACAGCGCGCCGTGAGCGGTCAGCCTCCGGTCCAGCGCGGCGCCCGCTTGGCGATGAAGGCGTCGATGCCCTCGGCGGCGTCGGCGGCCATCATGTTGCCGGCCATGATCTCGCCGGCGTAGTCGTAGGCGGCCGCAATCCCCTGCTCGATCTGGCGGTAGAACATCGCCTTGCCGGTCCGCACCGCGACCGGCGACTTGGCGACGATGCGTTCCGCCAGCGCGGCGACGGCGGAGTCGAGCGCGTCGCTCGGAACCGCCGCATTGACGAGGCCGCGCGACGCCGCCGCCTCGGCCGAGAGGAAATCGCCGGTCATCAGCATCTCGAAGCTCTGCTTGCGGCCCATGTTGCGGGTCAGCGGGACCGCCGGGGTCGAGCAGAACAGCCCGACGTTGATCCCCGAGGTCGCGAACCGCGCCTCCTGCGACGCCACGGCGAGGTCGCAGGCGGCGACGAGCTGGCAGCCCGCCGCCGTCGCGATGCCGTGGACGCGGGCGATCACCGGCTGCGGCAGCGCAGTGATCGCCTGCATCATGCGGCCGCATTTCGCGAAGAGCGCGCGGTAGTACTCCGCCTCGCGCCGCGCCCGCATCTCCTTGAGGTCGTGGCCGGCGCAGAACGCCGGACCGTTTCCCGCGAGGACGACGACGCGGATCGCCTCGTCCTCGGCAATTTCGGCAAGGGCGGCGAGCAACGCGTCCAGCATCGCCTCGGAGAGCGCGTTGAGCTGCTTCGGGCGGTTCAGCGTCAGGGTCGCAACCCCGCCCGCGACCTCCCGAAGCAGGATCGGGAGAGCGGCGGCGTCCGGAGCGATGGTCATCTCGTTCCCTCGCGGTTGACGCGAGGAGATTAGCAGCCCCTGCCCGGCCTTACGACAGGCCGATGATGACCACGGCGAGGCTGAGCACGACGACGACCGGCACCATCGAG
>JAQGID010000290.1 GCA_028291405.1 Rhodospirillales bacterium | reverse complement strand
CGGCGACGGGGCGATCGCGCCGCTGCAACAGGCGGCGCAGGACCATCGCCGTGCGGGTGCCGATCCCGGCCAGCCGCGCACCGTGGCCGGCGAACAGCGCGGTGCCGCGCCCCGAGGCGGCTGCGACCCGGCCGGCACGCTGGCCGATGTCGCGCCAATCGTCGCGCGACAGGGCGAGGACGAAGAAGAGGAGGCCGCCGAAGATCGCGGCCGCGGCCATGCCGACCACAGGCTCGGCGAGGTGGCCGGTTTGCGTCAGGACGGTGAGCAGCGTGCCGCCGAAGAACCCGCCGAGCCCGCGCTCCGATCCCGGCCACCAGCCCGGCACCGCCAGGACGGCGAGCGCGAGACTCGCGACGACGACGCAGATCGGCAGCAGCATGAGACGCAGCCAGAGGCTGGGCAGGCCGCGGTTCATCAGCAGGCGGAACGACCAGGCGAAGAGGACGAGCGGGAGGACGAGCGCGGCGAGGCCCGTCACCTGGATCAGGACGTCGGCGAGGTGGGCGCCGTAGGGACCGACCCAGTTCCGTGTCGGGGCGTCGACGACGTGATTCCACGACGGATCGCCATGGTCGTAGCTCATCACCGCGAGGAGCAGGAGCAATGCCGCGAAGAACAGCACGACCCCCAGCGCTTCCGACAGCCGGCGCCGCAGGAACGATTGCGCCTGCGGGAGCGACCGTCGCCAGCCCCGCGATTTGCGGCCGACGCTATCCGTCATACTCGCCATCTCGGTCCTCTCGCCATCTCGGCTCTCACGATCGTCCTTCAGAGTACGCGGAGGCAGCGCTCGAGCGCCGCCGCGATCGTCGATTCGTCGTGCACCAGGGCGACGCGGATGAAGCGGTCGCCCGGACTCGTCCCGTCGCTGCCGGGCCGCGACATGTAGCGGCCCGGCAAAGTGCGCACCGCCGCCTCGCGCCACAGGCGCTCGGCTGCCCGGACGCCGTCGCCGACGTCGAGCCAGAGAAAGAACCCGCCATCCGGCCGGTAGAAACCGAAGCGGTCCCTGAGCACCGCCTCGGCCGCGTCGATCTTGGCGCGGTAGCGATCGCGGTTCGGGCCGACATGCGTCTCGTCGCGCCAGAGTGCGGCGGAGGCGGCCTGGACCGGCAGCGGCACCTGGCTGCCGCCATAGTTGCGCAGCCGCAGGAAGCCGGCGATGAGGCGCGGATCGCCGGCGACGAAGCCGGAGCGCAGGCCGCCGGCGTTGGAGCGTTTCGAAAGGGAGTGGAAGACCAGCAGGTTCGCGAGATCGCCGCCGAGGGCCGCGGCGGCCTCGAGCCCGCCGACCGGCGGCGTGCGGTCGTAGATCTCGCAATAGCACTCGTCGATCGCGACGACGAAATCATATTGCCGGGCGAGCAGCAGGAGCCGTTCGAGATAGGCCTGATCGGCACAGCCGCCGGTCGGATTGTCCGGCGAGCACAGATAGAACAGTGCGGTGCGCTGGAGCAGCGCCGGGCTCAAGCGGTCGAGATCCGGGAGATGGGAGGTTGCGGCGCTGGTCTCGAGATAGACCGGCTCACCGCCCGACAGGCCGGCACCGCCCTGGTGCGTCAGATAGAACGGGTTGGGCAGCAGCACTGCCGGCGGCTGCCCGGCCTTGCGTTCGGGCACGACGAGCAGCGCGGCGAGGAACAGCCCCTCCTTGGTGCCGGCCAGCGGCAGGACGTGGCGGTCGGCGGTGACGGTGCCGGGCGCCAGACGGTAGCGCCGCGTCAGCCAGTCGGCGATGGCGCTGCGCAGTTCCGGGGTGCCGGCCATCGGCGGGTATTTGTTCCACAGCTGGGCATGGGCCGCGACGATCTCGGCGAGCATCGGCGGCGGCTGGTGCATCGGATCGCCGACCGACATGACGATCGGCGTCTCGTTGGCGCGCGGCGCGATCGGGGCGAGCAGCTGGGTCAGCCGGCTGAAGGTCGGTTCGCCGAGGGCGTCGAGCCGCGGGTTGATCGTCACGGATGCATCCTGGCAGAGCGAGGCAGCGGCAGCGTTCATGCTGCGTTCGATCATACGCTGCGGCGAAGATCGAGACAAGAAAGCCGCGGGTGGTGCAACCGTATGTTGGGGGTCTTCTGACATCCCGCCCCAATTACAAGGTTCGGGCTTGTCTCGCGAGGGGCAAAAAAAGAGGGCGCCCAAAGGCGCCCTCGTCAGTTTCAGGGAGGAGACCGCTATTGAACAACCTCGCCGTGCAGCGCCAGATCGAGACCGTCGACCTCGATCTCGGCGTCGACGCGAAGGCCGATGATCGCATCGAGCACCTTGAGGATGATCAGGCTGACGACGCCGTCATAGACGATGACGATGCCGATGCCGATGAGCTGGTTGAGCACCTGGCCGGAGTTGCCCTCGATGAGACCCGGCGTCCCGCCGTACTCGCTGATCGCGAAGACGCCGGTCAGGATGGCGCCGACGATGCCGCCGACCCCGTGGACGCCGAACGCGTCGAGCGCGTCGTCGTAGCCGAACATGTGCTTAAGCGACATCGCGCCCCAGTAGCAGAAGACGCCGGCGGCGACGCCGATCACCATGGAGCCGGCCGGGCCGACGAAGCCCGAGGCCGGCGTGATCGCAACAAGACCGGCGACCGCACCCGAGCAGATGCCGATCAGGGTCGGCTTGCCGCGCATCGCCCATTCGACGAACATCCAGGTCAGGGCGGCAACGGCCGTCGCGATCTGGGTGACGGTCATCGCCATGCCGGCCTGCATGCCGGCGGTAACGGCGGAGCCGGCGTTGAAGCCGAACCAGCCGACCCACAGCAGCGAGGCGCCGATATAGGTCAGCACGACGTTGTGGGCGGGACCGGTGTCCTTGCGCTTGCCGAGGACGAGGGCGCACATGAGACCAGCGACGCCGGCATTGATGTGGACGACCGTGCCGCCGGCGAAGTCGAGGACCTTGACGTAGGCATCGGCGTTGCCGGCGTTCAGGAAGCCGTCGGGACCCCAGACCCAATGGGCGATCGGGGCGTAGACGACGGTGCACCAGATCCCGATGAACCACAGCATCGCCGAGAATTTCATGCGCTCGGCGAAGGCACCGGCGATCAGCGCCGGGGTGATGATCGCGAAGGTCATCTGGAAGCACATGTAGACGGTCTCGGGGATCGTCATCGCGAGCGGGTTGGGCACGCCGACGCCCTTCGCGATGTCGCTCATGATACCTTGCAGGAAGGCACGCGAGAGACCGCCGACGAACGGCATGCCGGCCGTGAAGGCGGTGCTGTAGTTGAGCACGGCCCAGAGGACCGTGACGAGACAGGTGACGGCGAAGCTCGTCATCACCGTGTCGCCGACGTTCTTCTTACGGACCATGCCGCCGTAGAAGAGGCCGAGGCCGGGAATGGTCATCATGAGAACGAGCGCTACGGAGGTCAGCATCCACGCGGTATCGCCCGAATTGGGCTGGCACGGCTCGGTGACGCCGGCGGCGCAGGCCGGCGGCGCAGGAGCCGCCGCAGCGGCAGGAGCCGCGGCTGCGTCGGCGGCCGGCGCAGGAGCCGCGGTCTGAGCAAAGCTGTTCGCCAGCGGCACGGCCAGCAGGAGTCCCAGGCAGAGCGCCCAGACATAGGCTCGCCGGGCGGAAGCGCCACCCGCCAAGCCGGCGAGCGCTGCCGCCCCGACGGCAAGACGCTTAGTGACTGCGTGGATCAAGCTCATTCTCTCCTCCAGTTGACTGCGGCTCCGACGGGGGCCGCGAATGTGTTTCGGTCGATCCGCGCAGCATCAACGGCTCCCCTGGCGCAACGCGGGTCCATGCTTTCAAGAACAAGAATCGTGCCAAGCGGCGAATCGGGAGATTCGCGCATCCTCCGAATGCGGGAGCACCGATACAACGTGGTGGCGTGCAAAAATATTAGGCAGGCAATTGATGGTAAAATCGCCTCTGCTCATAGTTTGTGCAATCACCATGATGCAGCTTGGCTGGACAGGCCCAACGCGGCGCGACATTCTCCGATGATGAGCGCCGCGCCGAGCCCCGATTCCCGCCCGCGCGAGTCCGTCGCCATCGACGCCGAGCTGGTCGTCGTCGGCGGCGGGCTGGGTGGGCTTTCCCTGGCGGTCGCCTGCGGCTCCGCCGGGCTGAGCGTCGCGGTCGTCGATCGCGAGACACCGTCGCGGATGCTCGCGGAAAGCTTCGACGGCCGCGCCTCGGCGATCGCCTATGGCTCGCAGCAGGTGCTGGCGGCGATCGGGCTGTGGGACAAAGTTGCGGCAGAGGCCGAGCCGATCCGCGAGATCCGCGTCGCCGACGGCGATTCGCCGCTCTTCCTGCACTACGACCATCGCGAGCTCGGCGAGGCGCCGCTCGGCTACATCGTCGAGAATCGCGTGCTGCGCCAGGCCTTGCTGGAACGCGTCGCCGAGCTGCCGAGCGTGCGTCACCTCGCCCCGGTCGAGGTTCTCGGCGCCGAGCGCGGCCCGGCCGGCGTCGTCTGCGCCCTGGCCGACGGCGGCAGCGTCCGCGCCGCGCTGCTGGTCGCCGCCGACGGCAAAAACTCGCCGCTGCGCCGCGCCGCCGGCATCCGCACCGTCGAGTTCCGGTATCCGCAGACCGGCATCGTCTGCACCGTGCACCACGAGCTGCCGCATCTCGGCATCGCGGTGGAGCATTTCCTGCCCGCCGGACCCTTCGCCATCCTGCCGATGACCGGCGACCGGTCGTCGATCGTCTGGACGGAGCGCGCGGCGCTGGCGCCCGGCATCATGGCGCTGGACGATGCCGAATTCGCCGCCGAGCTCGGCCGCCGGTTCGGCGATTTCCTGGGAGGGCTCGAGATCGTCGGCCCGCGCTGGAGCTATCCCCTCGCCTTCCTGCACGCCGAGCGCTATGTCGACGAGCGCTTGGCGCTGGTCGGCGACGCGGCGCATTTCATCCATCCGATTGCCGGCCAGGGGCTCAACCTCGGACTACGCGACGTCGCCGCCCTTGCCGAATGCATCATCGATGCCCGCCGCCTCGGCCTCGACATCGGCAACCCCGAGGTGCTGGCGCGGTACCAGGCTTGGCGCCGGATCGACAATCTCGCGCTCGCCGCCGTCACCGACGGGCTGAACCGTCTATTCTCGAACGAGGTCGCGCCGCTGGCGATGGCCCGCGACGTCGGCCTCGCCATCGTCAACCGCGTGCCGCCGGCGCGCCGCCTGCTGATGCGTCATGCGATGGGGATGGTCGGGGCCCTGCCGCGACTGGTGCGCGGCGAGCGCCTCTAGTCTAGGCCGCTATTCCCGCCGCCTCGTCGCCGGAGGCAGCGCTACTCGCGCCGAAGGCCGCGCTGCGCCAGCTCGCCGAGGTACTTGCGCCAGCGCTCGTCGTGCTCGACGCCGAGCTGGTAGAGGTATTTCCACGAGAAGAGGCCGGTGTCGTGGCCGTCGTCGAAGACGACGCGAATCGCGTAGTTGCCGACCGGCTCGATTCCGGTGATCGCGACGGCAGCCTTGCCGGGGACGAGCTGCTTCTGCGAGGGCGAATGACCTTGGACCTCGGCCGAGGGACTCTCGACGCGCAGATATTCCGCCGGCAGGCGAAACTTCGCGCCGTCGTCGAAATCGACCTCAAGGGTACGCGCCGCCTTATCGAGCCGAATCTCGGTCGGCCAATGCGTCGTCTCGAAGCCCTCGGCCATCAGCCGGCACCGCTGCCGGCGTCGGTCAGGGCGCGGGCCTCGTCGACCAGCATGATCGGAATCCCGTCACGGATCGGATAGGCCAGGCCGGCCTGGTCGCTGATCAGCTCCTGTGCGGCGCGATCGTAGCGCAACGGCCCCTTGGTGAGGGGGCAGACCAGAATCTCGAGCAGCTTGGGATCGACGTCCGTCGCGTGTTTGGCGGTGGTCATGCGCAGGTCCTTCGGAACTGAATGATACGGAAACCCGAGTCAGTGGCGGACGCCGTCCCCCTCCGGACTACGGCCGAGCGCGGCCATCTCGATGAGAGCGATCATGATGCGGGCGCGCTCGTCGAGATCGGCGGCCTCGAGCAGCGCCTGCTTCTCGCTCGGCGCGAAGGGGCAGATCATCGAGAGCGAGGTGACGAGGCGCTCGTCCGGCGTCGCTTCGATCGCCTCCCAATCGGCGGTGATGCCGTTCAGCCGGAAATAGGCCTTGAGCCCCGCGACGAGGCGCGGCCGGTCGATCGTCGCCGTCGCCGCCTCGACGAGGTCGCCGCGCCAGGCCTGCCACTCCGGCACGACGAGGCGATAGCCGCGCGTCGTCGCGATCTCCTCGCGGATCGAGAACCGTGCGATGCCCGTCAGGGTGAGGAGGAACCGGCCGTCGTCGGTCTCGCTCGAGCTCGTGATGCGGCCGGCGCAGCCGGTCGGGTAGACGGCGGAGGCCTCGACCGGCGATGTCCCGAGGCTGGTCGGCTCGCACGGCTGGACCATGCCGATGAGCCCGTCGCCGGCGAGCGCATCCCGCGTCATGTGAAGATAGCGCGGCTCGAAGATGTTGAGCGGCAGGCGGCCGCGCGGCAAGAGCAGGACGCCGGAGAGCGGGAAGATCGGCAGCGTGCCAGGAAGATCGTCGAAGCGTATCGCCTCCATCTCCTCCCCCATCCGACCTCTCAGGCGAACAGCAGCGACGACAGCCGGCGGCGCGCCGTCAGAGTCAACGGATCGGCCGGCCCCATCGCCTCGAAGAACTTGACGAGCTGCTTGCGTGCCGCCTGCTCATTCCACTCGCGCTGCCGCTTGATGATCTCGAGCAGCTCGTCGACCGCGGTCTCGCGCTCGCCGGCGGCGAAGAGCGCACCGGCCAGCTCGAAACGGGCGTCGTGGTCATTGGCGTCGCGCGCCAGCCGGGCGCGCAGCTCGCCGACCTCGCCGGACGCCTTCTCGCCGGCCTCGGCGAGGTCGAGCGCGGCACGTGCCGCGGCGATCTCGGCGTTGTTGGCCTCGGCCGGCGGCACGCGCTCCAGCAGCTTGCGTGCCTTCGCAAAATCCTTGGCGATGACGGCGCTACGCACCAGCCCGGCGAGCGCCTCGACATTGTCCGGGGCGTGCTGCAGCACCTGCTCGTAGATGTTGCTCGCGGTCGCGAGGTCGCCATCGGCCAGCGCCTCCTTGGCCATCGCCAGCGCCTCCTCGATTGGCGACGGGCCGGCGGCGCCGCTCAGCTTCTTGACGAAGGCCTTGACCTGGCTGTCGGGCACCGCGCCGACGAAGCCGTCGACCGGCCGCCCGTCCTTGAAGGCATAGACCGCCGGAATCGACTGGATGCGCATCTGCTGCGCGATCTCGGGATTGTCGTCGATGTTGACCTTGACCATGCGGACAGTGCCGCCGGCCTCGCGCACCGCCTTCTCGAGCGCCGGGCCGAGTTGCTTGCACGGGCCGCACCACGGTGCCCAGAAATCGACGATGACCGCGGCGTCGTGCGAGGCGTCGATGACGTCGGCCATGAACGAGGCCGTCGTGCCGTTCTTGATGAGATCCGCGCCGTTTCCTGTCGCGGCGCCGATGATCGATTCCATAGATCGTCCCCTACTCCGTAAATAACATGGCGCCCGCGCCGGTTCAGACAAGTTCGCCGCCGCCGGTCGGGATGCGGCATCCCATTCACATGTCGGCCAGATGTAGGATGTGCAGGGCGCGTCCGCAATGTTGAAGAAAGCGCAGCAGACCGTCGGGCGCGATCGCCGGGTCGCCCGGCGAATAAGCGTCGAGCGTACCGCAATCGCGCCGTCCGTCAACTCGAAGTGACGCGATCCGGCTACCAGATCTAGTGGAGATTGCCGCTAATATCAGGTGAAATGCAGGTTCAGACCACCAGACCCAGACGGGCGGCGGCGCAGGCCCTCGGCGGTGGCGCAAAAGGGAGTTCACGGTGTCAAAGAGCGAACAAAGAGGGAACAGTATTATCGCGGCGACCAGGTCTGCGCAAGGGGTCGCGCGGACCCGATCGTCACGGAAAAATCCGCCGTCCCGACGCTTGCAATGGCGCACGCGCTCTGTATGATGCCGCGCTCGTTCGGCCGGGCTCTTCGTCCCGGCATCATCGGAGCGCGGGCGTAGCTCAGGGGTAGAGCACAACCTTGCCAAGGTTGGGGTCGAGGGTTCGAATCCCTTCGCCCGCTCCAAATTTTCTCGATGACAACAGCCGCGGTTCGCCGCGGCTTTTGTCGTTTGTGAATAAAGCGTCGGGATCCGCAACCAAAGGATTGAGAGCCGCCCGAATCGAGTCGGGTTACTTGTCGGTTACAAGTTTAGTCGCGATTTAATTGTGTTGAATGACACCAAGAGGTAAGCTTGGGAGTAGATGCCAGCCACGGGGGTCTGGATTGCGTGCAAACCCTTAACACGCTCGCAAATTC
>JAQGID010000266.1 GCA_028291405.1 Rhodospirillales bacterium | reverse complement strand
CCGCCGGTCGCATCCCCGGAAATGCCCGTCGTCGGGACGACGTTTTCCTCATCTCCCTCGATATCGACGGGATCGAACTGCTCCATGAGAGCGATAACTGTCTCTTTTTCGGTGTCCGAGCGCACGCGGACACTGACAGCAACACGGCCGCTGCGAAGGTGGCCGGAATAACGCTCGCGGTCATCGGCTGCGACCTCGCTACCGAAGAGCCATGCCCAGAAGCCTTCCTCATGTCTTGGTTCGCGCACGGGCTCGGTGGACGCGACGCCGCCTTGGTCCGCGCCGAGGCTGATATCGGTGTCAGGAATGCCCTCGCCTTGAAGCCTGCTCCGAACATCCTCGGCCAGGGTGCGGGTGGGGTACAGGCCCACGATGGTCTGATGCTGCATGAATCGCTTTCTCTAGAGAGTGTCTGGTCAGGATGACGCCTGTGAGCAGTAAGAGTTGGTTAAGTCTATGCACAGGCGTCGGCGCCATTAACTCGCCAACATGGGTAACATTCGCATGATCTCAAACAGAGCCTTGAGCTGATGGCGGGATGTTCCAATGAACTCTTATGATCCAGGTAGAATACGTGGCATTTACCAAAGACTTCTCTATAATCTGTGAGCTAAGCCTTGACTAATCCCTCATTAATACTCCGGCGGGTCCCCGTCTAAACATCCTCGCTTGAAAGTGGTCATAAATGTCGAATTGGCCGGCGAGGGAGAATTCGCGGCTGAGCATGGGGCTAGGGCCGCGAATTCCGGAGCTTGTTCCGCGCGGGGTATGGCTGGGCAAAAATGCTCTGAACGCAGGCCACGATGCTGAACGGGATGTCGAACGGAATGTCCGCTTGCGACCTGTGCTTGGATGTTTCCGTCTTCTCGGAACACAAAGGCAAACGGGCGCCGTAACCAGCGCCACGACGTGAGAAGAATTAGCGTACCGTTTCTGGCGTCGCGCCGCATTTGGTCAATTGTAGGTCAGCCGCGCTTTGGAGCTGGAGGCCATGGAGAAATGAAGCTGGCTCAAGCCGCGCCACGACATCAATTCGTTCTGCTGCCTACAAGGCGCTTAGCGCTCGCGATGGCGATACGAGTCATCCCGATCGGCTCGAGAACCCGATCGGGAATTGGGATGACGTCCATGGTCTCACGTGCTTCCGCCCCCCTCTCCCTAGCTTCGAAATCGCCGAAATTCGCAGCCTCCAAATCGGTGCGCTGACCGACCCGATTCTGCGACGCAGGGTCTCTAACAAATGTTCTACCGGAGGCCAAATCGCGGCGCTTACGATCCGCTTCCTTGAGTCGGGAGGATTGCATGCCCCAGTTCATCGCGGACGAGATTCGCGTCAATCATAATCCGGTCGAGCCGAAGCCATGGGAGAGATCGGTTCAGCCCGTGGCTGTAGCGCGGGTCAATCAGCCTTGGACTGCTGAGGCGATCCGAATGCTCGGCGTCGCCTTCCCGTGGGACCAGACGCTGGAAGGGGAGACGTTTTGGTCTGACATCGTGAAACGGCTGCACCGCATCAAGGACCAAGGGCGCTAGCGGCAGTAAAGAGTCAGGATTTGTCCTTCCCGACCTCATTCCTAACAAGTTGCATAAGGGCCTGATGCTCGGGGCTGTCCGGCGCCCCATTGAGAAACTCCTCGATGTCGAACTCGCTCGTATGACCTCCTGAGGGGACATTCGCCTCGTGTTTGACGAACACGCGGCCTGATTCAGATTCGACGCCAACGGACCATCGATCTCCGTTCGCGCTAGTGTAAATCTCTCGCGTTTTGAACGGCATGTTGTAAGCCTTCAACCGCTCCAACGGCGCGCACAAGCCGGGATCTGGATCATTGAGTCCGAGGAAAACGCGTGCGTTGCCGACATTGATCCGTCGTCGGAAAATCACGTGGTCAAAAATCGGCTCACTGTCGAGTGTTGAGCAACCCCGGTCCCGGTCGCTGCACTGCGTTTGGAGGCGTGGCTGGGCGTCGACAGGAAACACGCTCAGCCGTCGTCACGGCCCGTAGGTTCTCCAGTATCGGAAGCTTAGTCCTCTCGGGCCATGATCTTAAGCATGGTGATCCGGTGCCCCTCATCGACACTGAAATGGCGTCCACCCCGAGGTGCAGCTAATTGCGTGCAGGACAAAGAACAAAGGAGCCCCGCCTATCAGGGCGGAGCTCCAGGGTGGCGCGAGACTATGGCTCGCTCTCTTCGCTAGAATGTGTAGGGCGAGACGCCATAGTAATCATCGATACGGTGGCCAAAAGACCTGTCCCCCCAATCCGGCGTCTCGTTAGCCGTGAAGCTCGGGGCGCCTTCGAGGCGCTGCCGGTCGAGATCCACGACGTACCCGCCCTGGCGGACGTCATAGGTGAGCACGCGCCACGGCAACGGGTGGTAGCTCTCGCCGATACCGAGGAAGCCGCCAAAAGACATCACGGCGTAGGCAACTTGCCCGGAAAACTTGTCCAGCATCAAAGAATGCACGGATCCGAGATGCTCCCCTGCGCGGTTGTAGACGGGCGTACCGACTACTTTCTCGGACGAGATCAGCCGCTCCGTTTCATTTGTGGCTACCGAGCCACTCGACGTGGAAGCTGACGTTTGCATCGTCTCCTCCTCAGAAAGGCTGTTTAATTACCGAACGAACGATTCGTGAAAGATGTTCCGCTCACGTGCAAGCGGCGGGAGTGCAGGGGTGATAGTTGATTCAACAACGCTATTCGAGAAGGCGGCCCAATGCCGTCGTCTAGCGAACGGGGCGACCGACGATCAGATGAGAGCAAAGCTCTTGGCCTTGGCGGAGGAATTTGAGGTTCGCGCTGAGCGAGCAGTGAAGGGAAAAGAAGAGCCGACGTAGCGCGTGTGGCGCGGCCAATCGCCTTCCTGGAAAGCCAATCCGTTTGAGCGCGAGAACCCATGAACATGGGAGACTATCTAATTGCCAAGAGATCGAACGCGGCAACTTGAGGTTGCGCTGGGTCGCATTACTGTTTTCGGTCAAAGTGTCCCCTCTTATGGCGGTGATCTTCCTCGCCCGAACGCGAGAAATGCAACGGATATAAGGCTCCGATTTGCAGAGCGGACCGCTCGACTAAGTGCGCAAATGGAGGGATAGACGACCCCGTAGCACGGCGGCTGCTCGAAGCCCTTGTTGATGCGCTTTACCAGGCAGCCGGAAAAGATCTCGAAAGAGTTGGGCAACAACTCTCGATCCATTCCACAAACCGGACTGCCCGCCAGCCCTAACGGTCGCCCACCGCCGGAAGATGAGCGACTCCGTTTGCGCCAGCACGCGGACTAGGATCTTCAGAAAGTCTTTCGCGGCAATCCGGCCGAAGCGGCTCAGGCGCACACTCGGTCGACAGCTATATTGGCAAGCCGAAGGCGAGTTTGATGTCGCGCACCGCCGAGCCGCCGAAACTGGTCAGCCAGCGGGCAGATTGGCGGCGAAGCACTGTACCGCGGCTAGTAGTGAACCCTCTAAGCGGCCCTTATGATTGCAACAGCCAAGACTTCACGACCTGATACCGGTCCCCTGCCGCGCGGAAATCGAAACGCTGCATCGCCTTCATGGCAAAGATGGCCGCTTGGTGCTCGGTGCTGCGTTTCGTCTCCGGCCGAGCAAGCCACTCTGTTTGGATGGCTTCACGGGCCTCGCTCTTCGTCATGCCGGTCGTTTCCTCAATCGCAGTCGCTCCGCCATTGGCGGTGATGAAACTCAACTCCTGCGGCCTCGATAGCCGCGTGGGCGTATTATGAAGGATAAGTCGTTGGCTTAGCAAATCGTCGGGCCATCGCCGAGTGTTACCGGCGAATTTCGCAGCCGGTGCGGTCCGCCTCCCGCTTTGGACGTCGCAGCTTTCGTCCGCAAGGAAGTTTCGTTGCATTCGATTTCCGCGCCCTCTGCGCGGAACTTAGCGCATTTGCTGCCCGACCCGTTTGCGTGTCATGCGGACGGCATTCAAGCTTCACGGGCTGGCCCGAAAGATGGTCGCGAGGCATGGAGTAGCTGCCCGGGACGTCGCGTATGCTCACGCGCGGTTGTGTCGCCAACGGGGAAGCGACCGGCAAGCCGGAATGTGGCTTGAGGTGATCAGGTTGATCGCCGAGCTGTCGATGGGTGACGGGAAGGTTCAGCCAATCGACGTGATCCCCTTTCGTCGCGTTCGTAGCTCCGGAGCATTGTACCGCGCTTGGTTTATGTGACGCATGCTCGTGGTCGAAAAGCCCGGACCTGATCGCCGGGCTTAGCCGCTGAGCGCTGCCGGATTTTCCTGGGACAATGAGGGATCGGCCGCTGTCACGTTCTGCTTAAAGTGCCTGAACGACGGTGGACGCGAAGGGCTGCCATCGCGGATGGTCGTCGATATAGCACGGCCGTCCACAGTGTCGCGCTCGGCGCCAGTTCTGCGTACGACGTGGGTACTGGCAAAGCAATATGCGTGGTCTGCTAGTTTTTCCTTGGACTCGAACTCCTGATAACCATCTGCGTCAACGGTAGCTCTGCCGCTCGAATGCGAATATGACAACGGAGGCCGATCATGGCGACCAGCACGCACGCCACACACGCCGACCATGCGCATCAGCATGGTCCGGGATGCGGTCATACTGCCATCCGTCACGGCGATCATGTCGACTACTTGCATGATGGGCACCTGCATCATCCGCACGGAGACCACGTCGACGAGCATGTCATCGAGACGAGCTCCACAAATCCGGCGCAATGCACTCCAGGGAAGGGCTGCACAGGTCACGTACATGGCCCAGCCTGTGGACACGAGAGCGTGCCTCACGGCGATCACGTCGATTACCTTGTCAGCGGTCGCCTGCACCACCCGCACGGTGATCACTGCGACGACCACGGCCCGCTGACGGGGGCTTGAGCCGCGCTTTCCTAAGATGGACCCTGGAGTAACTACAGGGTCAACCGCGCCCGCTCGGACGGCCGGGAATTATCGCGCCTATGTCCGGGAGCATCTCAACCGGCTCAGCATTGTTCGGCGCGGCTCGGACCTGGGCTTCACCCTCGATGAGGTGCGCGCCCTATTGGACCTCACCGACCAATGGGGCCAGGACTGAGGTGACGTGGATGCCATTGCCCGCCAACACGTTGGCGATCTCGAGCGGGAGATTGGCGACCTGACGGCGCTGGCGGCTGAATTGTGGAGCGTCATCGGCCGGTACCATGGCGGGACCGTGTCCGCGTGCCGGATCATCGAGGCGCTGGCGCCGGTTGAGCGACACCTAAGAGGAGCTTCAACGTGACTGTCCGGGAGCAACCAATGCAGATAAGCCGGCGCCGCATTTCCATCCGGGTGGCGGCGCGCGCATCGGGCGCGAACGTCGTTACTGTCCGCTCACCGAAGCGATAAGCAGGCGATCATGGTGGCTGCGATCACCTTGAGCGCCGTCGCGCTGCCGTCTGCCTCGCCGTTCGAAATCGCCGTGAACTTGTCCCATGGTGTTCGTGACGTCGGCATAACAGATGACCGCCATTATGGTCGCTAGAGGCCGCGGATATTGGCGACGGCGACCTCCGATCCGCGCCGACCAGTCCCATATACTGGAGTTGGGTACCGCATGACCGGCTGAACGGTCAGAATCGTGAGGTTCACCATGCTCGGAGCGGTTGGCAACGACACCGATCGTGCCTTCATCCTGGTCGGCACGCTCGATGAGCTTAAAGCCAAAGGCATGATGGTCGTGGCGGGGGAACGCTGCCCGTTGCTTGTCCTCTATGACGAGGAAAGGGTCTTCGCCCTGGACAATCGCTGCCCGCATCTCGGCTTTCCTTTGCACCGCGGCTCGGTGAAGGACAACGTCCTGACCTGCCACTGGCACCATGCCCGCTTCGATCTCGCGAGCGGCTGCACCTTCGATCTGTGGGCCGACGACGTTCCGACTGCCGCGGTGGAGTTGCGCGACGGCGAGGTGTGGGTCGCCGCCCGTACCCGTCACGCCGACGGCGATGCACACTGGTCGAACCGCCTGCGGGCGGGGCTCGAGCAGAATATCGGTCTCGTAATCGCCAAAGCCGTGCTTGGTCTGGCCTCGGAAGGTATCGGCCCCACGGCGATCGTCCGTGAGGCGGCGCTGTTCGGTACACGCAACCGCGACGGCTGGGGCAGCGGTCTGACGATCCTGACGGCACTCACCAATCTGCTCCCGGCGCTGACCGAAGAGCAGATTTCCCTCGCGCTCTACAAGGGCATTCACCGCGTCGCGGACGACTGTGAGGGGCAGCCGCCGCGACGCGATCGCGAGCCGCTCCTTGGCGCGCCGCAGCCACTCGATAGGCTGGCGGGCTGGCTGCGGCACTGGACCGCCGTGCGGCACCGCGACGGTGCCGAGCGCACGCTGCTCAGCGCAATCGCGTCGGAAGCGTCCGAGGCCCAGCTTGCCGAGATGATGCTCGTCGCGGTGACCGACCGATTCTTTGCCGACGGCGGCCACGTGCTGGACTTCGTCAACAAGGCCTTCGAATGTCTCGACGCAATCGGCTGGGAGCACGCGGCCCAAGTGCTTCCTAGCGTTGTCGACCAGATGACGAGTGCGCGCGGTGGCGAGGAGTCCAACGCGTGGCGAAATCCCGTCGACTTGGTGCAGCTGTGCGAGGCGGCGTTTGCCGAATTGCCGGATAGCCTCGCGCGCGGGGCCGCCATGCGCAACGACTGGCGGTCTCACACCGATGTTGCTCAAGCGTTGCTGGGCGAGAATCCCAGCGCGATCATGGTGGCACTTCAGGCGGCGATCTCCGAAGGTGCGAAGCCGACGGATCTCAGCCACGCATTGGCCTATGCTGCGGCGCTGCGGGTAGCCCGCTTCGGCACCGTCAACGAGTTCGCCGACTGGGACGCGGCGCATCATGTCTTCACGTACTGCAATGCACTGCATCAGCTGCTGAAGCGCATCGCAGCCGGGCAGCCGCGGGCCCCGACCGAGCTCGAGCTCTTGCGCGGCGTATTCCACGGAGCCATGCGCCTCTACCTTATTCGCTTTCTCAACGTGCCGGCCGCCCGCATCCCGGATGAGCGCGATGATGGGTTGGCAGCTCTCCCCGCCGATGCCGACGGCCTGCTCAGTTCATTCCTGTCGGCGCTGGATCGCCAAGGCTCGGTAACGACCGCGGCGCGCCTTGTCGCGCGGTACCTTCTGCTAGGCCACCCGGTGGACCCGCTGATCGCGACGCTGGCAGATTCGGTCCTGCGCGAGGATGCGGGCTTCCACGCCTACCAGATGCTCGAGGCAGGCGTGCGCCAGTACCGCGATTGGGGAGAGAGTGAGCCGGGCCGTCACATCCTGATCGCGGTGGCGCGCTACGTTGCCGCGCATTCACCGTCACAGCGCGCCGAGTTGCAGACAGCCATCGTCGCCCGGCGGCTCAGCCGCGGCGAGAGCGTCCACGCGGCCGATGAGCAGGCGGGATAGGTGCTCTGCTGCGAGAAAGATCGGCCGCGGGAACAATTGCCTCGCCACGAAATTTGCCGCCTTGGTCGACGAGAGAATCGTGCTCGCGGTCCCACCGCTCTTGTGCTTCCCTCAAAGATGGCGCGCTCACCGGAACGAGGGTGACGCAGATGAGAAAGCTGCTTGCGGTTGTCCTCATGACCATGCCGAGCGTTGGGCTTGCGCAAGAGACACCAACCAAACCGCCTGCAAAGCTCACGCTATATAAGACGATCGGTTCAGCCGCTTGCTCGGGCGATGTCGCTGTCTGGGTAGATCCAGAGACGGGCGTCTACTATTTGAAAAGCGATAAATTCTTCGGCAAGACAAACCGTGGCGGGTATAACTGTCGCAAGCAGGCCGACGCCGCTGGTTACC
>JAQGID010000255.1 GCA_028291405.1 Rhodospirillales bacterium | reverse complement strand
TCGAGCGATGCTTTCGGCACGATCTCGCTGACGATGCCGAAGCTGAGGGCGCGGGCGGCGGTGATCTCGGCGGTGGAATAGACGAGGTACTGCATCGCCTTGAGACCGACGCGATCGACCAGCGCCGACATCACCATGGTCGGCATGATCGAATGCGCCATCTCGGGCAATGCGAAGCTCGCATCGTCGGCCGCGATCGTGATGTCGGCGAGAGCGGCGAAGGCGCAGCCGAGGCCGTAGGCGCGGCCCTGGACCGCGGCGACGATCGGCAACGGGCAGCGGCGGAAGGCGCCGTAGCAGCCGAAGACGAGCTCGTTGCGGCGGCGCAGCGCCAGCGCCTCGGGACGCGGCCCCGAGCCCAGCCCCATCATCGCGCGGCCGGCGCAGAAATCGTCGCCGGCGCCGCGCAGCACGACGAAGCGGGCGTCGGACTCCTCGGCGGTCTGCAGCAGGCGCATCAGCTCCGCCACCATCGCGTCGGAGGCGGTGTTGCCGTGCTCCGGCCGGTTGAAGGTGATGCGCAGCGCCGGCCCGTCCTGGACCGCGATGATGTCGGTCATGCTCTCTCCCTCTTGCTCTCGTTGATCGCCCGCCAGATGCGTTCGGGCGTCGC
The DNA here is from genome assembly GCA_028291405.1 of Rhodospirillales bacterium. Classification (GTDB taxonomy): domain Bacteria; phylum Pseudomonadota; class Alphaproteobacteria; order ATCC43930; family CGMCC-115725; genus URHD0088. Next base: position 3,358 of record JAQGID010000255.1, on the reverse strand, counting down.
CGGCATCTCGACATGGGTAACGCCGTATTCGGCGAGGGCGTCGACGATCGCGTTGATGACGACGGCGAGGGCCGGCGTCGTGCCGCCCTCGCCGCCGGCGCGGATGCCGAGGCGGTTGCTGGGCGACGGCACCTCGCTGATCTCGGTCGCGAAGGACGGCATGTCGCGGGCACGCGGCATCGCGTAATCCATGAACGAGCCAGAGAGCAGCTGGCCGCTCGCCGGGTCGTAGACGCATTGCTCGAGCAGCGCCTGCCCGACGCCCTGGACGATGCCGCCATGCGCCTGGCCATGCAGGATCAGCGGGTTGACGGCGCGGCCGACGTCGTCGACGGCGGCATAGCGCTGCAGCGCGACGACGCCGGTCTCGGGATCGATCTCGACCTCGCAGACGTGACTGCCGTAGGGGAAGGCGCAAACCCTCTGGGTCTCATCGGCGATCGCGGCGAGCGGGCCCTGCAGCTCCGCCGGCAAGTCGCGGCGCGTCAGCGCGGCGGCAGCGATTTCGAAGATGCCGATCGCCCGGTCGGTTCCCTTGACGGTGAATTTGCCTGCGGCGAAGTCGAGATCGAGCGGCGAGGCCTCGAGGATGAATCCGGCGATCTGCTTGCCCTTGGCAATGATCGCGTCGGTCGCGATGGCGATCACGATCGAGGCGTAGCGCATCGAGCGGCCGGAATGCGAACCGCCGCCGGCGAGGACCCGGTCGGTGTCGCCGGTGACGAGGGTGATGCGCTCGAAGGGGACGCCGAGCCATTCGGTGACGAGCTGCGCGAAGCTGGTCTCGTGCCCCTGCCCGCTCGCCAGCGTGCCGATCGCGACGTCGATGCCGTCGGGCCTGACGGTGATCTCGGCCCATTCGCGCGGGAAGCCGCTCGTCGCCTCGACGTAATTGGCGATGCCGATGCCGCGCAGCTTGCCACGCGTGGACGATTCGGCTTTGCGCTGCGGAAAGCCGAACCAATCCCCGAGGGCCATGACCTTGTCCATGACGCCCTCGTATTCGCCGTTGTCGTAGATCATGCCGAGCGCATTGGCGAAGGGCATCGTTTCGGGGGCGACGATGTTGCGGCGGCGCAGCGCGAGGCGATCGAAGCCGTGAAGCTGCGCCGCAATGTCGAGCAGCCGCTCGATGACGAACATCGCCTCGGGCCGTCCGGCGCTGCGATAGGGGTTGGTCGGCGGCGTCGTCGAATGCACCGCCCTCGCGCGGAAATGCGCCGCCGGGATGCGGTAGACGCCGGTCATCAGCTCGACGCCCTTGGTCAGCGGCACGAAGGAGACCGTGTGGCCGCCGAGATTGCTGACGTTGGAGCCGCGCATCGCGAGGATCGTGCCGTCACCGTCGAGCGCGATCTCGGCCTCGACCGCGAGGTCGCGGCCCTGATAGTCGCTGAGGAAGGCTTCGCCACGCTCGGCGGTCCATTTGACCGGTCGGCCGAGGCGGCGCGACGCCCAGAGGACGAGCGGGAACTCCGGGAAGATCGCGTTGCGCGTCCCGAAATTGCCGCCGACGTCGCGCGAGATCGCGCGGACGCGGTCCTCGGGAACACCGAGCACGGCGGCGCAGGTCTGCTTCGGGCGGATGACGCCGCCGCCGCCGGCGTAAAGCGTATAGCGCCCGGTCGCGGCATCGTAGTCGCCGAGGGCGGCGCGCGGCTCCATCGGGACGCCGGTGACGCGCTGGATCCAGGTGTCGAGGCGGACGACGTGACGCGCCCGCTCGAAAGCCGCCTCGGTCGCGACGGCGTCGCCGACCACGGCGTCGATCGAGACATTGTCGGGGATCGCGTCCCAGAGCAGCGGCGCGGCGGCCTCGGTCGCCGCGAGAGCGCCGGTGACGGCGGCGAGCGGCTGGTAGTCGACGACGACCAGCTCGGCCGCATCCTTGGCGATCGCGACGGTCTCGGCGATCACCATCGCGACGGCCTCGCCGACGAAGCGCGCGCGGTCGGCGGGCAGCGCCATATGCGGCGAGACGCGCTTGTCGGAACCGTCGCTGTTGTTCAGCGGGATGTCGGGCGGGCTGCCCGACACCGGCGTGTGGACGATCGTCTTCAGCCCGTCGGCGGCCGCGTCCTTGCCGGTCAGCACCGCCAGCACGCCGGGAAGCGCCAGGGCCTGCGACGCGTCGATCCCACGAATGGCTGCATGCGCATGCGGCGACCGCACCATCACGGCATAGGCCTGGCGCGGAAGATTGAAGTCGTCGCTGTAGCAGGCCTTGCCGGTGAGCAGGCGGAGATCCTCCTTGCGCCGCATGGGATCGCCGATCATGCCGGAAGGTGCCGGGGAATTCGTCATCTCAGTCACCCAGCACCTCGCCGAACATCACCCAACGGCTGCCATCGAACCGCTCGAGCTGCAGCTTCTTGATCACGCGATGATCGCCGGGGCTGGTGTCGACCGCGATCCCCGGCAGCATCATCGGCGCGCGGAAGCCGTGCAGGTTCGTCGCCTGGCGCAGGATGTTGTCGCGGCTGAGATCGTCGCCGCATTGCTTCAGCGTCTGCACCAGTATTGCGCCGAAGATCCAGGCGTTGACGTTGATCATGTTCGTCTTGTCGCCATTGGGCAGGTACTTGTCCATCCAGGCGTTCCACTCGGCGACCTCGGGATCGTCGCGCCACATCGGGTCGCCGGGATCCTTGACGAAATTCGCGGTGACGATGCCGAGCGACTTGTCGAGACCGGCGGGGCGCAGCACGATGCCGATGAAGCTCGAGATCGACGGCAGGAACTGCAGCGGCTTCCAGCCGATGTCGTAGGCCTTGCCGATCGCCTGCGTCGCCGCCTTGACCGAAGCGAAGTTGAAGAAGACGTCGGCCCCCGAGCCCTGCATCTCGATGATCTGCGAGGAGACGGTCGGGTCCGTCACCTCGAAGCTCGCCTCGCGGACGATCATCCGCGCTGCGGCATCGCCGAGCCCCGCCTTCAGGCCCTTGAGGAAATCCTTGCCGAGATCGTCGTTCTGATAGAGCACGGCGATCTTGGCGTCGGGCTTGTTCGCGAGGATGTAGCGCGCATAGATCGCCGCCTCGGTCGGGTAGTTGAGCGAGCCCATGCTCCACGGCAGATCGGCGGGGTTGTTGAAATTGCTCGACCCCGTGCCGAGGAAGAGATGCGGCACCTTGCGGTTGTTGAGGTATTTCGCGATCGCCATGTTCGAGGCGGTGCCGAGGCTGCGGTAGATCAGCGCGACGTCCTCCTGCTCGACGAGGCGGCGGGTCTGCTCGAGGGCGCGCGGCGGGCTGTAGCCGTCGTCGAGCGACTGCAGCACGATCTTGCGACCGTTCACCCCGCCGCGGTCGTTGATCATCGCGAAATAGGCGGCATCGGCGAGACCGTTAGCGCCATA
>JAQGID010000208.1 GCA_028291405.1 Rhodospirillales bacterium | reverse complement strand
CCGCTTTGCCCGCAAGCCGACGGAACCGACCCGAGCCGCGCCATCAGCGGCCGGCGTCCCGTATGCTTCGACGGCATCGAATGGCTGGAGACACCCGTCTACTCGCGGCTCGCGTTGCGCTCAGGCGATCGTTTCACGGGGCCGGCCATCGTCGAGCAGGCCGATACGACGACCGTCATCATCCCCGGCCAGCAGGCGGAGCTCGATCGCTACGGCAATTTGATCCTGACTTTTGCGGCTTGAAGGAAGCGCCATGACCGTCGATCCCATCACGCTGGAAGTCATTGCCAACCGGCTCGACGAAATCCAGCGGATCATGAAGCATCGTCTCTTCCGGACTGGCTATTCGACAATTCTCCGGGAATCGTTTGACGGGAGCGCCGGTATCGTCGACTGCCGTGGGCGCATCGTCGGGGCGGCCGGCATGACCACCCACACCATTCCCTATGCCAAGCTGATCGAGGGCATCCTCGCGGCCTATCCGCTGGCCGACATCCATGAGGGCGACGCCTTCATCTCGAACGACCCCTACCGCGGCGGCGTCTCGCACACGCCCGACGTTGCGGTCGCGACGCCGGTCTTCGTGGATGGCGAGCTGATTGCCTTCTGCACCAGCTTCGGTCACAAGCCGGACGTCGGCGGCCTGTCCCCGGGGTCCGGCAGCCCGGCCTCGCGCTCGGTGTTTCATGAGGGGATCCTGCTCCCACCGGTCAAGATCGTAGAGGCCGGCGCAGCGAACCGCAGCGTCTTCCGTATCCTGGAGAATAATTCCCGCACGCCTCGCCTGCTGGTCGGCGACATCCGCGGGCAGATCGGCTGCACCCGCATCGGGGCGGAGCTGATGCAGGAGCTGTGCCGCGCCTTCGGCACCGCCGACGTGCAGAGCGCGATCGAGCAGCTGCTGGACGGCTCGGAGCGGCGGCTGCGCCTTGCGCTCGCCGCCCTACCCGACGGCACCGCGGAGGCCGAGAACTGGCACGACGGCGACGGCGTCTCGAAAGAGCCGATCCGTATTCATGTCGCGCTGACCAAGCGCGGCGACGAGCTCACGATCGACTTCAGCAACAGCGCCGACCAGAGCGTCGGCCCCGCGAACGCAGTCTTCCAGGTGGTGCAGGCGGCCGCGATCGGCGCCGTTCTGTCGATCGTCGACCATTCGATCGCCAACAACGACGGCGTTCGCCGCCCGATCCGATTCGTCTGTCCCGAGGGCAAGGTGCTCAATCCGCGCTTCCCGGCACCGGTGAATTCCTACATCCCGGCGACGCATCTCGTCTTCAATGCCGTGCTGGAGGCGTTGGGTAAGCTGGTGCCGGAAAAGGCCGTCGCCGATTCCGGTCTCGGTCTAGGCGCAGTCGCTTTCGGCTACAAGGCAAGCCGCACCGGCGACAACTACGTCCACTACGAGATCGTCGAGACGGGCCTGGGCGGTACGGCGGCGGGCGATGGGTGCGCGATCATCCATCCCATTATGACATTCGAAACGATCCAGCCGATCGAGATCGTCGAGCGCGAGTTTCCCGTGCGGATCCGCGACTTCTCGATCCGGCCAGACGCTGCGGGCCCCGGCAAGCATCGCGGTGGCCTCGGCTACCGACGTGAGTTCGAGCTTCTCGAAGACGCCGAATTCATCTCGCGCCTGGCACAGCGCGACTTCGGCGCGCGCGGCATCAACGGCGGCGGCGCGCCGGCGCTTTCGCGCACCATCGTCAACGGTGGCACTCCAGACGAGCGGGCACTGCCCGGCCTTGTCCAGATGTCGCTTCCCGCCGGCACGCGCATCGCGATCGAGCAGAGCGGCGGCGGCGGCTGGGGCGATCCGAGGGAGCGCTCGGTCGACGCTGTCCTCGCCGATGTCGAGGACGGCTACGTCACCCCCGAGCGGGCGCGCGCGGATTATGGCGTCGCCGTGACCGCCCTGCCTGGCGGACGCTACCGTGCCGCGGCGCGGCGTGAGGGCGACGACTGACCGGAGGGCGATAATTCCGGACGGCCGATAAACAGCAAAAACACGGGAGGAGAAGCCAATGACGAATCGATTCAGCTTTTATTTCGGCGCGGCGGCATTGCTCGTCGGTATGGTCATGGTCGCCGGTCCGACGCGCGCCGCCGACACGATCAAGCTCGGCATGCTGACGGACCAGTCGTCGACCTATGCGACGGCCGGCGGCATCGGCACGATCGCGGCAGCAAAGCTGGCAATCGAAGATTTCGGCGGAAAGGTTCTGGGCAAGCCGATCGAGCTCCTCACAGCCGATCACAAGAACCGCCCCGACATCGGATCGCAGATCGCGCGCGGCTGGATCGACGTCGAGAAGGTCGACGGCTTCATCGAGGTGCAGACTTCCTCGGTCTCGCTGGCGGTGCTGGATCTGGCGAAGCAGGCCAACAAGGCGATCCTCTTCTCGTCGTCCGGCACGCTCGATCTCACCACCCGCTTCTGCTCGGATGTCAGCATCGCCTGGACCTGGGACAATTTCGCGCTGGCCAAGGTCGTCAGCACGCCGCTGACCGCCAAGGGACTGAAGTCCTGGTTCCTGATCGCGCCCGACTATACCTTTGGTCAGGCCGTCGAGCGCGACACGCGCTCACTCGTCGAACAGCAAGGCGGCGTCATCGTCGGGTCGACCAAGACCGCGCTCAACAATCAGGATTATTCGTCAGCCGTCTTGCAGGCCAACTCGTCGAAGGCACAGGTTATCGCCGCGGCGCTCGCCGGCGCGGACGCCGTGAATTTCATGAAGACGGTTGCCGAATTCGGTATGTCGCAGGGCCCGCAAACAATTGCCTTGCTATCCGCCACCGTGAACGACGTGGATGCGATGGGGCTCGAGGCGGCGCAAGGGCTGCAGCTGGTCGAAGCCTTTTACTGGGATATGAACGACGAGACGCGGGCCTGGTCGAAGCGTTACATCGCAGCGACGGGCGTCGTGCCGAACATGTTCGTCGCAGGCGCGTATAGTGCAACGCTCCATTATCTGCGCGCTGTGCAAGCGATTGGGACGACGGACGGACGGGCCGTCGCCGCGCAGATGAAGAAAATGCCAGTCAATGATTTCATGACCAAGAACGGGCGTATCCGCGAGGACGGTCGCCTGCTGCGTGACATGTATCTTTTCCAGGTCAAGACTCCGCAGGAATCAAAATTCCAATACGACTATTATCAGCTTGTGGCGACTGTCCCCGGGCCCGATGCGTTCCTCCCAGCTTCCCTCAGCAGCTGCCCGTTGCTTGCGAAGGTGCCTGTCTCAGATGAAGCAGGAAGCAAGGTGGCTCCGTGAACACGTTAGCGCGGTACAGCGGCTAACAAGTAGGTCGATCCTGGTGACTAGGCCCGGGCTTCGGGGATCGTTCATTAATTAACCGCGCCGGCTTCAACGGGGTCGGCTCGCGCAGAGCATCGATGGCCGGTTTGTAGAGAACTCAAGGGAAAGAGATTACGGAGGGCTCGACTCTGGAAGGCGATGCCGCTTGACGGGGTTGCCGGCGTAGTAATTAAATCTTTAGGTGCACCGGCGGAACCCTTGCCCCGGCATGCGTCGACGAAATGCGAGGGCTGGGAAAGCACGCAATGCTTGTACGCACGATTTCAGGGGCGATCGCAGGACTGCTCCTCCTTTCCGGGAGCGCCTCGGCAGAGCCGGCGAAGGTGAAGTTCGGCTGGTTCGCGCCCGATACCGACACGAGCTATTCACGTGTGTTGAAACCGTGGGCCGATTCCGTCAACGCGGAGGCCAAGGGCGTTCTCCAGATCGACACGTTCACCAACGGGGCGCTCGGCCGTAACCTGGCACAGCAACCGGACCTCATCCTGCAGGGCGTCGAGGACATTGGATTCATCGTGCCGGGACTGAGCTCGGGGCGATTCCCCGACACCGAGGTCCTGACGCTGCCGGGACTCTTCCGCGATCTCAAGGAGGCGACGACCGTCTATACGCGGTTCGTAGAAAGTGGCCGGATTGCGGACTACAAGGATTTCTATCCGATCGGCATGATGGCGACCCCGCCGTTCACCGTGCATGCGCGGAGCCAGATCAAGACCATCGATGACATGAAGGGGAAGATGCTGCGCACCGGCGGCGCGATAGAGTCTTCGGCCGTCAAACAGCTCGGCGGGGTTCCAGTGCTCATTCCGGTGAACGAGATTACCGAGGCGATCAGTCGGGGCACCGTCGAAGGGACCACCGCCCAACCGGCTACGCTCTTCGATTTCGGTATGCAGCGGGTGACCAAGTACGACTACTTCATGCCGCTCGGCACGGCGATGCTGACGCTGGTGATGAACAAGAAAGTTTATGACGGCTTGTCGGTGCCGGCACGGCAGGCGATCGACAAATACAGCGGCAAATGGTTCGCCGATAAGTACAACGTCGAGCTGACGGCCTATACGGCCGAGCTGATCGATCGACTGAAGACCGATAAGAAGCGCGTCGTCACGTTTCCGTCACAAGCGGAGCTCGACACGGCGGCGGACGCATTCAAGCCATTGCTCGAAGAATGGGCCGGGCGCAGCGAGCACAACCGCGATCTGCTCCGCGACGTCCAGGCCGAGATCGTGAAGATAAGAAGCGGGCAATAGCCTGCGCGAAAGGATTACTCGATGGCTGTCAGCAACCTACATCCGGCCAAGCAATCCGTCCTCGACTTCGTCGAGCGGAACCGGCAGGCCCTGTCGACGTTGAGCGATTCGATCTTCTATTTCGCCGAGCTCGGCATGCAGGAGCATCGCACGATCGAGCTGATGACCTCGCTCCTCGAGGAGAACGGCTTCACGATCGAGCGCGGAATCTCCGGCTTCCAGACAGCGGCGTTGGCGACCTGGGGGAGCGGTGCGCCGGTGATCGCGATTCATACCGAGTACGACGCCAACCCGTCGAATTCGCAGCGTTCCGGCGTCGCCGAACGGGCCGAGATCGTGCCGGGCGCGCCCGGTCATTGCGAGGGCCATAACGTCAACGCTGCCGTCATGGTCACCGCGGCCATCGCGGTCAAACGCGCCATGGAGGAGCACGGGCTCACGGGCACCATCAAGGTGTTCGGCGCGCCGGCCGAGGAGCAGCTGCTCAGTCGCCCCTATTTCGTCCGCGACGGCTTCTTCGATGACGTCGACGTCGCGTTCCACAATCACATCTCCGACCAGCTGAAGACCGATTACGGCCTCATCCAGTCGGCGGCGATCTCGGCCGACTTCAAGTTCACCGGTGAAAGCGCGCATGCCGCGGTAGCGCCATGGAAGGGTCGCGACGCGCTGGACGCAGTCGTCCTGATGGACGTCGGGATGGCGCAATATCGCGAGCATTTCCAGCCCGGCATGACGGCGCATCGCGTCATCACCGACGGCGGCGAGCAGCCCAATGTCATTCCGGCGCATGCCGCCGTGTGGTGGTATTTCCGCCATCCCGATGCGGCCGGCGCGCGTGTGCTGTTCGAGCGCGGCTGCGAGATTGCGAAAGGCGCCGCGCTGATGGCGAATTGCGAGCTGCAGATCAACGTGCGTGCCGCGGTCTGGCCGGTGCGCGCAAATGAGATCATGGCCAAGGTCGTCCAGTCGAACATCGAGCTCGTCGGCATGCCGACCTGGACCGACGCGGAGCAGGAGTTCGCTCGTCAGCTGCAACGCCAAGCCGGCGTCGCGGAGAAGGGATTACAGCCGACGTTCTCGCGCCTGACGGGGCCGGCCAAGCAAATCGCGGCGTCGAATGATTCCGGCGACGTTTCGTGGGCGGTTCCGATGGCGCGGGTCTGGTTTCCCTCGAACATTCCGAACATCACCTTCCATCATTGGGCGGCCGGCGCCGCGCTGGCGACGCCAATCGCTCACAAGGGCGGCGAGGCCGGCGCAAAGGTTCTGGCGGCTTCTATCCTCGACTTCCTCATCGAGCCGGAACGAGCAGCCGCTGCGAAGCAGAGCTTCAAGGAGGAGCTCGGCGGCGTCACCTATGAGCCCTTGCTGCCCGCCGACCAGCGCCCGCCCGCCGACCTCAATCAAGCGGTGATGGACAGTTTCCGACCGGCGATGGAGCCGCATTATCTGAAGGAACGCCCCATCTTCGCATAGTCTCGTCCCTCCGCCGTCGCTTCAAGAACAAAGGATTCGTCACAATGGCGCGACCCACCCGTTACCCTCGTGAATGGCACTGGCCGAACGGCGCCAAGATCGCCGTCTCCGTCGGTCTTGCCCTCGAGGATTTTCGCTACAAGAGCCAGGTCACGACCGAGACCGCTGCGTCGAAGGTCAACCATTTCTCGCTCTCGTTCGGCGACTACGGATGGAAGACCGGCATTTGGCGGCTGATGGATCTGATGGACGAGTTCGACGTCAAGGCGAACATGACGGTCAACGGCCGTGCCGCCGAGCGCCATCCCGACGTCGTCGCCGAGGTCGCGAAGGCGGGCCATGAGATTGCCGGCCACGGCTGGGAAAACGACGTGCTGATGAGCGATGACGATCCCGAGGCGGAGCGGCGCGAGATTCAGCGCTGCACCAAGGTGCTGACCGACGCCGCCGG
>JAQGID010000169.1 GCA_028291405.1 Rhodospirillales bacterium | reverse complement strand
GTGTTCGGCGATCTCGCGGCGCAGGTCTCGAGCGGCAAGGCCTGCGGCGACCGTCTCGCGACGCTCTGCGAGCGCAACGGGCTCGCCGATCTCGCGGAGCTGTCCGACGAGCTCAACGACCGCTCGGAAGCGGCGACGCGCGCCGCGATCCGCGCTCTCCCCGCCGGGACCTGGCACGGCGAATCGACCTTCGACATTCCCGGCGGCGAGGTCATCACGCTGCACGCCGCCGTCACGATCGACAACCAGGCGGGGGAGATCCTCATCGATTTCGCCGGCTCGTCGCCGAAGAGCCGCCACGGCGTCAATGTCGTGCTGAACTACACCCACGCCTACAGCACCTTTGCGGTGCGCTCCTGCATCAATCCGGATCTGCCGAACAACTATGGCAGCCTGGCGCCGATCAAGGTGACGGCGCCCGCAGGCTCGATCGTCAATGCGCAATACCCGTCGCCGGTCAGCGCGCGGCATCTCGTCGGCATGTACGTGCCGATGCCGATCCTCAAGGCGCTGTATCATGTCGTGCCGGAACGCGTACTGGCGGAAAGCGCGGGGGCCGTATGGGGCATCCAGGTCCAGGCCGAGAACGCGAGCGGCCAGGCTCTGACCAGCTCGCTGGTCAGCTTCTCGGGCGGCATGGGCGCGCGCGTCGCCAAGCCGGGGCCGAGCGCGACCTCCTATCCGACCGGCGTCGCCGGCTACTCGGTCGAGGCGCTCGAGGCCTCGATGCCGATCGCCTTCAGCCGGCGCGAGCTGCGGCTCGGCTCCGGCGGCAGCGGCCGCAGCGCCGGCGGCGACGGTCAGACCGTCGCCTTCCGCATGATCTCCGGCAAGACCTGGCTGATGAACATGATCACCAGCCGGACGAAGGACGGGCCCGAGGGGCTCGACGGCGGCGGACAGGGCCAGCCCGGCCGCTTCACGGTCAACGGCGCGGTGATGTCCTCGGCCAGCAAGCTGCTCATGCAGCCGGACGACATCGTCGCGATGGAGACGCCCGGCGGCGGCGGCTACGGCGCCCTCGCTGCCGCCGCCGATTAGCAGACAAGGAGATCGAGATGGACAATCAGCACGTCGATCACGCGACCCCCACGCTGGAGCGCTGCGTCACCTCCTACCCGGCGCGCCGCGGCTTCCGGCCGGGCGTCGTCTATCCGCCCGCCGTCGCCGACGTCCAGGATTCCATCGACATCCACTGCCATGCCCACGAAGGGCAGCAGGACGCGCTGTCGCTCGCCAAGCTCGCCTCCGAGAGCGGCATGCTCGGCATCCTCTTCAAGACGATCGGCGCGATCCACGGCGAGTATCTGCCGGAGCTCGCGATCAGCCAAGTCCGCGATGCGCTCAACCGCTGGGCCGACGAGAAGCAGGTGCGGCCGATCCATTGCTGGGCGGGCTACGGCGTTACGATGGACAACAAGCCGCCGTCGCTCGAGAAGCTGCGCATGCATCTCGACAGCGGCGTGCGCGGCGTCTGGCTGCCGATCTTCAACCACGCCAACACCTACAACAAGGTCGGCGGCAAGACGATCTGGATCGATCCCGCCGGCGACCCCGATGGCCATACCGCGCCACTGCCGTGGGACGAGGCGCTGCGCGTTGGGCATTACATGCTGGGCGACAACTTCAGGCTGAAGCCCTTCTACGAGGACGTCGTGAAAATGGTCGCCGATTACGACGTCGCGCTCTTCTTCGGCCATGCGACGCATCCCGAGATCCGCGAGCTGGCAGCGCTGGTCGACAAGCTCGGCTTCAAGAAGGCGGTGATCGACCATCCCTTCAGCCCCTTCGTCGACCTCACGATCGAGATGATGAAGGAGCTGGCCTCCGTCGGCATCACCCTGAACTTCACCTTCGATGAGCTGTCGCCGCTGCTCGGCGTCGATCCCAAGGAGATGCAGAAGGCGATCCGCGAAGTCGGCGTCGAGCATTTCACGCTGTCGAGCGACGCCGGCGAGCCGCTCTTCCCGCACAGCGTCGAATGCATGCGCCTCATTCGCGGCTACATGCGCGCCTTCGGCACCAATGACGACGAGATCTACACGCTGTCGACGGCGAACCCGGCGATGATCTGCGGCCTCGAGCTGGGAGAGCGCAGCAAGGCCGCGTAACGACCGGGCCGAACGCGCCCGGGAGCAAAAAACCATATCGGGAGGAGACGGCGATGCAGAACCCGTCCTTTGTCAGGGAGACGCGAGCACCGCACGAGGCGCCGCCGCCGAACAGCTGCGACGCGCAGATTCACGTCTACGGCGACAAGGCGCGCTTTCCGATCCACGCCGGCTCGACCTACGAGCCACCAGCGGCGGCCCTCGAAGACGCCGAGAGGCTGCATGCGGCCCTCGGGATCCAGCGCAGCGTCATCGTGCAGGCGACGATCTATCGCACCGATCACAGCCTGCTGATCGACACGCTGAAACGCGCGCCGGCCGATCGCTATCGCGGCGTCGCGATCATCGACGAGACGGTCTCGGACGCCGAGATCCGGCGGCTGCACGAAGCCGGCGTGCGCGGCGCGCGCTTCAATTTCGCGAAGTTCCTCGGGATCGTCCCGACGGCGCAGAGCT
>JAQGID010000159.1 GCA_028291405.1 Rhodospirillales bacterium | reverse complement strand
CACTTCGAGTGCGCGCAATTGGTCGGGACCCGGTACGCGCGATCAAGGCATTATGGCCCGCGGCCCAAAGCGCCGCATCGACAGGCCGGACACATGGCCGCACCGACCAGCTCTGCAGAAGTTCAAGAACACCCTTGCCGACGCAGAGCCGTCCACACAGGGTCGTAGTCGGTCCTTGAGTTCGCCGCCTAAAGGTCTGCTTCCGGGGAGGACCCCAAGGTCCGGTTGTGGCGCACAGCAGCCGGGCGTCCGCCCTAGCCGGCAGCGCCCAACACACGGGCAAGGAAGTCTCCGCCTAATCGCAGTCCCGCCTCGTCGATGCTGTGGCCAAGCCCCCGTGCAACGTAAGTGTTGACCTCGAACCCCAGGCGCTCGCACTCGACCTCGGCCTGGCCCATGGCCGCAAACGGCACCATCTGGTCGGCGTCTCCATGGATCAGCAGAAGGGGCGGCTTGGTCTTTAGCTCGGTCTGCAACGCTTCGGCGTCGGCCAGCATGCCCGAATAGCCCACGATCCCCGCGAGGGCTTCAGACCGTCGTGGTCCCACGTGGAGAGCCATCATCGTCCCCTGACTGAATCCTACGAGCGCCACCTTACTGTTCGGCAGATCGTAGGCAGTTCGGTGCATGTCGATGAAAGCATTCACCAGCGGCGCCGCCTGCCGCACGCCCGCGGCGCGGCTTTCCCGTCCAAGGTCGGTGAGGGACCACCACTGATAGCCGCCGGGCGCGCCGGGACATGTCTCCGGGGCATTGGGCGCCATGAAGACGGTGTCGGGCAGGCTCGCACGCCAGTAGGGGACGAGCCCCATTAGATCGGCGCCGTTCGACCCGTAGCCGTGCAGCAGGATCACCATCGATTGGGGATCTCGGCCGCTCGCCGGGGCGGCCATGGGGCCCTTGATACGTGTCAGTTCGGTCATCGATTTGAGGTGCGGCAAACCGATAGGCCGGTCAACGGCGGGCGGCGAGCCAATGTCCGCTAGCGGCTATGCAGCTAGAGTCTCCTCATGGCGCAGCTCAGACCTATGCCTGCACAGTCGGCATCGGGACAATCGTGGCTGCGCGGTGCTCCTCAATGCGTAGAATTTCCTGGATCAGCTCCTGTAGCTGCCGCCCCTGGAAATCCGACCAGGCGAGGGACGCGTTCGCGGCTTGCTGGTCGAGGCTGAGGCCGCGGGCCTGCGCGCTGGTGAGGAGATCGCGGCTGAAGATCGTCACCCATTTCAGCCCCATGGGTTTGACGAGCCCAGTGAAGATTTCGGGCTTCGCCTTCGCGGCCTCGTAGAAGGCCGTACGCACGTCCGTCGCCGCCGGTCCCATAATCAAAGAGAGGTTCACGCGTCCTGGGGTCTTGGGGAAGGTTTTCACCTCGAAAAGCAGGCCGCGTCCGGTGCGCGACCAGTCGGTCGGACCGCACGCCAGCGATTGAAGCGCTTGGTCCCAGGCGTCGGGGAAGAAGCGGATGCCATTGCCGAAGCGGCTGTCCACCGCCAGTCCGGCCACGGATTCGATCCGGTCCTGCATGGCTTCCAGAAGGCCGCCCTGTTGCGGGCGGCATTCGAAAATAAAGTCGAGGGCCTCGCTGTGGCGCTCGTAAAGTCTTCGGGCGAGGTCCTGCAGCCGTTCGTCGGGCACGATGTGCCTCCTGAGCATCTCGACATAGTGGCGTATAATGACGGCGGGCTCGGGCGCGATCACCGAGCGCTCGTTGTCCAAGAGCGATTCCAAGACCTCCGCGAGGCGCACGTAGCTGAAGGCGGTGTAGCTTGGATGCTCGGAGTCCGCACCCGTCGGCGTTAGATAGACATAGAGCTTCCGCCGCGCGGGATATCGGCTCTCCGTCATTACGCGGTACCGTTCGAGCTGGCCGTCGCCGGCCTTTGAGTCAACTTTGTTCTCGATCACCACCACCAGATCCAGGGAGTCGATCTCGATGAGGAGGTCGATGTTGTCACGCTCGCGATAGACGATCGCGTCGCCGAGATCCGCGACCCGCAACTCGAGCGTCATCACAGGCCGTCGTTCGGGGGGAATGAGTTCCAATACGGCCCGTAAAACGTTCTCCAGCACCACTTGTCCCAGACCGTGGCTCCGGTTCGGAGAGAGGAGGTGAGCGAGGAAATTCGAGTGCCGAAGCTCGCCGCGGACCGCGCCCACGGCTTCGAAGAGGTTAAAGCGCGCCATGCGTGCGTGGACCTCGGCGAAATCGGCGTCATCGAAGAGGCGACCGAGATCATCCTCGCCGATGTCCGCCATGTCTGGTCCCGCTCCCATCGTCCCCTCCTGAGCGCGAAGACCATGGTCGCTTCGCGCTTTGCGGCCAAGCCTGTGCTGCGATCAAAGAAGGCCGCAGCATTCGGGGGCGCGGGCAGCGAGTATTGCGCCTTAGCGGTGCCCCTGTGACGGACGCCTTCAGGTCGGAATCTTAGACCGGGTTCGAAGGTCTGGTTTCGGTCCGGGTTCCAACGTCTGCTTGTGGCGCGAGCCAGGCACTGTTCGCGGTCGCCCTCTGCTCGGACAGCAAGGCCGATATCTGCCAACAATACCACTGGCTGAACTTCGGAACGGCCCACGTCCGTTTCTGACGCACCGTAGGTGTAGCTTCGCTGCATCCCTCTCACGCATGCTCGTGCACGCCAGGAGAATTCTAAAGATGAAACGCTTGGTTTTCTGCTTCGATGGCACTTGGAACGAGCTTGACCGTCCTGACCCGACGAATGTCGTAATTACCGCCCAGAGCATCACTCCGGTGACCAGGGACGGCACGACGCAGATCATCCACTACGACCAGGGGGTTGGGACCGAGAAGTCCGATCACTGGACAGGCGGGATGTTGGGCGAGGGGCTGATCGACAAGATCGTCGGCGCCTACACCTTCCTCGTCTTCAATTATACGCCTGGTGACGAACTCTTCGTCTTTGGCTTTTCCCGCGGCGCGTTCACGGCCCGGGCGTTCGTGGGCTTCGTCCGCAACCTCGGCATCATCCAACGCCGGCATGCCGCGCGCATCGCCAACGCGGTGGAGCTCTATAAGAAACACGAGGCGGGCCAGAGCCACAACACGCCGGAGCTGCTCGATTTCCGGTGGAAATATTCGCCTGAGATCTGCATCGACACCGACGAGGACGACTGGCGGGCCCAGAACTGCAGCGGCTACGCCACTGGGGCTTCCCTGGTCGTTCGCATTAAGTATCTGGGGGTCTGGGACACCGTGGCGGCCATGGGCGTGCCCAGCGACGTCATCTTCGCGAAGTGGGCGAACCGGAACGAGCAGTACTTCGACTCCGATCTGAGCTCGCTCGTCGTGAGCGGCCGCCATGCCGTCTCCATCGACGAAACCCGTGTCGCGTTCACACCGACGCTTTGGCCGAACTTCGCCGAGCTCAACCAAAGCCTAGGCTTCCAGCCGCTCGCGGCGAACGCCCCGTACCAGCAACAGTGGTGGCCGGGCGATCACGGGTCAGTCGGAGGGGGAGGGGACATCCGCGGGCTATCAGATGGCGCCCTGAGCTGGGTGCTCGACGGCGCGTTGAAGATGGGGCTCGAGGTCGATCGCGATGAAGCTTCGCCGCTCTTTGCGCTGGCGCCGGATCCCTACGCTTCCCTGTCCAACATGAAGGCTCACGACCCCGGCCTGAGCGATCGGATCAGCGGTGCCATCATGTCCAGAAAGCCTCGGGAACAGGGCCCCACGCATGTCGAGGAGGTGAGTCAGGCCGCGCTGCTGCGCTGGCGCGCTGACGCCGAGCAGCTAGCGGAGCGAAAGCTGTACCGTTCCCAACCTCTTTCGAAGGTAGCCGCCTCCATCGAAGCGGCGGATCACGGGGCCAAGTCGCAAGATCAACATTCCGACGTGCCCTTGCCGCCGGGCTTCCAGCCCAAACCGAACGCACTCTACCGCGTGGTCTACGGGGACGGCCTCCGGAAGATCGCCCTAGGGGCCTACGGCCATGCGGATCGCGAGGACATCATCTTGGCCGCCAATCCGAAGATCACTGACCCCGATCGCATCTATGTCGGTCAGGTCATTTATCTGCCCCCCGCGCCAGAGACTTCGGTGCCGCCTCTGGCGTCAAAAAGCGCCAAGGCAATTCTGCGGGGCTAGGACACCACGGCAGTGCGTGTCGAAGCCGAGAACACATTGGCGCGGCGGTTGCGGGGGGCTGGCGGCCAACGTCTGGATTCCGGAGCGGATCCAAGTTCTGCAAGTGGCGCGCAGCGGACCCCATTCTGCGGCTCGCGCCGGCTGCCAGAGCAGACCTTCCGAATGTCAGGGGAGGGTGGATGGCGGACATTGGCTGCCGCCCCGCGATTGAACCGAAGCTGATTGCTCCGACCCCCGACCTCGAATAACACGGTTCGTCGGCCGGGATGGGCCGGGGAGGCCTCACAATGCACCAATACA
>JAQGID010000151.1 GCA_028291405.1 Rhodospirillales bacterium | reverse complement strand
GGCGGCGCCTATCTCGCGATCGGCCAGATCCATTCCTTCGTCGAGAACATGGTCGCCGGCCGCGGCTTCATCGCGATCGCCTGCGTCGTCTTCGGGCGCTGGCACCCGATCGGCGTCCTCGCCGCCGCAGTCGGCTTCGGCGTCGCCGAGGCGCTCGAGATCCGGCTGCAGACCTGGTACCCGCAGATCCCCTACCAGTTCTTCGTCATGTTGCCCTATCTGCTCGCCGTCGTCGCGTTGGTCTTCGTTGCCCGCGGCTCGGCGATGCCGCGGGCGCTCGGCAAGCCTTATCGGCATCGTAGGTAATGAACGCGAGGCCCTCGTTCTCGAACATCGCCTCACCCTCGAGCACCGTCTTGTACCATCGCGAGAGGATTTCGACGCGCTCCGGCGCGGTCTTCAGCACGACATGCGCGAGTTTGGCGGGCGCGATTTTGCCGCGCTCGCGTGCGGTCGGCGGCAATTTGCCGATCGCGTTCATGAGCTTTCCTCCCTTTTTGAATTCTCCCGACGATTTCACGATCAACAATGACCGCCGGACAACTAGCATTTTTGCCGCGACGCCAGCAAGTCGGCGGGGGTTTCAGCCGCCGGGCCGCTCGCTCGGCTGGCTCTTGAACCAGTCGATGATCTCGCCGCCGGTCGTCAGCCAGACCTTCTCGTGATTCTTGATATAAGCCAGCGCCCGCTCGAGATGCCGGGCCCGGTAGGGGTGGCCGATCAGGAAGGGATGGATGGCGATCGATAGGATGCGGGCGGTGTGCTCGCCGTCGGCGTAGAGCGTATCGAACTGGTCGACGATGGCGCGGAAGAAATCGTCGCCAGTGCCGCCGCGATCGAGCAGGATCGGAATGTCGCCGATCTCCAGCGTATAAGGGATGGCGACGATCGGTCGGTTGCTCGTCTTCATCCAATAGGGCTGCTCGTCATTGCACCAGTCGGCGACGTACTCGATGCCGGCCTCGGCGAGGAGATCGAGCGTGTTGTCGGTCTCGGTGAGGGCCGGGCCGAGCCAGCCGCGGCTGCGCTTGCCGGTATGGGTCTCGATCGTCTTCAGGACGCCGTCGATCAGCGCCCGCTCATGCACCTCGGGCAGACCGGTCAGCAGCGACGAGTTGTTCTGGCCATGCGCCATCCATTCCCAGCCGAGGCGGTTCCCTTCCTCGATGATCTGTGGGTAGTGTAGGCAGACCTCCGAGTTGAGCGCGGCGGTGGCGACGAAGCCCTGGCGCTCGAGAATCTCCATGATCCGCCAGATGCCGACACGCACCCCGTAGTCGCGCCATGCGTAGTTCAGCACGTCCGGCTTGAGGCTCGCGGTCATCTGAGTCAGCGAGATCGCCGGCTTGTCGTAATGGAAGTGCTCGATGTTGGGTGTGATCCAGACCGCCACCCGCGCCCCGTTCGGGAGCGACAGCTTGGGGCGGCACTTGATCGGCGAATAGGTGAACCTGCCGTGTTCCATCATCGTGCTCCTTGCTGTCGACGATCCCCGGGCTCGAATTTTTCGTCGCGACGGCAGAGCCTGTGCGTCGGCCGGAGCGGCGGCTCGAATTTCACCGAACGGTCACGCTGTCGAGGGGAGCCTTAACGAAAATTGAGATTGCGCATTGTCGGACAATATCGGATCGCCGTCGAGGAGGCTTGCGACCATGGAGCGAGCTCGACGCCGTCGTCGGCGAAGCTGGTCGTGCCGATCATGAGCATCCGGCGACGATCGGCGGCTCCATCAGCCACGGGTCAGCCCGGCACCTCGTCTGTCCAGACCTTGAATCCGACCAGCGTGTTCGGGCCGAAGGTGTGGGTGATGGGGACGTCGGCAGCGTCGCGTCCCTGACCGATCAGGATTCGGCCGATCCGCGGCATGTTGTTACGCGCGTCGAAGGTGTACCAGCGGCCGCCGAGATAGGCCTCGAACCAGCCGGCGAAATCCATCGGTCCATAGGGCGGCGGCATGCCGATGTCGCCAAGGTAGCCGGTGCAATAGCGTGCCGGAATATTCATGCTGCGGCAAAACGCAATGGCGAGATGCGCGTAGTCGCGACAAACGCCCTTGCCCTCGTTGAAGGCTTCCCACGCCGTCTTGGTCGCGCGCGCATGTTCGTAACCGAAAGGCGATGTTGATGCACGAAATCGCAGATCGCCTGAACGCGGGCCCAGCCGGCCGGCGCTTTTTCGAAGAGGTTCCGGGCGATGTCGGAGAGGCGATCGGTCTCGCGAACGATGCCGTCGCCCGACAGGCGAATGGTTCCGGGCGGGGCGACGATGCGGCTGCACCAATTGCCGAACCCGTCACGTATTCCTGAACCCGGTTCTCGGCGTTTTACCTGGACCGTTGCCGCCGATTTGCCGACACTCCAGCCGTATCGAAATCAACGGGAGGAATAATCGGTGGCGGAACTCGACGATCTCAAAATCCGCGTCGCGCGTGCCTGCCGCGTGCTGGGAACCCTCGATCTGACGAAGGCGGCGACCGGCCACGTCAGCGCCCGCGTGCCGGGCAGCGAGCGCGTGCTGATTCGGGCGCGCGGCCCAGCCGAGCTCGGCGTCCGCTATACGACCGACGATCAGGTGATCGAGGTCGATCTCGACGGCAAGCTCGTCCGCTCGCAGGATGCCGGTCTCGCGGTGCCCATCGAGGTCTTCATCCATACCGCGGTCTATCGCGCTCGGCCCGAGGTCAATTCCGTCATTCACGTCCACCCGCCGAGCGTCGTGCTCTTCACGATCTGCGACAAGCCGCTGCTGCCGCTGTATGGCGCTTACGATCCGGCCGGGCTGCAGCTCGTCCTCGAGGGCATTCCGACCTACCAGCGCAGCATCCTGATCTCGAGCCCCGAGCTCGGCGGCGACCTCGCTCGGGCGATGGGCTCGCACAGCACTTGCCTGATGCGCGGCCACGGTATCACCACCGCGGCGGCCAGCATCGAGGAGGCGGCGCTGCACGCGATCGCCCTCAACGAGCTCGCGGTTATGAACTACCAGGCGAATCTGCTCGGCAACCCGCGACCGATCAGCGAAGAGGACCAGGCGATCTTCCGTAATTTCGAGCGCCGGACCGCGCCGCCGGGCGCTTCGGCGGGTGAACCGACCGGTCGGGCGGTCGCGCTGTGGCGCTATTATTGCGAGCTGACCGGCGCCTGAACCTGGCTCGCGACGATGACATGCGGGACGACGATGCTGAACCGCGTGCCGCGGCCCGGCTCCGACGCTGCCTCGATTGGGCAATTCAGCAAATTGCTCGTCTCCTTGACGATGGCGAGGCCGAGCCCGACTCCGTCGCTCTCCTGCATTTCTTGAAAGAACTCGTCGAAGATGCGGCTCAGCTTGTCGCTCGCGATCCCAATGCCGTTGTCGAGGACGTCGATGCGCAGCGCGGCGCCACGGCGGCGGACACCAATGACGACGCCGCCGCCGCGCCGCGTATATTTGATGGCATTGCCGGCGAGGTTGCGCAGAATCGTCATCAGCATCTCATAGTCGGTGACGGTGAGCGCCGAGGACGCGACGACTCTGAAGTGCAGCCCTTTGCGCTCGGCGAGCGGCACGCAATCCTCCGCAAGCGCTGTCAACGCATCGGCGATGGCGAATTGCTGCGGCACGGGCTTGCGCTGGCCGAGCTCGAGCCTTGCCGCCTCCATCAGATTGTCGAGGGCGCGGAGCTGCTGCGCCACCGCTCGCTGCGCCCGGTCGATGTCGGCGCGGTCGGCATCGTCC
>JAQGID010000250.1 GCA_028291405.1 Rhodospirillales bacterium | reverse complement strand
GATCCTCGGGAATTCCGGCGCCGGTGTCGGCCACGGTGACCTCGACGGTCCCGGGGTCCAGCAGCCGCGTCGTCACGACGAGCTCGCGCGATACGGAATCTCCCATCGCGTCGAGCGCGTTGCGGAGCAGATTGACGAGCACTTGCTGGATTTGGATTCGATCGACGAAGAGCTTGCTTGCTTTCGGATCAAGATCAAAGCGCACTTCGACGCCGAGCGTCCTTGCATTGGTTAAGGCGAGAGCGCTCGCCTCCCGGATCAACTTGGCGACGCTCTCTTCCCGCCTCTCGGCGT
The DNA here is from genome assembly GCA_028291405.1 of Rhodospirillales bacterium. Taxonomy (GTDB): domain Bacteria; phylum Pseudomonadota; class Alphaproteobacteria; order ATCC43930; family CGMCC-115725; genus URHD0088. The sequence continues at coordinate 52,933 of JAQGID010000250.1, read as the reverse complement.
CACCGACCACGAAGTTCCGCACCCGGTGGATGATTTCGCCGGCGCGCAGGATTTGTTCCGCCCCTTCGCCGATGACCTCGGCGACATCGGAGCGGTCAGGATCGCCTCGGGCAAGCAGACGGCGGGCTGCCTTGAACGAGATGGCTGCGGCAGTCAGCGGTTGGTTGAGCTCGTGCGCCAGCGCCGCAGCCATCTCGCCGACGGCGCTCAGACGGGCTGCGTGATAGAGCTCTGACTGAAGGAGGTGCAGACGGGCGTCGGCCTGCTCCCGCTCGACGCTCTCGGCGACCAGCTTGGCGTTCGACGCTGCGAGCTCGGCGGTCCGCCGCGCCACCCGGTTCTCCAGCAATTCGTTGAGTTGGCGCAACTTCGCCTCCGACTGCCTATGCGCCGTCGGGTCGCGGGCCACAACCGCGAGATTCGTCAGGCGTCCGGTGCGCGGCTCGTCGATGCGGAACCAGTCGATCAGGAAAGGTATCGTGACGCCGGTCCGAAAATGCCGAAATCCGAGCTCGCCACGCCAGCGACCACGCCGTATCACCAGCGGCCAGATTTCATCATGAGCCCGTATTCGATCGTGCGGGGCAACGAAATCGAGCACGCTCTTGATGTCGGCTTGCCCCAAATCGTCAAGCCCGACCAGCGCGAGACCGGCGGGGTTGAGGTATTGCGGCACGCCGGCAGGGCTGGCGAATCCAACAAAATCCGGCGAGTTCTCGATCAACGAGACGAAGCGGCGCTGATCGGCCTCCGCATTCCAGCGATATAGTCCGATGGCCGCTTGACTGGCCCCGACCCCGAGCAGCGCCCGCTCCGCCTCGTTCGGAAAATCGGGCCGTCGCGAGGCCGCAACGAGCACCGCGTCACCGCCGGAGCCCATCGGAAACGAGACGATACGGAACGCGCCAATTCCGACGGTCCGGGGACCTTCCATTGTTCGACTCGCGAACGTTGGGTGCCCGATGCCAATCCGCGAGCCATCGACGAGCGCCATCGAAACCGCGAGAGCGAGGTCGGGATGCGTCCCATCAATCGAGCGTGAAATCTCGATAGCCGCCTCATCGCCTGCCGGCCGAATGGAGACGCAGACGAGGTCACAGTCGACCATCCCGAGCAGCGCTCCGGCAACGACGTCGCCGATCTCGCGCGGGCCACTATTCTTCCACACCACCGGCAGCGCCGACAACGCGATCAGGTCGCGAATGCAGTTGCGTAGAGCCGCCGTGCCGTCCGGCAGCCCATCCAACCGATTCGTTAGGAGCTTCAAGTCGGCCATCGCCGTCGCTCCCCGTCACCTAGCACGTCGCGGCTTCATGCCGGCGGGACTCCGGCAGCAGCGGCTGCGTCCACACGGTGAACGAGTTTTGGTACCATCAATGATCACCACCGAATGCGTCCGACGGATATCTACAAAGATCCTGAAATCGAGTGGCCCCTCCCTTACCTTCTGCCGTCTCGTCTCCCATAGCGACCTTAGTTGTAATCAAATCGGGCCGCGCTACGTCAGATATGCGTCCATTTATCTTATACACAACCACAGATTTCGAAAAATATTCGGCAAAAACTTGTAAACTATTATAAAATTTGATTCGAGCGGTAACATTATACTATGTTTTATTGAGCGCATGAGAATACCATCTCGTTTCTCGGCGAGGCCTTGTCACCGCAGAAAGGAAGCCTCGCGTCGGCGATCCGAGCGAGGCTGAGTTCGAGCCACCTGTGGGGAGGGATTTCATGGCTCGGCCGACAAGGTGCCGCGGGCGAGGCTGCGGCGCCATGGCGCCTGTCAATTCCGAGAGCACCTGCGTCGGTCACCCGTTGGAATAAGCATCCGGGGTTACGAGTTCCCGTCAGCAGGCGGTGAGCCGAGGCGATCGCATAGCACCCTCGCGGCGGACGCATACCGCCAGTCGGTATCGTCGAGACCAGCCACCATCGCCTCACGGCGGTTCTCCCGTCGCCTTTCAACTCGATCCGCTGAAAAGCATACCGCTGCAGTGAGATCCGCTCGAATTCCTCCGTCACAACCGCGCGCTGCCGCCAATCGGCGATCCCGTCGTTTCCTTGCGGACCATGCTGGAATAGACGGTGTGCCAGGCGCGCCCGACGCGCCGCTCCGGTGTCAGACTCAGGTACAAGCTGAGCACCGGCGCCTCCGGCGAATCGATGTCGACGAGCGCGCGCAGCCGTGCCGGCATGAGAATATGGTACGCCGTCTTCGCCATCGACGCCTGCAGCTTGGCGAGGATCCGATCGCGAAGCTTGGGGGAGTGGTGGTCGTGCGCACTGAGGGAGACAGATGGGACATGTACGCGCATGGCAATCAGGTGCCCAGTTATACGGTCACGGCGCTGCCTCCGCTCCGCCATATCCTCCATCGCCATATCCCTAACAGTCCGAATACTCCGGAGCGGGATCAAGAATCACGAGGGTCCGGATGTGGCCCGACGGCGCCGGAAGCGTCAGTTTGACTGCAGGCGGTCGGCATAGACATGCTTGAAACGAATTCGCGATGCAGATACATGTCCTAGATGAATTGGGGGGCTTTCGATCTCAATCTTCTCGTCGTTTTTGACGCGGTGATGCAGGAGCGCAGCGTCACTCGCGCTGGGAGTCGCATCGGACTGAGCCAGCCAGCAATGAGTCACGCGCTGAACCGGCTGCGTCATATGCTCAAGGACGAGTTGTTTGTCCGCACGCCTGAGGGCATGGTGCCGACGCCACGCGCCGAGACGCTCGCCCAGCCGCTGCGCAATGCGTTGAGCGAGATGCAGCTTGCCCTTGAGCCCTCCGCTTTCGACCCGGAGACGTCCGACCGGCGTTTTGCGCTTGCCGTCAACAACTACGCAGCGGTAGTGCTCGCCCCGCCGCTCGTCGCCGCCGTATCGGCCGCGGCGCCGGCAGTCCAGCTCGACCTGCGGCCGAGCGGAACTTTGGACATCATCGTCCATCTCGACCGCGGCGATCTCGATCTCGCGCTCGGCAGCATCCAAGCCCCGGGTGAGCGCTTTACAACGGCAGCGCTGATCGAGGATTCCTTCGTTACAGTGATGCGGCGCGGCCATCCGGCGAGCCAGCGCAAGCTTTCGGCGGCGGTCTTTGCTGCCCTATCCCATCTCGACATCTCGTCGAGTGGCGAGGACACCAGCTTTGTCGAGCAGTGGCTTGCAGAGCGCGGATTCACCCGCCGCATAGTGCTGCGGGCGCCCTATCTCTCGGCGGCGTCGATCCTCGTCCAGTCCGACATGGTGGCCACACTGAGCCGCCGCATCGCGCAAGAGTTTGTCCGCAACCACCCGCTGCAGATCCGCGAGCCGCCATATGTCTCGCCGCGCGTGGGGACGGCAATGCTCTGGCACCGGCGTTTCGACAGCCATCCCGCCCATCGCTGGCTGCGGGGCGTCATTCTATCGGTGACCAAGAGCTTGTAAGCCGCGGGATATTCATTTTAAACATGTCCTCGTGATATTAATGCATTTGCCGCATTAGAACTTCGATCCCAAATTCGCTCCAGACGCATCGCCGACCACGGACTCTCCGACCGGCCGGCCGTGTGGCTCAGGAGCGATGCATGACCTGGCGTCAATTTTCTCATGGGTTGCGGCTCGATCCGATCACCAAGGGGGCGCCGAAGGCGCTGGTGGTCCTACTGCATGATTTCGATGTGACCGCTGAGTCCCTGACCTCCATAGCGGCGCGCTGGGCTTCGGCTGTGCCCTCGACGGCGTTCGTCGCGCTCCCTGGAAGCGCGCCGTCCGACCTGCCCTCGGATCGGGTCCCGCAGCAACCGACGGATTACCTCGCCAAAGCCAATCTGGCAATGCTGGAGGTCGCGGCGCTGCGTCTCGCGCCGGTAATCGACCAGCAATTACGTAGCCGTCGGCTCGATGCGAGCCGCCTCGTGTTGGGCGGATTCGGGTATGGCGGCATGCTCGCCCTGCACATGGTGCTCTGCCAGGGCATCCGTTGCGCTGGTGTGCTCGCGTATTCGACCAAGCCGATGACGCCACTGCGCCGCATTCTCGAGGTGGACCGCAAGGTCCGGCTGATCGAGTGCATCGGAGATCGGCACATCGGTCAAAGCAGCTTGCGCGATATCATTGAGCTGCTCGCTCTGCGCGGCATCGATGCGCGCGGAGTTTCATTGGTTGGCTCAGCGCTGTCTGAAGAAGCCATAAGACTGGGCGGAGCCTACCTCGTCGAGCTGGTCGCCACCGCTCAGCGTGGCGATCGTTTTCCCCTCGCCCGCGAGAACAGCGATGCACGGTAGATGGTCGGCCCAGACCCAAATTGCGGCTGGCGAGTGCACGTCCGGAACCGTATTGCACCGCCCGATTGCGACGGAGTAGGAGCCATGCTCGACTGGTCCACGATTGTTACCGCCTTCCTCACCGCTGCCGTCGAGTGGGTCGAGGCCTTCACTATCGTACTCGCCGTGAGCCTGAGCATCGGAAAGCGCGCGGCGGCCGGCGCTGCCATCGCGGCTTTGGGCACGCTCACCGCGATGACGGCCGCCACTGGCGGTCTGCTTGGGCTCGGTTTAGACGTCAGATGGCTCCAGTTGGCGATTGGCGTGTTTCTGCTGCTCTTCGGCGTGCGCTGGCTGGCAAAGGCCGTCGCGCGCGGGGCGGGTATCAAGGCCCTCCGCGATGAGGCAGCAGAGTTTGCTTCGACGCGAGAGCGACTCGCCCGCGGCGATCGGGTCGCGGGCTGGCTGATCGCCTTCAAGGGCGTGCTGCTCGAGGGGTTCGAGGTCTGGCTTGTCGTGGTCGCTTTCGGCCTGCACGGGCGCGCCTGGGTCAGCGGTGCGGCGGGAGCATTGACGGCGTTGCTTGTAGTAGTCGCTGCTGGACTGCTGGTCCAGGCGCCGCTCCGGCGCGTCCCTGAAAACGCGATCAAGTTTGCGGTCGGCGCCATGATTACGGCGTTCGGCAGCTTCTGGACGCTCGAAGCCCTCGCCGGCGCCGGCACGTGGCCGGCAGGTGACTGGAGCTTGCTCGCGCTCGCTGCCTTCTACGCACTGGGCGGGCTCAACCTCATGGCCGTGCTGCACCAGCGATAGACGATGGAGACTCTGCTATGCGCGCGCTGCTGAAGACGCTTTTCGGGGATGCCCCGACCAGTGCGGTCGTGACCATTGTCGTTGCCACCGAGCTCATGCTGGTCGGCAGCAACCATGCGGCATGGGCTGTATTTGCTGTTCCGGCACTCGTGCTCGCGGGCACCGCATGGCTCGCAACGCGATGAACGGCTTTCAACATGACACCTCCGTAGGGAGCCAAGCATGATCGGCATCGTCAAGACCGCCCTTCGGCGCCCATATACGTTCGTCGTAATGGCCGTACTGATCCTCATCTTCGGCGCGAGCTCTGCGCTGCGCACGCCGACCGACATTTTCCCGAACATTAACATTCCGGTGGTCAGCGTCGTATTCAGCTACACTGGCCTTCCCCCCGACGACATGTCTGGCCGGATCGTTACCTACTACGAACGCGCCCTCACGACGAGCGTCAACGACATCGAGCATATTGAATCGCAGTCGATCCCGAATTACGGGATCATCAAGATCTTCTTCCAGCCGACCGTGAACATCAACGCGGCGCTGGCGCAGGTCTCTGCGATGTCGCAAACGGTGCTGAAGCAGATGCCCGCCGGCGTCACGCCGCCGACCATCCTGAGCTTCAACGCCTCGAGCGTTCCGGTCCTGCAGATTGCACTATCGAGCGATAAGCTCTCCGACACGACGCTCTACGATGATGCGAGCAGCTTCATCCGTCCACAGCTGGCCTCGGTCGCGGGAGCCGCCATCCCGCTGCCGTATGGCGGCAAGGTCAGGCAGGTGCAGGCCGACCTGAACCAGCAGGCGCTGCACACCTACGGGATCTCCGCAAACGACGTCGTCAATGCCTTATCGATCCAGAACCTGATCACCCCCGTCGGGACCGAAAAGATCGGCAAGCTGGAATACACGGTCAATCTGAACGATTCGCCCAGTACGATTGCGGCCTTCAACGATCTGCCGATCAAGACCGTCAACAACACTGTCATTTACATGCGCGACGTCGCGCATGTTCATGATGGGAGCCCACCACAGACCAACGTCGTGCACGTCGACGGCAAGAACGCCGTGCTGTTGGGGGTCGTGAAGGCGGGCGCGGTCTCGACGCTGGACATTATCTCCGGCATCAAGGCCCTGCTGCCGAGCGTCGCAAAGACCATGCCCGCCAGTTTGAAGCTGACGGCTGTCGGCGACCAGTCGGTATTCGTCACCAGCGCGGTGTCCGGTGTCATTCGCGAAGCCCTGATCGCGGCGGTGCTGACGGCGACGATGATACTGCTGTTCCTTGGCAGCTGGCGCTCGACCTTGATCATTGCAGTATCGATCCCACTCGCCATTCTCGCGTCGATCACCGCCCTTTCACTCCTGGGCGAGACGATAAACGTGATGACGCTGGGTGGCTTGGCGCTTGCCGTCGGCATCCTCGTCGACGACGCGACCGTGACAATCGAAAACGTCAACCGGCACCTTGACCTCGGTCAAGATATCGAGACGTCGATCCTGGAGGGCGCCCACGAGATCATGATCCCGGCGACCGTCTCTCTCATGTGCATTTGCATCGCCTTCGTGCCGATGTTCGGATTGGGAGGCGTCGCGGGCTATCTGTTCCGTCCGCTCGCCGAGGCGGTCGTCTTCGCCCTCATCGCCTCCTACTTACTGACCTACACGCTCGTGCCGACACTCGCGAATTATCTCTTGCGTAACCAGTCCCGGAGCGGCGAGCACGAAGTCAAAGGCGAGGCCAGCGCCCAGTCGGCGAGCCGGAATCCGCTGGTCCGATTTCAAAAAGGCTTCGAGCACCGGTTCGAGGCGCTTCGGCTGCAATATGGCGGCCTCCTGCAGCGGTGTCTGAACAACCGCAGTAAGCTTGTCGCCGGCTTCCTCGGCTTCTCTCTGCTCTCATTCGGGCTTGCCCCGTATCTCGGTCAGGACTTCTTCCCGAATGTCGACGGCGGCCAGATCAAGATACATGTCAGGGCGCAGACCGGCACCCGTATTGAGGAAACCACCCTGCTTTGTGATCGCGTCGGCGATGCGATCCACACGATCATCCCGGCCGACGAGCTTGGCGGCATCGTCGACAACATCGGCCTCAGCGTGAGCGGCATCAACATGGCCTACAACAACTCCGGGACGATCGGCGTCGAGGACGCCGACATCCTGATCAGCCTGAATCCGAATCACGCGGCGACGGCGGGTTACGTCAAGGCGATGCGGGAAAAGCTGCCGCGCCTGTTTCCCGGCACCAATTTCGCCTTCCTGCCGGCCGATATGGTCAGCCAGATCTTGAATTTTGGCGCGCCCGCACCGATCGATTTGCAGGTGGTCGGCAACGACTTGCAGGCAGACCGAAAGTATGCAAGCGAGCTGTTGTCACGGATCAGGCTGATCCCCGGCATTGCTGACGCGAGGGTCCAGCAGGCCTTCCAGCAGCCGACGCTCAACGTCAATGTCGACCGTTCGCTGGCCGGGCTGGTCGGCCTCAGCGAGAGGGATGCAGCGACAGCCATGCTCGACACCCTTGCCGGGAGCACACAGACCAATCCGACCTACTGGCTGAATCCGAAGACCGGCGTCTCCTATCCGATCTCGGTGCAGACGCCGCAGCGTGACATCGACACCATGAGCGGGCTGCAGAACCTGCCGTTGACCCCCGGCGCCGGGACGGGCGGCGCCGCGCAGCTGCTCGGTGGCTTGGCGACGGTGCAGCGCGTGGCAAGCGATGCGGTCGCCTCGCACTACAACGTTCGCCCCGTCATCGATATCTACGCGACGCCGCAGGGACGCGACCTCGGCGGCATCGCCTCCGACGTCCGCAAGGTGATGCAAGACACGGCCCACGATGTGCCGAATGGTGCCAGCATCGTCCTCCGCGGCCAAGTAACGACGATGACGAGCGCGTATCAGCAGCTCTTAATCGGCTTGGCTTTCGCGATCGTGCTGATTTATCTGCTGATCGTCGTCAATTTCCAGTCCTGGCTCGACCCTTTCGTGATCATCATGGCGCTGCCGACGGCGCTTGCCGGCATCGTTTGGATCCTCTTCGCGACCGGAACCACGCTCTCCGTTCCGGCGCTCACCGGCGCGATCATGTGCATGGGCGTCGCCACGGCGAACAGCATTTTGGTGGTCGCCTTCGCCCGCGAGCGGATGGCGGCCGGCATCGATGCGATGACCGCGGCGTTGGAGGCAGGCAGCACGCGGTTCCGTCCCGTGCTGATGACAGCGCTCGCCATGGTCATCGGCATGGTGCCGATGGCGATCGAACCCGGACAGAACACGCCGCTCGGCCGTGCGGTGATCGGCGGCTTGCTCTTCGCCACTTGCGCCACCCTCTTCCTCGTCCCGACCGTGTTCTGCCTCGTCCATCGCCGCGATGAAAAGGCGAGCGAGGATTCGTCGCGATCTTCCCCATCAACCAGCACCTGATTCGTTCGGAGCGACCGATGCCTACGCAGCCCACCAAGATCCCGTCACGACGCTTGCTTTTGTTACTCGGAACGGCGGGCCTCGTCGCCGGCGTCATCGCTGCTGTCGGCATCGTTAGGCGCGCCGAAGCCGATCGACAGCTCGCGACGTGGACGACCCAGCAAGCCGTGCCGACCGTACAGCTTGCCCAGCTGGACCGTGGCCCAGGCGAGCAAAGCCTAGTGCTTCCCGGTAATATTCAGGCCTTTTTTCGCGCTGAGATCTACGCACGGGTCGCCGGCTACCTCAAGAGCTGGGAGCAGGACATCGGCGGCGAGGTGAAAGCCGGACAGATTCTGGCCTCGATCGACACGCCCGACCTCGATCAGCAGTTCGCACAAGCGGAAGCCAATCTAGACACGGCTCAGGCCAATGAGCGCCTCGCGGCCGTCACTGCAGAGCGCTGGAAGAGTCTGGTTGGCTCGCATTGGGTGTCGCAGCAGGCATATGACGACAAGGCCGGCGCTGCCGCGTCGACCAAGGCACTGACCGACGCCGCCCAGGCGAATGTGCGGCAGCTCTCAGCGATGGAGAACTTCAAGAACATCACCGCTCCGTTCGACGGGGTCGTCACGCAACGCAACACGGATGTCGGGGCCCTGGTCAATGTCGGGAGTGGCGGCAACGTGGGCCTGCCGCTATTCGAGGTTTCGGACCTGCACAAGATCCGCATCTACGTGCAGGTCCCGCAAGCCTTCTCCGCGGGGCTGACCACTGGAATGAAGGCGAGTTTCGAAGTACCGCAATACCCCGGCCAGCAATTCGCGGCGACCTTGGTCACGACGTCACGCGCAATGGACGCCAACTCGCGCAGCATGCTCGTCGAACTGCAGGCCGACAATGCCGATGGCAAGTTCGCTCAAGGTACGTATTGCCAAGTGCATTTTCAGCTGCCCGCCGATCCGAATATGGTGCGCGTACCAGCCACCGCGCTCCTCCCCGCCGACCACGGCGTCCAGGTCGCGGTCCTTGGCAGCGATAACAAGGCAACCCTCAAGGCCGTCCAACTCGGCCGCGACTTCGGCGACAGTGTCGAGGTGACTGCTGGCCTAACTCCGCAAGATCGGGTGATCGACAGCCCGCCCGAGACATTGCAAAGCGGGGATACCGTCCAGGTTGCGGCCGCGATCGCCTCGTCGGGATCACCGCAGACTGCGCCGCAAGGCCCCACCGGCCAAAGCGGATCGAATGCAAAGTGAGGAGCAGTCGGAACCCGCAAGCCTGCCTCGTCACGGCTCAATGAACGGGGTCGAGAAAGAGCAACTTCAACGAGCCGGGATGCGGTCGAGGTCGTCCGCCCGGCGTGGCGCTTGGATCGACGTCAGCCGCGGCGATGAAAAGACGCCCGGTTTCGGGATCTACGGCCATCGTCCGCCCAGTGACCAAGGTTTTGATCGTGCCCACTGGCACGAAGTTATTTGCGTCCGTTTCCCGCAGTATGGAAACGGTACCGTCGAGGCCGTTCGAACTGAAGACGAGGTTGCGCTTAGGATCGAACGCCACGGCGTCGCTGCCCTTGCCGATCGGAACGTTTGCAACGATGGCGCCCGTATCGGTGTTCACCACGACCAGAACGCCGTTCACGCAGCTCGAAAAAAGGCGGTGTGCGACCACATCGATCGCCAGTCCGTGCGGACTGAGGCAAGCAGGCATCGGCCAATGCGCATCGACTGTATTGGTCCGCGCATTTATGCGTACGATCTCCCTTTTTTCCTCTCCGTTGACATAAACTGCGCCGCTGTCGTCGGCGACCGCATACTCTAGCTTTCCCCCACCACCAATAGTCGCGATCACGGAGTCGGTCTTCGGATCGATCACGGTGATCTTCGCCGGATCGCCTTCGATCACGAAGATATGGCCGGTAGCGCCATCGAAGGCGATCGCATCGGCGTCCACATCGGCGGGAATTCTGCTTTCGGTCTTCAGCGTCTTCAGGTCGAATGCTACGGCGATCCCCGCTTTTCCGTCGTCGGTATAGCCCTTGCCTGTTGCGGAAGAGATTGCAATCCCATGCGTGCCGCCCGGCATTCCCTCCACCTGACCCAAGACGGCGCCGTCATGCCCATCGATGACTGACACGCGATCACCGTGCGCGGCGAACACGCGATGCGAACTTGCATCGAACACGACGTAGTCCCAGCGGTCGGGCGCTCCGAGGGCGACCGACATCGTCAACCGGTAGGCTGGCACCGGCTGTGCCGAAAGCGAGTGCGCCGCAAGCATTCCATTGAATATCTCCAAGGCTTCGCGCTGTGAAGGTTGATGACTGCGGCCGAAAAAGCAGGCTGACCTTCAGCCCCGGTCCATTATCGGCAAGATCGATATCGACTTCGTGCAGCGCACAGATTGCCGCCACGATGCTAAGACCGAGGCCGTTCCCAGTCGTGCTCCGGCTCGGCTCTATCCGATAGAAGCGCTGGAAGACTTTCCCGCGCAACGCTTCAGGAATGCCGGGGCCGTCGTCCGATACTTGCACCTCGATGCCGTCGTTTCGGCGACTGCCGCGTAATTTAATTTGCGTCCCGTTCGGCGCGTGACAAACCGCGTTCTCGATCAAGTTCGCCAGCATTTGCGTCAGCAGTTCCTTGTCGCCGCGAACGAGAAGAAAAGAATCGATCTCGCCAGTGACGCCTTGTCCCTTTTCTTCAGCGACCGGCTGATAGACCTCGATCATCGTGTGCAGAAGTTCGCCGAGGTCGACGCTCGCGAAGCCAGCGCGCCGGGACCCGCCTTCGATCTGAACGATTCGCAACAAGGCTCCGAACGTATCGAGGATCGCATCGACATCGGCGACGGAGCCATCGATCGCCTCATGCAGCTCCTCGATGGTCTCGCCGCGCCGGTTCGCTATCTCCAGGCGGTGGCGCAATCGCGACAGGGGCGTCCGGAGATCGTGAGCGATATCGCTGGATACTTCCCGGAGGCCGCTCATCAGCTTCTCGATGCGCTCAAGCATCGCATTCAAGCCGACGGCAAGGTGATCGAATTCGTCGTCGGTGCCGTGGATCCGAATGCGCCTCGAAAGGTCGCCTGCCATGATCTCGCTGCTCGTACGGCTTATGCCCTCGATACGGCGGATGAGCCGATGACTGATCACGGCGCCTGAGCCGATCGCCAGCAGAAGCACCGCGCATAATCCGATCGAGAAGGATCGCGCAACCAGAGCCTGTGTCCTCATAAGTTGCGAGCTGTCGGCGCCGACAAACAGAGTCCCTCCGTCGGCAAGCCGCAGTTCGCTGCCGCGGATGGCTGCCCCGCGGCTCGCGATCGTCACCGTGCGCCGGCCATCGCGCTGTTCGCCTACGGCGTTGAAGCGAGCGGGTGTCGGCAGATTGCCCGCCAGCACCTCGCCTGCCGCGTTTTTCATTTGGTAGAACCAGCCTTTCTGATCGCGCCTGACGCTGGATAGCACGACGACGCGCAAGCTATCCGCCCCTCCGCCCCCGGCGTCGCCCAAAACCTCGTTAAGCTCATCACCGACCGAAGCGTCGAACTGGCCTTCCATAAAGGATGCTGTGGTCCAATAGATGACCCCAAAAAGAATGATTGCGGAGACCGCAAAGAGTCCGGCGTAGATCAGCGTCAGCCGAAAACTCGATGTTCGGAACAGCCTACTCAGGCGCACGAATGCGATACCCGGCACCGCGGACCGTTTGGATAAGCTCGACCTCATGGCCTTTATCGATCTTGCCGCGCAGCCGGCTGATGTGGCTCTCGACAACGTTGGTGCGGGGGTCGAAATGAAAGTCCCAGACACTTTCCAGCAACATCGTGCGGGTAACAACCTGATTGGCGTGGCGCAAAAGATATTCCAGCAAACTGAACTCGCGGGCCTGAAGCTGGATTTCGACATCGCCGCGGGTGACGCGGCGGGCCAGCAAGTCCATCTCGAGATCGCCGACGACGAGGAGCGTCTCCGAGGCGAGCAGCCGTGGACGGCGTCCTAGCGCCGTGACGCGAGCTATAAGCTCGGCGAACACGAAGGGTTTCACCAGATAATCGTCTCCGCCGACATCCAGCCCGGCGACCCGATCATCGATCCCGCCAAGCGCCGTGAGGAACAGAACCGGCGTGCCGATACCAGCGGCACGCAGCGTTCGCACGAGAGCCAGACCGTCGAGCTGCGGCAGCATCCGATCGACGATGAGCAGATCCCAATCCTCGCCGCTCGCACGAAACAAGGCTTCGCGACCGTCACTGACGGTGGCGACGTGGTGTCGCTCCTCCTGCAGACCCTGTCTGACGTAATCCGCCACCTCGGGATCGTCCTCGACGAGCAAGATCTTCACTCCGCCCCTCCTGAGCGTTCCATTGGGAGCGCAATCCTCGCGCCGTCAAGTTACCGATTCCCAATGTTTTCGGCATTGCCCCGTAAGCTTGGCCCCGTCATCGTTGCGCCGCATGGAAAGAACGATCGGATTTCGCGAGTTTGTCGCGCGCCTGCTCGCGTCGCTCAGCGTCGTGGTCGGGGTGACCGCGTGCCAGAGTTACGAACCGCTTGCGCTCGACGAGACGCCGCATGTGGCGAAAGGCCTCGCCGAGCTGAGTTGGCGCGCGCCGGCGGAGCTCGATCGGCCGCTCGACGTAGCAACGGTTGTTCTTCTTGCGCTAGAAAACAACCCTGACTTGCGCGCGGCGCGAAACGCCCGGGGCATCGCCGAGGCCGAGTTGCTGCAGGCAGGCCTTTTGCCGAATCCGCAGCTCAACGGCAGCTATGGGGTGCTGATCAAAGGTCCGGCAAATTTCGATGCCTGGAGCGCCGGCTTGACCGAGGACATCAGGGCGCTGGTCACGCTCTCGGCGCAGCGCCGCAGCGCCGGTTACGCCGTGCGCCGGGTGGACGCCGAACTGCTGTGGCAGGAGTGGCAGGTCGTCGGCAAGGCGCGGCTCCTCGCGGTCGATCTCGTCGAGGGCGATGCCCTCCGTCGACTCCTCGAGGAGACGCGAACGCTCTTTGCGCAGCGTTATGACCGCGGCCGGCGGGCGCTCGAGCAGGGAAACGCCGACCTGACGACCGTGGCTCCGGATTTGACCACGCTGAGCGACATCGACCGGCAGATCGCCGACGCCGACCGGCTGCGCCTTACCCGCCGGCATGATCTGAATGCGTTGATCGGTTTGGCGCCGGAGGTCGAGCTCCCTCTCACCGACCGTGTCGAGCTGCCGTCGGTCGACGCCGGCGCGGCAACGCAAATGCTCGACGACCTGCCGCGGCGGCGTCCCGATCTGATCGCGCTGCAGCTCGGCTACCGTTCTCAGGAGGAGACGCTGCGCGGCGCCATCCTGGCGCAGTTTCCCGCGTTGGTCCTCGGCGGCAACTATGGGACCGACTCCAGCCATATCTATACGGCCGGGCCGTCTATCTCGCTCGAGCTGCCGATTTTCAACCGCAACCAGGGACATATCGCGATCGCCCGGGCGACGCGGCGGAAGTTGCACGACGAGTTCGCCGCGCGCCTCACGGCCGCGAGCGGCGAGATCGGCGCGATGCTGGCGCAGCAGCGCCTTCTCGAAGGCCAGATCGAGACCGCTCGCCGCCACCTGGCGGCGGCACGCCGTATCGCCGATCGCGCCGAGGCAGCGTTTGCCAACGGCGACATCGACGAGCGCGGCTACATCGACTTGACCATGACGCGGATCGCCAAGCAGCAGGAGATCATCACGATCGAGCAACTCCTCTTCGAGCAGCGCGTCGCGCTGACGACGGTGCTCGGCATCGGCATGCCGACGGTCCAGTTGCCGGATACCACGGAGATGGAATGACGAAGCGGCTAATCGCCACTGCAGTCGGGCTCTCGCTGCTTGCGGCCACCGCCATCGCCCAGGACAAAGCGGCCGAGCAAAGCGTCCTGGTGGCAACCGTGCCGGTCCAGCGCGGCACGCTGCCGGACACGCTGACCTGCTATGGCACGGCGGAGCCGCAGACCGGCAACACCAGCAGCATCAGCCTGCCGCGCGCCGGACGGATCCAGCAGATCGTCGTGCGACCGGGCCAGAAGCTGCGCCCAGGCGACGCCATCCTGACCTTCGCTGCCGATGCGGCGGCCGTCATGGCCTGGGAACAGGCGTTGGCGGCGCTCAACCTCGCCCGTGAGGAACGCGCCCATGTCGAGCAGCTGCTGAAGCAGCAGCTGGCGACGCGCTCGCAGCTTGCGCAGGCCGAGAAAGCGGTCAGCGACGCCCAGGCGGCGATCGACGCGCTGCGCCGCGAAGGCGGCGGCCAACCTTTCGAAACCGTGACGGCGCCGTTCGAGGCCGTCGTTATGGCGATCCCCGTCAATGCCGGCGACCGCGTCGCTGCCGGCACGAGCCTTGCCACGCTGCTCCGCGTCGATGCGATCGTCGTCACCATCGGGGTGGAGCCTTCGCAGCGCGGCAAGCTGAAGCCGGGAGAGACGGTCAGGCTCGAGCCGCTCGACGGCGGCGCCGCGGTCGCCGGCACCGTCGCGACCGTCGGCGCCATGCTCGACCCCAGGAGCCGTAAGATCGAGGCCACGGTCGATGTGCCGCGCGACGGGGTCCTGCCTGGTGCCGCGTTCCGCGCCATCGTCACGGTCGGCGAGTTCTCCGGCTGGATCGTGCCACGTGCTGCGGTGCTGAACGACGGCAAGGGCGACCGGGTCTTTCAGCTCGCCGACCGCAAGGCGGCGGCGGTCCCCGTCAAGATTGTCGGGAGCGACGGCGACTGGACGGTCGTCGACGGTGACCTCGACCCGGCGCGCCCTCTGATCACGGAGGGCGGTTATCAACTGTCGGACGGCATGGACGTGCGCACAGAGCCGGACGAGGCGGATGACAAGAAACCCGACGTCCAGAAATCGGGCGGTCCGAAGTCATGAGTTTCGTTGCCTGGGTCGAGCGTCATGGTCGCTCGATCATCGTGATGATGGTGGCGCTCGCCGCGGCCGGCGCGGTCGCCGCGCTGTCGCTGCCGGTCGGGCTCTTCCCTCAGGTCAGCTTTCCGCGCGTCGTCATCAGCCTCGATGCCGGCGACCGGCCCGCAGATCAGATGGTGCTGCTGGTGACCCGCCCGGTGGAGCAGGCGATCCGCCTCGTCCCTGGCGTTCTCGAGGTGCGCTCGGTGTCGAGCCGCGGTTCGGCGCGCGTCTCGCTCGATTTCGGCTGGGGTCGCGACATGATCGCGTCGGCGCTGCAGGTCGACGCCGCCATTGCACAGGTGCTGCCGTCGCTGCCGCCGGGCACCAGCTACAACGTCCGCCGAATGGACCCGACGACGTTTCCGATCATCGCCTACGGCCTGACCTCAGCGACCGTCTCGCCAGTGGCGCTGCGCGACCTTGCGCTCTATCAAATCGTGCCGCTGCTGTCGTCGATCGCCGGCGTCGCACGCGTCGACGTGCAGGGCGGCGCCACGGCCGAGATCCATGTGCTCGTCGATCCCTACCGGCTCACCGCGCACGGCGTCACCATGTCGAACGTCGCGACGGCGTTGGGCGTCGCGAACCAGCTGAGCGCAGTCGGACGCATCGAGGATCATGATCGGCTGTCGCTCGTCGTCTCCGACAGCACGCTGCGCCACGTCGAGGACGTACGGAACGTCGTCGTCAAGGCCGCGGCGGCCGGCATCATCCGGGTCGGCGATGTCGCCGAGGTCGCGCCGGGAACGGCCCCGGAATGGATCAAGGTGGACGAGGACGGCAAGCCGGCCGTGCTCTTCAACGTCTACGAGCAACCCGACGGCAACAACGTCGCGATCGCCGCCGCTGTGCGGCAGAAGCTCGCCGGCTTCCGCATGCCGCAAGGGGTCGATCTCGCCAATTGGTACGACCAGAGCGGGCTCGTGACGCAATCGGCGGCGAGCGTGCGCGATTCCGTGCTGATCGGGCTGGCGCTCGCCGGGCTCGTCCTCCTCGCCTTCCTGCGCAGCTGGCGGGCGACTCTCGTCGCGGTGATCGTCGTGCCGGCGACGCTCGCCGCGACGATCCTGGTGCTGAGCCTGCTCGGCATGAGCTTCAACATCATGACGCTCGGCGGCATCGCCGCCGCCGTCGGGCTGTTGATCGACGACGTCATCGTCATGCTCGAGCATATCGCCCGCCGCGCCGGCGAAGGCCATGGCGGCAGCGCCGCGGTGCTGCCAGCAGGACGCGAGTTCCTGACGCCGCTGAGCGGCTCCAGCCTGGCGACGCTGATCGTATTCCTGCCTCTCAGCTTCATGACCGGCGTCACCGGCGCCTTCAGCAAGGCGCTCTCGGTCACCATGGGCGCGGCGCTGATCATCTCTTATCTGCTCACGGCCTTCGCAGTGCCGGTCCTGACGCGCTGGATCATCGACTTCGCGCGCTGGCGCGATCCCGGCGCCGGGCGCGAAGGCAGGATCGCCGCCTGGCATCGCGCCGCCCTTGAACGACTGTTCCATACCCCCTGGCTGCTCGCGCTCGTCATCGTGCCGCTGATCGCGCTGGGGTATCTCGCCTATCGCAACGTCGGCACCGGGTTCATGCCGTCGATGGACGAGGGCGGCTTCGTGCTCGACTACCGCACCAAGCCGGGCACTTCTCTTAACGAGACCGATCGCGAGCTGCGTCAGATCGAGGACATCCTACGTGCGACGCCTGAGGTCGCGACTTTCTCGCGCCGAACCGGTCTTGGCCTCGGCGGCGGCCTCAACGAGCCGAACCAGGGCGATTTCTTCGTCCGTCTCAAGGATGGCAAACGGCGCCCGATCGATGCGGTGATGGCGGACGTGCTCGCTGCGATTCAGAGCCGGGTCCCCGGCGTCGAGGTCGAGCTGGCGCAGCTCATGGAAGATCTGATCGGCGACCTCACGGCAGTGCCGCAACCGATCGAGATCAAGCTCTTTGCAACCGACCCGAGCCAGCTCATTCCGCAAGCTCGCAAGGTTGCGGCGGCAATCGGCCAAGTCGGTGGCGTCGTCGAGGTCAAAGACGGCGTCAATCTCGCCGGCGACGCGCTGCTGATCCGCATTGATCCCGTCAAAGCGGCGATCGAAGGGGTCGATCCCGACACGGTGACGAAATCGCTCGATTCTTCGCTCAACGGCGCGATCGCGACCAGATTGCCCGGCGCGCTCAAGGAAACCGCCGTCCGTGTCCGCCTGACCGAAGGGCTGCGCCGGCGCGACAGCGATCTCGCCGCCATCCCGCTCAGCGCGCCGGACGGTCATATCTTCCCGCTGAGCCGGATTGCGACGCTGGTGGCCGATCCTGGCCAGCCCGAGCTCGGCCGGGACAATCTGCAGCCGATGATCGCCGTGACGGCGCGCATCGAGGGGCGCGATCTCGGCTCGACCGTCGCCGACGTCAAAGCGGAGCTGGATAAGCCGGGGCTGCTCGGCAGCGGCGTCACCTATGAACTCGGAGGCCTCTATGCGCAGCAGCAGATCGCCTTTGCCGGCCTTGCCAAGGTCTTCGCCGCCGCGCTCATCGCCGAGTTCGTCCTGCTGCTCTTCCTTTACGAGAGCTTCTGGCTGCCGACGATCATCATCGGCGCGGCGCTGCTCTCAACCAGCGCCGTATTCAGCGGGCTGTGGCTGACCGGCGTCGAACTCAACATCACTGCGCTGATCGGCATGACGATGGTGATCGGCATCGCAACCGAAATGGCGATCTTCTACGTCTCGGAATACACCGAGCTCGTCAACGCGATGGCACCTCGCCAGGCGCTGATCGAAGCGAGCCGCAATCGCGCCCGGCCGATCGCCATGACCACGCTGGCGGCGATCCTGACCCTCCTCCCACTCGCTCTGGCGATCGGCCAGGGATCGGCGATGCAGCAGCCATTGGCAATCGCCATCATCGCCGGGCTGATCCTGCAGTTTCCGCTGGTCCTGCTCGCGATGCCGGTGTTGATCGGGTTGACGGCGCGTCCGTCCAGAAACGCGGCGAGATAACGGCTCAGTGCCAGGAGACGCATTATCTCGGAACCAACGCCATTCGAGCAAAGATCCATCCGGCATTTCGCGTTCAGCCGCAGAAAGGCAATTTCAAAGAACCGGCGGAGCCGAGACTGCTCATGCGCCTCCGGTCGCGGAGATTAGCGGTCACAGGCGGCAAACCGGGATCAAGATAGCGCGTTCTGCGTGAGTATTCCCAGGCGATGCAGGCCAGGATCAATTGCATACATTTGAATGAGAAGAATTCAAAAGACGTATTGGAACCTTTAGAACGTAGACGTTCTCCACAAGTAATTATTTCTACTTTTTTCTATATTTACAACTTTTCCATTTGGTGGAATTGATATGCCCGTCTTCAATAATGTGTAGAGTAGGGAGGTATCCGTGACGATTCAAAGCATCAAACTCGCAGCATTTGTCGCCTCTGTAGCTCTCTTGGCGGGCGGTGCCTGGGCCGATGAGAGCGACACGATAACATTCCAGAAGGCGATCGCATTGCCTGGTGGAAAATCGCTCTCATCGTTCGACATCAGCTGGGTCGATCCGCTGTCGCGGGTCTACCTGCTTGCCGACCGGACGAATTTTTCACTCGACCTCATCGATCTCAATACCGGCACGCCGACGATCATCTCTCCAACGGGATCGGACAAGTTCACAGGTCTCGTCTCCGACCCGAACGTCGACCCGGCGCCGAATGACGTTTCCGGCCCGAACGGCGTCGTCACGGTCAACAACGTCGAGGCATGGGTCACGGATTCGCCGACATTCTCCGGTCCCATCGTGAAAAATGCCGATCCAAAGATCGCTTATGCGACGGATAACTGCGACAGCTCGGTCAAGGTCATCGATCTGATCACGCAGCAAGTAACAGACACCATCAACACGGGCGGCTGTTTTCGTTCGGACGAGGTCGCGTTCGACCCGCGGGATCAGATCTTCATCGTGGCAAATCCCGGGGAGCAAGATATCGGAAAGGGTCCGACGAAGCCCTTCGTCACCTTGATCTCGACGCGGCCGGTGCAGCCCGGACACACGCACGAGATTCTCGCGAGGATCGTGTTCGATGGTTCGAACGGAACACCCGACGCAACGAACGGCATCGAACAGTCGGTCTGGAATCCGAAGGACGGACAGTTCTACATCGCCGTGCCGCAGGATGGAGCTGTTGCGACCACAGGCGCGATAGCCGTCATCAAGCCGGGTACCCACAAGGAAGAGGGCATCAAAGTTACCCGGAAATTGACGGTCACGAACTGCTCGTCAAATGGACTCGCGCTGGGGCCGAAGAACGAGGTGTTGTTCCTCGGCTGCAATGCCGGCCCGGTGCAGGTCGTCGACATCAAGACGGCGAAGGTACTGAATACCATTGCGCAGGTGGCGAGCTGCGACGAAGTCTGGTTCAATCCAGGCGACCAGCACTATCTCGGCGCTTGCAATCAGCAACTCGGCATCATCGACGCCAAGCCGGTCGCTTTCGACACCAACATTCCGACGAATCCGAACAAGGCACCTGGAAACCCTCACTCGGTCGCGGCCGATTACGTGACGAACCAAGTCTTCGTCCCGATACCGAGGAACAACACGGTATGCGGAGCGGCGCCAAACAACGGTTGCATCGCCGTTTTCGCTCCGACTGACCCCGAGGCCGACGACCAAGCGACAGAGTAGACGGCTGGCAAGGAAGGGGGGCACCGCCCCCTTCCGACCGTTCCCTAGATATAGTCTTTCAGCAACCTCGCGAAGCTCGTCGTGCAACCGAGTGACACCGAACGGTGCTTGAACTGACTCCTGGGACGTCGGCGATCATCGTAGCATCAACCAGGTTCGCGTTCCCGGGCACGTCGCTGATGGCGCCGCCCGCTATGACCGTCGTCGCAATCCATCGTACCTAACGCTTTGTTCGACACCGCGAAGGCATCGGTCTCGGCCACGCAAAGCTCATCGCTGCAGCTGTCGCCCAGCGCGACGTGGGAAGCCTTGCGGACGTGGTTCAGCTGGGAGCCGGCGCCTTTCATCTGGATCGAATGTCGATCACCTTTCGCGTCGCGGCACATACTCGCCGCAGCCCGTCCCTTTGACGCGTTCATCTGCCGCGACACTTGGATCGCACATCCTTATGGATCACTTGACTAAAGGGTTACGCGAGAGGGCCGCAAATAATATAACACTTTACGCGACAAGCTTCTTAGATAAGAAAGGGACATTCTTAACTAATACTGTAACACAAACAGACTACGCTGAGTTGTCCCGAAGTCTGCGCATTGGAGACGCTCATGTGGTCGCCTGATTCAAATCTGATCAGACTAGCCGGCGGCGCCGCCGCATCCTTGCTGGCCGCCGCTTTTCTGGTACCCCTATCGGCACACGCAAACGATCGGAAGCCGGAAAGCGACACTGCCAGTCCGATCAAGCACGTCATCATCATTGTCGGCGAGAACCGCACTTTCGATCATGTATTCGGCGCCTATCAGCCGCCGCACGGCGAGACCGTATCGAACCTCCTGTCGAAAGGGATCATCAACGCCGACGGCACGCCCGGACCGAATTTTGCGCTCGCGCAGCAATATAAGGCCAATGTCACGGGATCGGCCAAATACACGATCAGCCCGTCGAGCAAGACACTCTACGCTACGCTTCCACCCCCAAACACCGGCAGCGCGCCGACTTCTGCGAGCGACACCAATCCTCCACCCCTTGCGACGCTCGCGGTCGCTGCGGAGTTGGAAGGCGACGCGTTGCCCAAGACCGCCCTCGCGTTTCTCACGACCGGCGCGACCGGCCTTCCGAACGGAGTCATCGACACGCGTATCCCGAATGTGAACAACCTACCGAACGGGGCCTTCCAGCTGAGCCCAAGCCTTGGCTACGACGAGTATGCCAACAGCCCGGTCCATCGCTTTTATCAGATGTGGCAGCAGGTGGACTGCGACGCCTCTCACGCCAGCGCCGACAATCCCAGCGGGTGTCTCCTGGATCTCTTCCCCTGGGTCGAAGTATCGGTCGGAGCGGGCAGCAACGGCGCCCCGCAGCCTGCCGGCTTCAACGACGAGACCACGCGCGAAGGCGCGACGGCCATGGGCTTCTATAACGTCAACATTGGCGACGTCCCCTATTTCACCGCCCTCGCGAACCGCTACGCGATCAGCGACAACTATCACCAGCCCGTCATGGGCGGCACCGGTGCCAACAGCATTATGATCGGCGCGGCCGACGCGTTCTACTTTACCGACGCCGGCGGCAGTCCGGCCTCGCCGCCGACCAACGAGATCGAAAACCCCGATCCTCAGTCCGGAACTAACAACTACTACACCCAGGACGGCTACTCCGGCGGCAGCTACAGCAACTGCTCGGATCCGACGGCGCCCGGCGTTGCCGCCGTCATCGACTACCTCAAGTCCATAAACTCTCACCCCAACCCGAATTGCGCAGCCAGCACCTACTATCTGCTGAACAACTACAATCCCGGATTCAACGGCGACGGCACGGTAAATCAGAGTCCGTTCACCATTCCCCCGTCTCCTGTCCGTACGATAGCGGACTCGCTGCTGGCGCACGACATCTCGTGGAAATATTACGGCGAAGGGTGGAACAGTTTCGTCACGACCCCGAAGACAAGCGTCTACTGCAACATCTGCAATCCGTTTCTCTATGAGACCGCAATCATGACCAATGAGGCGGTCCGCACTGCGCACTTGAAAGATACGACCGATCTCTACGCCGACATCAGCAGCGGCGATCTGCCGGCGGTCTCGTTCGTCAAGCCGGGCGGCTTGCTGGACGGACATCCCGCCTCCTCGAAATTCAATCTCTTCGAAGCCTTCACCCAAAAGATCGTCGAGTCCGTCCATCGCAATCCCACGCTCTGGGCCGACACGGCGATCATCATCACCGTCGACGAAGGCGGCGGATATTACGATTCCGGCTATATTCAGCCGGTCGACTTTTTCGGCGACGGCACGCGGATTCCGCTGATCGTGGTATCCCCCTTCTCGCGGGGCGGGCATGTCGAGCACGCCTATTACGACCATGCCTCGCTGGTCAAATTCATCAACCGGAATTGGAAACTGTCGCCGATCACCGGCCGCAGCCGAGACAACCTGCCGAACCCGACCGCATCGCCGGAAAACCCCTACGTCCCGGTCAACGGCCCGGCGATTGGCGATCTTTTCGAGATGTTCGACTTCGATCACGACAAGCTCTGAGGCGAGAGACCGCCGCTCACATCCTTCGTCGCCAACCGACCCGGCATCGAACGATGCCGGGTCGTCCTTTCTCGGCTCACGAGGCTCCGTCGTTGCGATGCGCGGATCGCCACGACAAGATCCGATAGGGCAGTTCCGCTTGAGCGGTCAGTATGACCACGGCCTCGCGGACAAAGCGCGCACCAACCGCGGTCGTGGCCTCCGCCCGCACGGTAAAGACGCGAAGCGGCGCAGCCGCCGCAACATCGCCATGGCTGACAACCAGCGAGAAATCCGCTCCGATCGCAGCCGGCGCGGTGCGTTCGATAATGAATTCGTCGATCGTATTCTCTTGCACATCGGGCAAACTCAGCAGAACGGCGCGCGGCGCCGTCATCGGGTCGAACTGAGGAGAGCCGGAATAGACGGTCACAAAGGGCTCGATGAGATCGTAAATCTTCCAATCAACGCCCGGCATGCGACGGAGATCCTCGACGGCAACAAAGGCGGGCGTGATCGCCGCCGCCCCTTGTCCGCCATCGTTCGAGACCGCCGCCGGGCGGCCCGCCACCACGGCGCGCGCGAGCTGATCTGCGTTCGCCACGCCTTGGACACGGAAAAGATTCGCCAGCAGAGACAAAGGCGCGACATTCAGGTCGAGCTTGCCGCCCTCGTCCTGCACGCTGACCTGCAACTCGCCACCGCCGTACTGCACGACGTGCACTTGCCCATCGGCGCGCCATTGCGTCGAGGGCGCGGGATCGAAGATCCCGAGAACAGCAAAGGCCACGCCAGCGTCGGCGAGGGCTTGCGCCGCCGCGGACTCGTGCTGATTGCGCGCCAGATGCAGTTGCGTGCGCCCGTCGCCGGCAAAGCCGACCACGAGGATGGCAAGCAGAGTCAGCAGCCAGAGAACGAGGACGAGCGCGACGCCGCGCTCGCCCGCCCCCGCCGAATCATCGAATCTTTGCGGCAAGGGGCTTCACCGCGGTCATCCGGTTGCGCAACTCCTCGGTCATGCCGCGAGCTTCACGGGCGTCGCGGATAATTTTCGGCGACAGCAGGACGAGAAGCTCGGTTCGGCCCCGGCTTTTCGTGGTCGAGCGAAACAGGGGACCGAGAACGGGAATGTCCGAAAGCAGCGGGATGCCGCTACGCTCGTTGTCCTGTTTGTCGAGAATGAGACCGCCGAGCGCGATCGTCTCGCCGTCCTGCGTCACGACCGAGCTGACGATCCGGCGTTCCGTGATTGTCGGCGAATCGATCGTCGACGTCGTTGTCGCCTTCACGTCGCTCACCTCTTGGTCGATGTCCAAAGTAATGAGGCCGCTCGCATTGACGCGCGGGGTGATCTGCAGGAGCACGCCGGTATTTCGATAATCGACGCTGTTGACAACCGGCGCCCCTGTCGTGACGACGCTTATCGCGGACTGGGTGATGATCGGCACCTGATCGCCGACTTGGAGCGCTGCCGTCTGATGGTCCAGCACGAGAAGCTGCGGCGACGAGACGACATCGACATGGCTGACAGAGCTCAAAAGGTTGAGAATTGCTCGGGCGCTGCCGGTCGAGAGAACATAGTTGAAGCCGGGGAATACCGAGGTGATGTCAGCGATCGAGCCGGTACCGTTGGTCGGCGCCGTCCTGATCGTCGGCGCCGTCAACCCCGCGATATTGGCACCGCGCTTCAGGAAGAATTGCAGCCCGTAGCTCAGCTCGTCGTTGAGCGTGACCTCGGCGACCGTCGCCTCGATCAAGACCTGCAATGGCACGATATCGAGCCGCCGAATGACGTCTTCGATCATCCGATAGTCGCGGGGACGCGCATAGGTGACGACGGCATTGTTCTTCTCGTCCGCGACGACCCGCACGGGGGGCAGCTCCAGCCCGGTCCCGGTTTGTCCAATACCCGTTCCGGTGCCGGTGCCGGAATCGAGAGCCTGGTCGATCGTGTTTCGCGCGGAGCGCCCCGAGGCGCCACCCGGCGAGAATCCGAGTCCCGGGGGCGCCGGGCCCCGCGTCCCGCTGCTTCCGGACGGCAGCGCGCCCATCAATCCGAGCTGCGGACCGCCGCCTGAGTTCGACGACCCGGGGCCCCCTGATGCCGTCTGCGGGATCAGCGCCGTCGCGCGAGCGCCCGGGGCGACTTCCGGCTGCACCGTGCCGACCTGACCGGACGAAAGCAGCTTCGTCAGAACCGCCGCCAGATCGACGGCGCGACTGTTCTGTACGTGGTACTCGAAGAGCCGCGGCGTCGTCTCATCGTCACCATAGTCAAGGCGGTCGACCCAGTTCTTTACCTCCTGCAGATAACGTCGCTGCGGCGAGATGACGAGGATGGCATTCAGCCGATCGAGGGGAACGATGCGGACGATGCCGGCCAGCGGCCCGGTACCTCCTTCGCCGAAGATATTGCCGAGCTCGCCGGCGACCTCCTTTGCGGTCCCGACTCGCAGCGGATACAAGGCGAACGAGGTGCCAGCTAACCAGTCGACGTCGAATTGCTTGACGAGACTCTCGATGCCGGTCAGGTCGCTCTGCGCCCCGTTGACGATGAGTAAATTGCGCGCGCCATCGATCTGGATCGATCCGCCAGGTGGCGCATAGGGATCGAGGACGGTCTTCAGCTCGGCGGCCGAGACGAAGTGTAGCGGGATGACGCGAATGCCGAAGCCGGGCTGATTCTGCGCCGCGCCACCGAGGCTGTTCTTCGCGGCATCGTCGATCGGCGAGATCCGATAGATACCGCCGTTCTGGATCATTCCTAATCCGTTGGCGCGCAGTATTCCCTCGAGGGTCGGAAGAATGGCCTGACGCGGCAAGGGACCGCCGGTCTGCGCGGTGATCATCGCCTGCACCCGGGAATCGACGACGTAACCGATATGCAGCTGTTCGCCGAGCGTCTCCCGCAACACTTCGCGCACATCGGCATTAACGAAGTTGAAGCTTACCCCGCCGTCACCTCCGATATCCACCTGCGCGATGGGCGAGGGTGGGGGCTCTGCGACCAGCGTCCCTGTTCCCGAGACGATCTGCGCCTGAGCTCGCCGCGGTGGCAGGGTTGATTCCGCAGCGCTCGGTGCGAGCGCAACTGGCGCTCCCGCCGGCGCGGGACTGGCGGCGGCAGCGGCAGGAGCGCCGATGATCGACGGAGCAGGTTCCGGCGCAAGGCCACAGCCGTTGCACAAAAGCGCGGCCGACACGCAAAGCGTCGTCGATATGCGCCATTTCCACGTTCTCGCTCCTAAAGCCTTGCGATGCATTGATACCTTCCCCTGACGCACACAAAAGAGAACGCGGAATGAGATCCGCCCCGTTTCCCCAACGCGACAATGGCGAATCGCCGATGCGCGCGGCGCTCAGCGACGACTTCCGCTTCCGCGCATCGCCCCCTCGCGGAAGCCGGACTTTAAAAGCGACGACGCGCATTTCGCAAATCACCGGAGCCCGGGGAGAGGCGTAGCGCGATCACCAAATCGGGGAGTTCCTCGCCATTGGCCAGGGTCATTCGAAGCCGCACCAGCATCGGAAGCGAGGACATGCCGGACCAAGTATCCTGCCATTGCGGGGCATCGACCGTCCGTGCCGAACCGAAATAGGCAAAGCGTACCTGGGCAAGGTGATCGAGGAGCATCCGCTCGGCGGCGCCGCTCCCGGCAAGAGCGGTCTCCCGATAAGGACGCCACATCAACTTCAATCCGGTCATCGCGTTCATCGCCGGCGCGGCGACGAGCGACAGGTTCAGCAAACCGGCGGTGGTGAGGCTCTCCGGCGCGGACGAAACGAACGTGACGCCATCCGGTCGGCCGTCGAATGAGGCGGCGCCAGCAGGCGTCGGAAGGGGCCGTGCGTCGGCGAATTCGGCGCGAAGAAAATCGTCGACGGCGGTCAACTTCGCGCTCTGATCGAGTCCCGCTTCGCGACCTCCGACATGACCCGCTACCATGCGGACGCCGCCGGCGAGCATCAGCGTCGTCAAGGCCACGAGGGCGATGGCAATCAGCAACTCGATCAATGTGAAGCCTCGTTCCGAGGGGCGCATCGGTCGACCTAAGGCGGCGAAAGGCGGAGCGTCGACAACGAAAGGGCGCGTTGGCGCACTCCCTCGTGCCAGTCGATGCGCACCACGACCTCGTACGGCGTCAGAGCGAGTTGACTGCCGGGCGGGACAAGGTCGGTACGCACACGGACTGTCGTATGGCGTGCGAAGATACCGACTCGATCGGTGGTCTCTCCCGGCGATAGCTGCACGTTCGTCAGGCTTTCGAGGGCCGATTGTGCGATCAACACTGCCGTGCCGTACCGCGCCCCGCCGGTCGCCCCGCGCATTCCCGTCGAGTAGATATCGTAGATCGCCCCGAGCAGGACCGCCGCGACGGCGAACGCCACCAACGCCTCGATGAGAGTGAACCCTGCGGTCGGATCGTTAGCGCGCGGAAGCATGCTGCTCATGGATCGAGACCGCTCCTGTCAGCCAATCGACGAGAACGTCGTAACGGTCCGCACTGCGCAGAATCGTGAGCCCGCCCCCCGTCGAGCTCCCATCCGGATAGAAACGAATGGCGCCGCGCGACGCACTCGCAGTCTCGTCCTGCGTCGTGGTGAGCATGACAGAGGCGCCGCGCGGGAGTTCGCCCGTGGTACCAGCCATCGCGCCGGTGAATCGGCCGGCCTCGACGTCGACGGCAAAGATAGCTGGCCGATCACTGGCAATTGCCCGGCTCCGCGCCATTCGAAGAGCTGCCGCGATCGCGCGTGCGCTGCCCGCCAGCTCAGCGCGGTCGCGCTGGCGAGCGCCAGAAGGAGCGACAAGAGCGAAGAGAAGGGCAGCGATGGTCATGACGACGAGCAGCTCGATGAGCGTAAAGCCATCCGCGCGCCACACCTTCTTGCTCATGAGCCTCGCGCGCCAGGCGGCGCGCCGGTCCCGTCCGGGCCAAGCGTGAAGACGTCATAATCACCATGCTGCCCGGGTATCCGATACTGGTAGGGGCGCCCCCATGGATCGAGCGGCACGGAGTTCGCCTTAAGATAAGGCCCGTTCCACGACGCAAGACCGCCAGGATTGGCCACGAGTACTGAGAGACCCTCCTGCTGCGTCGGATAGCGGCCCACGTCGATCAGGAAGAGATCGACGCCGGTCGTCAGGCTCTTGATCTCGATCTGTGCCGTGTCGACCTTAGCACGGCCCAGGTATTTCAACACTTGCGGCGTCGCGACGGCCACCAACATGCCGAGAATCGCCAGCACGACGAGCAGCTCGACAAGCGTGAAACCGGCGTCGCCCTCGGCCACGGCTGGGGGGTTTGAGTTCATCTGTTGTGCCATCTCCGGACCTGCCATTCGCCCTCACATCGCCAAGTCATAGACGCTCAGCACGGCCGTCAGGATCGAACCGATGACGCCGGCGACGATGACCCCGAGGACGATCGTCAACGTCGGCGTCAGCAGCGCCAGCATGCGGTCGATGCTTCGGCGCGTGTCGCCTTCGAGAATGTCGGCGATCTTCAGGAGCATGTCGTCCTGCCGGCCGCTCTCCTCGCCGACGCGGATCAGGTGGGTCGCGATCATCGGGAATATCTTCGCCTCCGCGATCGGGCCGCTGAGACCTTTTCCCGTCGTGACTTTCTCGATTACCGTGCTCACCGCGTCGCGAAACACGAGATTGCTCATCGTCTGTCGCGTTATCGTCAGCGCCGGAAGCAAGGAGACGCCATTCTTGAGCAGTGTGCCGAGCGTCCGGCTGAATCGTACGACCTCGCTCTTCCGCAATATGTCCCCGACAAGCGGCAGCTTGAGAAGCCGCCGCTCCCAACCTCGCCGCGACGACGGATTTTTGAACTGACGCCTTAGCAGCATGGCACCGACGAGTGCCACCAGGCAGCCTATCCACCAATCCTTGGCGAGTCCGTCCGAAACGATGAGAAGCGCGCGCGCTGGTAACGGCAGCGCATCGCCGGCCTGCTCGAAAAGCGGCCGGAACCGCGGAACAACGAAAACGAAGAGGACGCCGATCGAGACGCACGATGTCGCCGCGACGACGAGCGGATAAAGCAACGCCGATTTCACGTGCTCGCGCGCCGCCCGGGACCTTTCGAGGAACTCAGCGAGTCCCGCGAGCACTGTGTCGAGGGTGGCTCCGGCCTCGCCAGCCCGGATCATGCTGACGTAGAAGTCCGGAAAGACCTTTTCCTGCTCCGCCATCGCGGCGCTGAGGGTGGCGCCGCCGCTGACCCGATCGCGAAGCGTGCGCAGGCACGCCTGGTCGCGCGGCTTCTCGAGGAGATCGATCAGAATGCTCAATGCCTCGTCGATCGCCAGCCCGGCCTGTAGCAGCGTCGCGAGCTGGCTGGTCATGAGAGCGAGCGTGCGCGGCGAGACTGCCCTCGCCCCGAAGATGTTCCCTAGGTCGATTCCGGCAGGCGAAAGGCGCGATACCTCGTCGACCCGGATGGGTATGCTTCCCGCAGCGCGGAGGCGGTCGACAACAGCCGCCCGGCTGACAGCTTCGAGCAGGCCTTCGACGGTTGCCGATGACGGCTCGACAGCGACATAGCGGAAGCGCGGCATGGTTCAAACGTTCCGGGTGACGCGCAGCACTTCTTCGATAGTCGTGACGCCAGCCAGCGCCTTGAGAATCCCATCCTGATACATCGTCGCCATACCCTCCTCGATCGCCGTCGCCTGGATCTCGCGTGCCTCGGCGTGCCTGAGGACCAACCGGCGGATCGCGTCCGACATGGGCAGAACCTCGATGAGGGCAACCTGGCCGCGATAGCCGCTGCCATGACAGGCATCGCAGCCCGCCGCCTCGTAAAGCGTCGCGGCGCCAGCCTCGGTCGTCATGCGCTCGAGAAACTCGGGTAGCACCCGGCGCGGCCTCCGACATGATTCGCACAATCTTCGGACAAGACGCTGCGCCGTCACGCCGTTCAGGGTCGACGTCACCAGATAGTCCTCGACCTTCATGTCGAGCAACCGTGTCACCGAGCTCGCAGCATCGTTGGTGTGAAGCGTGGAAAGCACGAGGTGGCCCGTCAGAGCCGCCTGGATTGCAATCTGCGCGGTCTCAAAATCGCGCATCTCGCCGATCATGATGATATTCGGGTTGTGCCGCAGCAGGGTTCGCAAAATCTCGGCGAAGGTCAGCTTGATCTGCGGCTTGACCTGGATTTGATTTACGCCGTCGAGCTGGTACTCGATTGGATCCTCGACCGTAAAGATCTTCTTGTCCGGCGTATTCAGCCTGAGAAGACTGGTATAAAGCGTGGTCGTCTTGCCGCTCCCCGTCGGCCCCGTAACCAGCAAGATCCCTTGGGGTTGCTCCAAAAGACTCAAGTATTGCTTGAGTGTTTCCGGCGTGAAGCCGAGCACCGTGAAGTCCTCAACGAGACTCGCATGGTCAAGTATCCGCATCGTGACGCCCTCGCCGTGCAGGGTCGGGACCGTCGCGACGCGGAGATCGTAATCGCGGCCGCGCACCGCAATGCGTATCCGCCCGTCCTGAGGGAGACGGCGCTCCGCGATGTTGAGCTTCGCCATGATCTTTATTCGCGACACGATGGCCGCGCGCAGCCGGGTCGGCGGCGTCGCACCTGGGCGCAACAAGCCATCGACGCGATAGCGAACCACAAGGCGATCTTGAAACGGCTCAACATGAATGTCTGAGGCCTGGCTTTCCACCGCCCGCGCGATCAGCTGGTTGACCAAGCGTATGACCGGCTCCTCGCTAGCGAGATCCCGCAACCGACTGACGTCCTCGTCGGAGCTCGTGTCCTCGGCAACGTCGATTCCATCTGCAATCTGATTGATCGCGTTGCTCTCGTGTCCGTAGAGTCGCTCGTACGCAGCTTCGATATCCGACGGCGCTGCGAGGCGCACCTCGACCGGCTTCCCGGCAAGCAGAGCGAGCGACCGCACCGGATAGTCGTCGAGTGGATCGCTGACGGCGAGCGTGACGGCTTCGGGCGTCTCGCGCAGCGGCAGGACTTGTGTCTGCCGGAGAAACCGAGCGCTCGCCGCTTCCAGGACAGGGGCATCCGGAAAGTCAGAAGCGGTTACCAATGCCACTCCGAGTTCGCACGACATCGCCTCGGTGACGTCGCGCTCATGTGCCAAACCCAGCCGAGTGACAATTCGCTCGAGCGGCTCCTTCCCGGCACCTTTCAGCCGCAAGGCTCGATCGGCGGCGGACCTTTCGATCTTGCCGGCTCCGACTAGCCGAGACATTAGCAGCCGTTCGAACGTCTCTCGATCCGGCGACAATCGCGTCCTCCCGTCTTGAGTTTGGCTTGCCGCCGATTGCGAGGGTAAAGCAATTGACGTACTATTCGAATGAATTTTTGAAGAGTTCTGAAAACTTAACAATAGCCAAGAAAGAGCCGCGTAAACGGGAAAACAGGGTCAAAGTAAAGCAACTAGAGGTCGTCCGGTTTTCCGAGGAACGTCGCGCGACTGGCCGAGGACGAGATTGCCGGATCGTGAAGCTAATCAGCATGCGGATTGACCAGGGCCTGCGTTCCCTTGCCAAAAGCCTCGGCGGGCAGCGGCCACGAATCGGACAGCGCCCATGACAGCGACAGCGATGCGATTGTTCTACCTGGTAGGGGAGTTCTGGAACTGGTGGACCGCAGAACTGCTCGGAATGCTGCCGGTCAAGCTCTTCGGGCTATTGTCCGAAACGGAGCGGCTGGTCCTGCAGGTGTTAGACGGCGCCATTCTGCTCTCGCTGGAGGGATCTCGGGGACCGCGCTCACTCGGGACGGTCGCCCTCGCTGATCTGGCGACAGCTCAGGCCAAGATACAGACCCTCATCGAGCGTCGCGGCCTGACACGACGGCTTTCGAGCGGCCGACTGGAAGTTCGTCTCCGACTATCTTCGGAGTGCGCGTTACGGACGACGGTGGAGCTGCCAGCCGCGGCGGCCGACAACCTTTCAGAGGTAGTAACGTTCGAGCTCGACCGACACACGCCGTTCCGTGCGAGCCAGGCTTTCGTCGGATGTCGCCTGCTGAAGCTCGACCGAACCACGGGGATCCTTAGCGCGGCGATCACCGTGGTACCACGTCAGGTCGTCGAAGAGGGTTTGACGCTCGCGACCAAGCTCGGACTGCAGACGGACGAGGTCGATGTCGCAGCGGCCGACCCCTCCAACCAATCGTCCACTACGCTTTTCCTCCAAGACGTAGTGCCCAGTCAGCCGAAGCACAGTTCGGCGCTCTCGTGGGCCCTCGCAATGATGGTCGCGATCCTCACTGCCGTTGCGATATCGCTTCCCCTCGTGGCGGCGCAGCACGAGGCAGCCGAGCTAACCGCGCGATTTGCGGTCCTCAAGGAACAGGCCACCGCTCGCGCGGCCGCCCAGCGGACCCTTGACGCGTTGCACACTGATCAGAATTTTCTCATCGTCAAAAAGCGGACGAGCCCCACTATCTCGCAGCTGTTGCTTGAAGCGACCCGTCTCCTCCCCGACGATACGTCCCTCACCGAGTTCCATGTTACCGGCCCGGAGGTCCAGATGGCCGGCATGGCCTCATCGGCATCATCGCTCATCGCGCTGCTGGAAGAATCCAGGGTCTTTCGCGATACAAATTTCCGCTCTCCCGTGACGCAGGACGCCCGCAGCGGCCGTGAACGTTTTCTGATTGGCGCGCGTGTCGTGCCCGGGAGCGGACGATGATCGCCCAACCGTCGCCGGTGATTCGTCGGATCATCGCAATCGGGCTTCTCGTAGCCGTCTCGTTTCTCGGCTGGTCGGCGGTCGTTGAACCTTTGCTCGACAGTTATCGTGACGCACAGGCGACGATCCAAAGTCTTGGTCCAGCGCTTGAGCGAGCCGGCATCGAAGCCAATGGTCTCGCCGAGCTTAAAGCGAGCGTCGAACACCTGAAATCCCGGCAGAACGATCGTGCGGGGCTGTTGGCAGGCGCGAACGAATCAATTGCCGCGGCTGAATTGCAGACCCGCCTGAAGACAATCACCGAGTCCGCTAAGGCCGACTTGAAAAGCACGCAGATCGTCCCGCCGCGCGACGACGGCAGTTTTCGCCGGATCACTGTACGCGGTCAGATTTTCGGCAGCTTGGCGGCGGTTCAACGGATCCTCTATGCGGTGGAGGCAAATTCGCCGTATCTGTTTCTCGACGACGTGGACATCCGGGTCACGACAGGCCCCGCCCGAGCCGATGCGCCGGCGCCGAGTCTCGATCTACGCCTCGATGTATCGGGCTACATGCGGAGGCCGGCGTGAGAAGGTTTAGGCGAGGGCCTCCCTACCTCCGCTCTGCCTTGGCGCTGATAATTTGCTGTCTCGCCAGCGTCATCTATTGGGAGGTCAATCTACAGCCCGGCGTTTCGATGCTGGGACGAACATCAGCGCCTCGAAGCGGCGTTATCCAGGCTATCGAATCACAGGATTTCACGATGCCCCCCCTCCGGTCTTTCGGCGAGGTCTTGGACCGGCCGTTGTTCTCGGCCACGCGGCGCCCCGAAGCCGAAGCCGCCGCAAGTGGAACGTCGCAGCCGACACCCTCAAGGTTGATCGGAATTGTATTCTCCGAGTTCAAGCGCTTGGCGATTGTCGAGATCGGTCAGCCGGCAAGCATCGAACGAGTTACCGAGGGAGGCCGGGTCGGCAACTGGACAATCGAGCAAATCTTGCCCGACCGCATCATCGTCCGAAACCCCGCGGGCCTCGCGGAGGTCAAGCCAGGTCCAAATCCAACCGATGCAGGAAAGGCCGCCACCAGCCGTCGCCCTGCACCGGGTCCGACAAATAGCCCCCTTCCTCGATCATAAAATACCGACGCGACGATCATTTCGCATTTCATCCTTGTCGGAGAGCAGTCCGATGCACAGAGCCCTGATCGCCGCCACGATCGTCAACTTGCTTTACGCCTGCACGAGCCAATCGACAGCTCCAGAGAGTGCCCACGGTTTCGTCTCGGTCATCGGCACCCCGCTTCTGCTCGCCTTCAAAGTTCCGGTCTGTGCTGCGACGGTCGTTCTCGCCGCACCCGGCGCCGCTTTGGCGGCTATTGCGGAGCCGTCACCAAATACCGCCCAACCGCCGCTTCGCCCGGCTCTTGACCAAGGCGTGGCCGAGAATTGCGGGCCTCCTTATGCTCTCCAACCTTGATCACGGCGGTTAACTTTGTCGGCGTAGAGATCGAAGCGATGATTGTCGGGTAAAGTTACCCCGGTCTGCGGCGCCAATTCGCCATCGGCATGGTCGAGCAGGAATGACATGAGAAGATCGCGCCGGCGAAGTCTAGCCTGAAGGGATCGTCCCGAGCCATGAGCAGGGCAGCGGCGATGCCGGTTAGCAGGCGTAGCGCGGTGAGATGATGGGGTGTCACCGCGGTGCCGATAAGCGGACGCACGATTCGGTCCACGTGTTATGGCTCATGCAACTCCCGTTCGCATCTCGCCCAGGTGGCTGATCAGACGACTGCGTGCTCCTCGCACTTGCCATCGCGCATTTCGATCTAAGTCGCAGCGGACGAGTGACTGGGCGCCACCAAACTCAGGTTTTGACCACATCCACGCGCAATAGTGCCGGCGCATTATGCGCAGTGGTTCTGCGAAGCTCGCTTAGTTTACGACAGGGGAACCTTTTCAATATTGTGACGATCACGACAGCGGCTCTCGTGCGGTGGCGAGGAGCTGAGCTGTGCTTCTAATCAACGGGCACCGCAAGAACGCGAGGTGAGCGACTGTGAGCTCCCACCAGACGCTGCTGTCGTCGGACTACCCCGGTTCGCCCCCGCCGCTCGGCCGTGCGGCCTCGCTGCGGGCGGAAATCTTCTCCCCTTTTCTCTCGTTTCTGATGGAAGCGCATAGCGGCCTTTCCGCCAAGATCGTGCAAGAGGCGGGGTTCCGCGGCATCTGGGCTTCAGGCCTCACGATTTCAGCGAGCCTCGGCTTGCGCGATAGCAATGAGGCTTCCTGGACGCAAGTGCTCGAGGTACTGGAGTCCATGGCCGACGCCACTCAACTGCCTATCCTTGTGGATGGCGATACAGGCTACGGCAATTTCAACAACGTTCGCCGCCTCGTCCGCAAACTGTGCGAGCGACAGATTGCCGGCGTGTGTATTGAGGACAAGCTGTTTCCGAAGACCAACTCCTTCATCGGCGAGGCCCAGCCGCTGGCCGAAATCAGCGAATTCTGCGGCCGCATCAAGGCTGGCAAGGACAGTCAGAGCAATGAGGATTTCGTCTTCGTCGCCCGCATCGAGGCTTTGGTCTCGGGTTTCGGGCTTGGCGAGGCGCTGCGTCGCGCCGAAGCCTATCGCGCGGCCGGCGCGGACGCGATCCTTATCCATTCCAAGAAGTCGACCGCCTGCGAGGTGCTAGCCTTCGCCGAGCGCTGGCAGAACCGTTGTCCGGTTGTGATCGTGCCGACCGCCTATCACGCGACCCCTACGACACTCTTCCGCCATGCCGGCATCTCGACCGTGATCTGGGCCAATCACACGCTCCGCGCCGCGATTACGGCAATGCGCGACACCTGCCGCCGCATTGCCGAGGACGAATCCTTGCAGGAGGTGGAAGGTCGCGTCGCCAGCGTGCAGGACATCTTTCGCTTGGTCGGCAATGCAGAGCTGGAAGCGGCGGAGAAGCGCTATCTGCCGGGCCGCACCACGAACCGCGCCATCGTGCTGGCGGCCTCACGCGGCGATTTGGGCGAACTCACCTATGACCAACCGAAATGCATGATCGACGTGCGAGGCCAGTCGCTGCTGCAGCGCCTTGTAGGCGTGCTCGCCGACAGCGGAGTGCGCAATGTGACCGTGGTTCGCGGCTATCGCAAAGAGGCGATCACGCTGCCCGGGATTATAAATGTCGACAATGACCGGTATGCCGAGGCTGGCGAAGCCTACTCGCTGGCCTGTGCCCGGGCGCAGATCGATGGCGAGACCATCGTCGTGTACGGTGACATCCTCTTCCGCCGCTACATCCTCGATGGGCTGCTCAATGCCGAGGGCGACATCGTGATCGCCGTCGATACGCTAGGGCACCCGCGGTCCGGCGCGGTGTTGCGCGATCTTGTCGCCGCCGACCGCCCTTTCTCGGGCAACTATCTCGACGACGAGCCAGTCCGCCTGATCACGGTCTCGTCGGCGCTGCCGGCCCCCGAATGCTGTGGCGAATGGATAGGCCTTGCGCGCTTCACCGCCCAAGGGGCGCGGTGGCTGCGCGAGGAAATCAACCTCGTCGAGGCCGAGGGCACGCTGGACAGGGCCGATTTGCCCTTCCTTCTGACGCGCCTCGCCGAGCGGCACTCTGTCCGCGTCCACTACGTCACCGGCCACTGGTTGGACGTCGACACGCTTGAGGATCTCTCGAACGCGCGCAACTTCACATGACCTCGCCCATGATCACCGCGGCGGACTTCATCGCTGAGGGCGCGCAGCGCGGCTTCGATTTCTATACCGGGGTCCCATGCAGCTTTCTGACGCCCTTGATCAATGCCGTGCTCGGCAGCTCCCGGCTCGACTATGTCGGCGCGGCGAGCGAAGGCGAGGCGGTGGCGATCGCCGCGGGCGCTTGGCTGGGCGGGCGACAGACGGTAGTGCTCTGTCAAAACTCGGGTCTCGGCAATGCCGTCAACCCGCTCACGTCGCTCAATGCGCCGTTCCACATTCCAACGCTGCTGATTACCACTTGGCGCGGTCAGCCGGGGATTCCAGACGAGCCGCAGCACAAGGTCATGGGGGAAATCACCCAACGCCTGCTCTCAGTCATTAATGTCGAGCATGCGCCGTTTCCGCGTACGCCGGAGTTGCTGCTGGCCACCTTGACTCTCGCGGCGAAGCACATGGCGGACACGAATCGTCCCTTCGCGCTTGTGATGGAGAAGGACAGCTTGCGCGACGAGGCGCTCGTTCCATGGTCACAGCCGCGGGCCGAAATCGGCACCCGCGAGGACATGGCGATGGACGACCCGCTGCCGACACGCGCGGCCGTGCTTGAGCGCTTCCTGGCCACGGTGGATGCCGATGCAGCAATCATTGCCACCACGGGAAAGTGCGGTCGCGAGCTCTTCACGCTTGCCGACCGGCCGCAGCATCTCTACCAGGTGGGATCGATGGGTGGCGCTCCGGGGATGGCGCTCGGGGTAGCACTCAACACGAAATTGCCCGTCATCGCGCTCGATGGCGACGGCGCGGCGCTGATGAAGCTTGGTACATTTGCCACCATCGGGGCGTATCGTCCCGGCAATCTCACTCACATCCTGCTCGACAACGGCGTCCATGATTCGACGGGGGGTCAGCCGACCGTGTCGGCCTCTGTCGATTTCGCCGCCGTTGCGCTGGCCTGCGGCTATCGCTACGCCGTCTCCTGTCGTAGCCTTCAGGGGTTCACGGCGGCGGTCAAGCTCGCCGCGGATGCGCCGAAGCCCGCCCTCGTCCACGCCCGCATTGCCCCGGGCTCGATGCGCGAGCTTGGCCGCCCAACCATCAGCCCGGACGCCGTTGCGCGCCGTTTCAAGACGTACCTCGCGCAGGCAGGCAAGGGGAGAGGCCCGGCCGCCCCGGATCATCGCCGGTGAGGCTTTTCGGCGCTTTAATCGCAACTGCCGCGGGCACCGCGATCGCAGTCGCGCTGATCGCCCTCTACGGCGCGGCCGAGATCGGCACCGCCATCCGCGGGGCCGGTTGGGGCATCCTCGCGCTCGTGGCGTACCATCTGGTGCAGATCGTGTTCTCCGCGCTCGCGTTGCAGGCATTGCTGCCGCAACAGCGCTTCGCCACCATCTCGCGGCTTCGTTGGATTCGCGAAGCGGTGAACGCCCTCTTGCCGGTGGCGCAGATCGGCGGCGAGGTCGTCGGTGCGAGGCTGCTGCGCACCCAGGGGGTGACGCTCGCGGCCGCCGGTGCCACCGTCGCCGTGGATCTCATCCTAGAGATGATGAGCCAAGTCGCCTTCACGTTGCTTGGGCTCGCGATCCTCCTTCGAACCGCGCCGCAGCTTGATGCGACGCGCTGGATCGCCGAGGGCACGATCATTGCCGCCGGGATCGTTCTCTCCTTATGGCTGGCGAAGCGGCTCGGCATCGTTCAACTGCTCGAACGC
Organism: Rhodospirillales bacterium; assembly: GCA_028291405.1. GTDB lineage: Bacteria > Pseudomonadota > Alphaproteobacteria > ATCC43930 > CGMCC-115725 > URHD0088. The sequence continues at coordinate 15,269 of JAQGID010000250.1, read as the reverse complement.
ATCCTGGTGAGTTTGTCGGATCGCGTCGGATGGGCGGCGCTGGGCGAGGTCCGCGGCCTGCATGCTGCCGTTGGGGCGCTCTACCGCCAGCCGGTGCGTCTAAGCCTGGGCTTCATGCATCACCTAATCTCGTGGTTGCTGGGCGGATTCGAGGTAATGCTGGCGCTCTATCTGCTGGGCGTGCCGGTCGATCTCGGCGATGCGCTCGTTATCGAAAGCCTCGGCCAGGCGACGCGCGCCATGGGTTTTTTCGTTCCCGGTGCCATGGGCGTGCAGGAGGCCGGCAACATCCTCGTTTGCGGTCTGGTGGGGATTGGCCCGCAGGCCGCGATCGAGCTTTCGCTACTGAGGCGGATCCGCGAAGTGGCGCTCGGCATCCCCGGTCTCCTAGCTTGGCATATCCTCGAGCGCCGGCTGATCCTCCGCCGCGGGCGAGCGGCGGCACCCCCGCGTCAGTGGGAACTGGTGCCGTGATCGGAACCTCCTGGACCCACCGCTTGGCGCGACTCGCCGTGCGGCCGCTGGTCGGGCGGAGCGTCACGCCCAACCATCTTACGACATTACGCCTGCTGACTGGTGCGGCCTCCTGCGCCACCCTGGCCGCAGGCGATCCATCTTGGCTTTCATGCAGTGCGTGGCTCTGGCTCGTCTCGGCATTTCTCGATCGTGCCGATGGCGAGCTCGCGCGGATCGGTGGCATGTCGACACCGACTGGCCATCATTACGACTATATTGCCGACACGCTGGTGAATAGCGGTTTCTTTATCGCTGCCGGAATTGGCCTGCGACAATCCTCGCTGGGCGCAGACGCAGTCTGGCTCGGCCTTTGGACCGGGCTTGCTCTCTTCCTTTGCGGCACTTGGTCGGAGCAACTCGAGCGCCGCGAGCGCCCAGGCACGAAGGCTTATGCCGGCGCCTTCGGCTTCGATTTGGATGATCTTCTCTATTTCATCGCTCCGATCATCTGGCTCGGCTGGCTGGTGCCGTTGTTGGTGGGCGGAAGCCTCGGTAGCACCTGCATGATGATGATCACCGGTTGGCGGCTCAGACGGCTCAGCCTCCGACAGGACAATGCCGGAAAATCGCATAGGGAGGTTCGCCATGGTTGAAGCTGCCTTGTTGTTCACTCCGGGACCACTCACCACCCGCACAGAAACGCGGCGTGCCATGCTCGATGATTGGGGATCGCGCGAGCCTGCCTTCACCGCCATGACCACCGAGCTCGGCGAGCGCCTGCTGGACATCGCGGGCGCTCGCTCGAGCCACGTCGCCATCCCGCTTCAAGGCAGCGGTACCTTCATCGTCGAGGCGGCAATCGGCACCTTGGTGGCACCTTCCGACCTGCTGCTCGTGTTGGTGAATGGCGCCTATGGCGACCGCATGGTAGAGATCGCGCGCCGGCTGGGCCGTCGGATAGAGGTGCTCCGCTGGCCGGAGAACCGTCCTGTCGACCCGGTCGTGGTCGAGCGTGCGCTGATCGATTGTCCGGCGATCACTCATCTCGCGCTCGTGCATTGCGAAACGACCTCCGGGCTGCTGAACCCACTTGAAGCAGTGGCGACGATCGCCGCGCGGCACAAAAAGCCACTCCTCCTCGACGCGATGAGCAGCTTCGGCGCGCTGCCGCTCGATCTCGGTGGGACTGTCGTGGCGGCATTATTGGCGTCCAGTAATAAGTGCCTCGAAAGTGTCCCTGGCATCGCCTTCGCGCTGATCGAGCGGTCTCTGATCGCGCGCGCCAAAGGTGTCGCACCAAGCCTCAGCCTCGACCTCTTCGATCAATGGCGGGGGTTGGAGAGCAATGGCCAGTGGCGATTCACTCCGCCCGTGCAGGTAGTCGCCGCATTGCTCGAAGCGCTGCGCGCGCTCGAGGTCGAGGGCGGACCTCGAGCGCGCGCCCGCCGCTACGCCGCGAATTTCCGTACTCTCGCCGAAGGGATGCAGCGGCTGGGCTTCCGGCTTTTCCTCGATCCGAGCGTCCAAGCGCCGATCATCGCCACCTTCCACGCGCCTGGGGACGAACGCTTCCGCTTTGACGCCTTCTATGCCGCACTCGCAAAGCGGGGCTTCATTATCTATCCCGGCAAGCTCACTGGGAACGCCAGCTTCCGAATCGGCTGCATCGGCGCGCTCGAGCCGGCGGATTTCGAGCAGCTAGTTGCCGCGATCGCCTCTGTCTTGGACGATTTCGGGTTGGCACCGGAACGCGCCGCCGAGGTTCAGTCTTTCGACGCATCCGCGGAAGTACGTCGATGAGGAGCGTTCACTCAGCGGAGGCGCGGCCCGTCGCCGTAATTCTCGCCGCCGGTGTCGGGCGGCGTCTCGGCGGCGAGGGCCCTAAGATTCTGCTCAAGTTTGGCGGCAGGACCTTGCTCGAGCGTCACATCGCCGCACTCCATGCCGAGGGTGTGACGGACATCGCTCTCACCGTGGGGCACGAGGCCGCTCACGTCTTTGCCGAACTGCGGCGACTGCAACTCTCGGATCGCGTTGCGCTCATCGAGAACCCGCGCTACCGGGAAGGCAGCATCGTCTCGCTATGGATGCAGCAGGCGTGGCTCGCGGCCGGGCGCGAGGTACTTCTGATGGACGGCGATGTACTCTACGACCACCGTCTGATCGCGCGTCTGCTGGCCGCCGCGCATGAGAACGTCTTGCTGCTTGACCGCGCCATAGAGCTTGGCGATGAGCCGGTCAAGATCTGCATGAGCGGCAACCGCATCGTCGATTTCGCTAAACGCCCCGTCGAGGCGCATGATTGGCATGGCGAGTCCGTGGGGTTCTTCCGTTTCTCGGCAGCGCTCGCGGACGCTCTCGCCACGCGCGCAGACGCTTACGTGCGACAAGGCGAGACAGAGCTTGAATACGAGGCCGCCATTCGTGACCTCATCCTGGCGTATCCCAATCGCTTTGGGGCCGAGGACATCAGCGAACTGCCCTGGACCGAAATCGATTTCGCGGAGGATGTGGTCCGGGCGCAGGAGTCCATTCTGCCGCGGCTGATGGAGCCGACGCATGTCTGACGTCATCATCGCGGACCGGCTTGCGCACGCCGAGATCGAGACCTACCACGCCACGGGCTGGGTGCTGGTGCGCGGCTTCTTTGGCTCGCGCGAAATCCAGCGCATCGCGCGCTGGATCGACGAGCTCCTGGCGCTGCCGGAGGAGCCCGGGAAGCACATGGTTTATTGGGAGGAGAGCCCGGCCGGCGAAAGCATCGTGCAGCGCATTGAGAACTTCGTCCCGTATCACAGGGGCTTTGATCGTCTGGTACGCCGCGGAAAGCTGCGCGACGCGGCGGATCGTCTCATCGGCGAGCCTTCCTGCCTCTTCAAGGAGAAGGTCAATTTCAAGATGCCGGGAGGTGCCGGCTTCGAACCGCATCAGGACCAGCAGGCCGGTTGGTCGCGCTACGCGCCGATCTTCGTCACCGCTCTCGTCACCATCGATCCCGCTACGTTAGAGAACGGCTGTCTGGAGATGGGCACGGGTCCGCGCCTCACGCGTCTCGTCGGCGAGGAGTGGCGCCCGCTGTCGCCGCCGGAGATGGGGGGCGTCTCGCTGATGCCGATGCCGACAGAGCCGGGCGACGTGCTGTTCTTCGACAGCTATGCGCCGCATGCCTCCAAACCCAATCGCACTGACGGTCCGCGTCGCATCCTCTATGTTACCTACAACGCAGCCTCGGCAGGCAATCATCGCAGCCGTTATTTGGTCGAGAAGCGCGCCAGCTTTCCCCCCGACATCGAGCGCGCTCCCGGCGCGGTGTATAAATTCCGCGTGTGATTACAAGATTCGGTTACCGCGGTTATGTCAGCCGAAAGCCGCCGCCGATGGAGAGCAAGGCACCGGTGACATAGGCGGCTTGCTCCCAGCAGAGGAAGAGGATCGCCGGGGCGACGTCGTCGGGCGTACCGATCCGCCCGAGGGGCGAGGCTTCGTGGTGCCCTCAGATCTCTACCGATCACGCAGGATCCTGATTCGATTGGCCCGGGTCAGCGCGAGGGGCGGCGGTGAAGCCGCAGCCGCCCCCCGGTGACGATCAGTGCGTGTGGAACACCGCTTGGTATTCCTTAACCTTGTGAGCCGTCGCGGCCTTCTCGTCGGCCGTAGGATTGTCGGGTTCGTGCGCGACCGGCATGCTGCCGAATCGCATCAGGCAGGCCATCAGCAAGAGACGCGCCTTGGTCGACGTAAGATTCGAGCCGGCAACGAACGGGCCGCCCTCGGGAACCGCTTCCTGCGGATTTCCCCGGCCGACGCAGACGACTGGCATGCCGCTGTAAGCGGCACGCAGCATCAATTTATTGCGGGCCACCGACGGAATGCTGCCGTAGGGTGCCAGACCCTCGATCACGAAGCCGGCGAGCGGGGCGTGGCGAAGCCGGTGCTCGATCAGGGCGATGAGATCGACCTCGCGCGCGACATCGGGATCGAGATCGTCGGCGATGTAGTTTCCGTTCTTGACGATCGCCACCTCCGGAATGGCGGTCTCGAGCAGATCCCCGCCCGCGTTCTTGATCGCGACCGGGACCGTCGCAATGCCGCGCTCGGTCATCCGAACGCCGGCGACCTCGCTCGGCAGGACGGTCACGCGCACCTCTGAGCAATGCGTATGGCGGCTCATCGGCGCATAGTGAAGCACCGGACCGTCATGGCCGAAGGTCCCGAGCACGCCGCTCTGGCCGCTCGTCGAGATATAGCCGCCCGGACGCGCCGCTATCTTGGTGACGTCGCGCGAGGCGTAGATCTGCTGGTCCTGGACGAGGACGAAGCCGGCGAGGTTCCTGCCCTGCGGATCGGCCCAGACCTTCGATGCGATGTAGTCGACGGAATCGACGAGGTTCTGTGGACCGTCGTTGCTGATCTGGCCGTGCGGGCGCTGCGCCGCGTTGGCGCAGATCGGGATCGTCGTGTCGATCAACAGGTTGAGCCAATAGCTGGTCTCCTCGATCCGCGGGCTGCCCTGCGTCCAGATCGCGCCGTCGTACTTGTCGCTGGAGACGATTTTCTGCACCTTGTTGACGATGCTCGCCAGGGCGCGCATCGGCGGCGCGGCATTGAGATGGCGCGGCTTGTAGGGAAAGAAATCACGGCCGCGTACCTCCGGCGGAATGTCGCCCTCGCCGACGTCGGTGCGTGAAGCGGCGGGAAGGCCCTTGCGGTATCCCGCCGGCGGAATGATGCGGTGAAAGTCGATGTCGGCCTTCGACAGGATGAGGTTGCCGAGCCCATTAGCCCCGATGCAGAGCCGGTCGATCTCCTCGAAGCTGCGCGAGCCATCGGGGAAGAAGCCCTGCCGCGCCTTACTGTCGGGAGCAAAGGGGTCGGTGCATTCCTCCTCCCACGGGCGCCCGTCCGCCTGCCGCGCCATGTAGGGCATAGGGTAGACGCCGTCCTCGGGACGGAGCTCGATCTCGTAGACCGGCCGGTCGGCCGGGCTGCGGCGTTCCTTGTGGAACTTGCCGTCGACGTCGACGTAGCCGTCGGGTGCGCAATAGAGCTCGGCAGCATCCGCCTCGAGCGGATGCGCGCTGAACTGCTCTACGTAGACAGTGACAGGCGCGGCGAGGCGTTGCGGCCGCAGCACGTCGTAGCGCGCACGCCCCTCCTCCGTCCCTTCGATCAGCGGGAGGTTGTGCTTGCGCCGAGCCTTGTTGGAGGTGACCAGTGGCGGCGTGTTCTGGATGGTGGCGTTGCCGCCCGCGAGATGGGCAATCCGCAGCTTGGGCATGATGGAGCTTTTCTCTTCTGTCGCGTCACGGATGCACGATGATAGGGGTGATGTCTTGGAACCAGCTTTGCGCCTGGACAAAGCCGGAGAGCTTCGGCGACAGCGCGCGGGGATTGAGGTCGCTCACGATGAAGACGCGGGCGGAGTCTTTCACCGTGATCTCATGGATCCTGGTGATGAGCTTGACGCGCTCCTCGTCGTCGAAGCTGCTTAGCACCTGCTGCGCCAGCGCGTCCACCTCGGGGTTTTCGTAGCCGCCCCAATTCGGGCCGAGCGGCGCAGCGTAGATTTTCATGTAGACCTTGAGAAAATTGAGCGGGTCGCTGGCGCCGCTGCTGAAATTGATCGCGTCGTATTGTGGGTACTTCACCGCGCCGCGGATGTAAATGTCCAGCAACGTGTTCCAGTCGACGGTCTCGAACTTGACCTTGAAGCCGACGCTCTCGAGCTGCTCCTTGACGAGTTCGTTCATCGGCAGCGGCTGCATCTGGCCGGAGCCCGACGGCGAGATCGCCACCGTGAGATTACAGGGATAGCACCCGGCCTCCTTAAGCAGCGCCGTCGCCTTGGCCGGATCGGTCTGCGGCTCGACCGGATGACCGTAGTAGCGCTGACTCGGAACATAGGTGCCGTAGCTCGGCACCGCGACACCGCCCAGCATCTCCACCACCTCCTTGCGATCGATCGCGTAGTTCGCGGCCTGCCGGACGCGCAGATCCTGGAAGGGGCCGCGGTGGAAATTCAACAGATATGGCCAGGTGTGAGGATAGGCATTCGTCACGATCGTCGTGCCGGCTGACTTGAGCTGCGGCAAGGCATCGGGCGGCGGCGCCTCGACCATGTCGACTTGGCCGGAGAGCAGCGCCGCGACGCGCGTCGAGGCTTCCGGCATCGGCAGCAGGACGACGCGGTCCTGCTTGGGTATCCGGCTCTGATCCCAGTATGCCGCATTCCGCACCAGCTCGAGACGCTCGTGCAACACGACCTTGTCGAATTTGTAAGGCCCCGTGCCCGCCGGCGCGGTCGCGTATACTTTATAGTCGTTACCCGCATTCTCGAGCGCGCAGTTCGACATCATCAGCACGAACACCATGTTATAAGGGAAGAGCGACTCCGCCGTTTTAGTGCTGATCGAGATCGTGAAGTCATCGATCTTCCCGACCTGGTCGAAGTTGTTCGTGCGGGCGCGCGCACGCGCAAAGTTGAGCGGACTGAAGGCTGGGCTCTTGTCGTCGGTCAGGCGCTTGATGTTCCAGACCGCCGAATCGGCGTTCCAGTCGCAGCCATCGTGGTATTTGACCCCGCGGCGCAGCTCGAAGATCCATTTCTTGGGGTCGCTCGGATCAGGATACCATTTCGTCGCGAGCCCCGGCTTGATGTCGACTTCCTTGTCGCTGGAAGATAGGTCCCAATTGACCAGCCCGTCATACAGATTGAAGCCGACGAAACGATAGCCCTCGAAACCCTGGTCAGGCTGACCGGCCCAATCGGGGATGTCGCCGGCGGTCATGGCTATGCGCAAGACCGACTCCGCATGTGCGCTGCCCGGTCCCGCGGCGGCGGCGAGAAGCGCGAACGCCGCGATCGTCGATAGACAAGCCCTGCAGCGATCGAACATGGGTCGATACCTCCGAAAGAGCGGGGCGCCGATCGCCCGCTCTCCTGTGGAGACACGAATGCAATTCGTGTGCCTAGCTCCGCGCTCGGTGGCGCCGTCGAGCGCAGAGCTCAAGGTGGCGCGTTGATAGGCCGCGCACGCCAAATCTTGTGCAGCGCTCGGCGAGATCACCGCGCGACGGCGGCGCGACGCGACGTTGCGTCGCCACAATCTTGGCACCGAGATTGCTTGGTATCCCGCAGCCGACGCCAGGATGGACGCGGATGTCATGTGGTACTACGCCGCCAGACGGGTTCTTCTTGCCATTCCCATCGCGCTCGGCGTGACGGTGATCTGCTTTTGCCTTGTCTATCTCGCCCCCGGCGATCCGGTGCAGACGCTGCTGCCGCCGGATGCTACCCAAGCCGACGTCGCCTACCTGAAGAAAGTCTACGGCTTCGACAAGCCGATCCCGGTGCAATACGCGAAATGGCTCGGCCGCGCGGTGACTGGCGATCTCGGGACCTCGATCCAGACCAACCAGCCAGTCTTACGCGAAGTCCTGCGCGCCCTCTCCCACACGCTCGTGCTGTCGATCGGCGCGGTGCTCGTCGCCTATCCCCTGGCGCTCGCGCTCGGCACTCTGGCGGCTTTCACGATCGGCCGTCCCCCCGATCGCCTCGCCACGGCGATTTCCGTGTTCGGCGTCAGCATTCCCAACTATTGGCTCGGAATCGTTCTCATCATCGTCTTCGCCGTCAAGCTCGGCGCGCTGCCGGTCGCCGGCATGGGCCCGAACGGATCGGACAGCTTCGACATCACCCGCTGGGCGCAGTTCAGATACGTCATCCTGCCGGTCGTGACGACCGCCTGCGTTCCGCTTGGAATCATCATGCGCACCACGCGATCGGCAGTGGCCGAAGTGCTGTCGCAGGAGTTTATCCAGACGCTGAGGGCCAAGGGCCTGCGCCGCGGCGCGGTGCTGCGCCACGCGGTGCGCAATGCCCTGCCGCAGATGCTCGCCGTGATGGGCCTGCAATTCGGCTATCTGGTCGGCGGCTCGATCCTGACGGAGACGATCTTCACCTGGCCCGGCACCGGCTTGCTGCTGAGCAAGTCGATCCTGACGCGAGACATCCCGATGCTGCAGGGCGCCATGCTGGTTCTCGCGCTGTGCTTCGTCGGCATCAATCTCGCCGTCGACTTGCTGCAGACCGCGGTCGATCCCCGCATCAAGCGCGCGTGACGAGCGTGGATGGACGCGTGACAGAGACGACGCTGGACGCGGCCGGCCGGCCGCTCGCCGCGGAAACGAGTACGCGCGCTGCGCCCGCTGGATACTGGCGAGGTGTCGCGCGACGGCTGCGCTACGATTATGTGACCTTGTTATTCATCGCCCTGATCGCCGCCATCGCCCTCGCCGCGATCTTCGCACCGCTGATCGCGCCGTTCGACCCCTATAAGTCGAGCATGATCTACCGCCTGAAGCCGATCGGCTATCGCGGATTCCTGCTCGGCACCGACGAACTCGGTCGTGACATGTTGTCGCGGCTGACTTATGGCGGCCGCAGCTCGCTGATGATGGGCCTGACGCCGGTCATTCTCGCCACCGCCATCGGCGGCTCGCTCGGGCTTGTCGCGGGTTATCTCGGCGGCTGGGTGAACGCGCTGATCATGCGCACCATGGACGTTTTCTACGCATTTCCCTCGGTCCTGCTAGCTGTCGCGATTTCCGGGACTCTGGGCGGCGGTGTCGTCAACGGCCTGATCGCCTTGACGCTGGTGTTCATTCCGCCGCTTTGCCGCGTCGCGGAGGGCGCGACGACGCAGATCCGCGACCGCGATTTCGTCGAGGCGGCGCGAGCCAGCGGGGCCTCGGCGACCTCGATCATCTTCTACCATGTGCTCCGCAACGTGTCGGCGCCGGTGCTCATCTACGCCTCGAGCCTGATCTCCGTGTCGATCCTGCTGGCGGCGGGTCTCTCCTTCCTCGGGCTCGGGGTAGAGCCGCCGACCGCCGACTGGGGACTGATGCTCTCGACGTTGCGGCAATCGATCTACGTCCAGCCGCTCATCTGCGCCCTGCCCGGCCTGGCGATCTTCATCGTCTCACTTTCCTTCAACCTGGTGAGCGACGGGCTGCGCCAGGCGATGGACGTCAGGTCCTAGGGGAATAGCGGCATGCGCTCCGACATCGCATTCTCCCCAACCGCACCGGCCGACCCGCGCGATCGCGGCGGCAGCGCACAGCCGATGCTCATCGTCGAGCACCTGCAAAAATATTTCCCAATCCGCGGCGGCGTGCTCTCGCGCAAGGTCGCCGTCGCACGAGCAGTGGACGACGTCAGCTTCTCGGTCTCGAAAGGCGAGACACTCGGCATCGTCGGCGAGTCCGGCTGCGGCAAATCGACCCTGGCACGCCTCATCATGTGCCTGCTCCCGCTCGATCGCGGCAGCATCGTCTTCGACGGCGACCCGGTGGGCGGTCAGCGAGGTCTGTCGTTGCGCGAGCTGCGGCGCAATCTGCAGATCGTCTTCCAGGACAGCGATTCCTCGCTTAATCCGCGACTCCCGATCCAGGCGTCTGTCGCCTACGGGCCGCGCGTCCATGGCATGCGCGGCGCGGCGGCGCACAAGCTGGCGCGCGACCTGCTCCAACGGGTCGGGCTCGCGCCGGACCTGTTCGGCGCCCGCTATCCCCACGAGCTTTCGGGCGGCCAGAAACAGCGCGTCAACATCGCGCGCGCTCTCGCGCTCAACCCGCGCGCGCTGATCCTCGACGAGGCAGTCTCGGCGCTCGACAAATCGGTCGAGGCGCAGGTTCTAAATCTGCTGCGCGAACTTAAGAGCCAATTCAACCTGACATATATCTTCATCTCGCACGATCTGAATGTGGTCCAGTACATCTCGGACCGGGTGCTCGTGATGTATCTCGGCCAGGTCGTGGAGATCGGCGACGTGGAGGCCATCTTCGCGCGGCCGAAGCATCCCTACACGCGAGCACTGCTTGACTCGCGGCTCGGCCTCGATCCGGACCACCGGGTCGATACGGCGCCGCTCGCCGGCGATCCGCCGAATCCGATCAATCCGCCGCCGGGCTGCCGCTTCAGCTCGCGGTGTCCCTTCGCCGAGCCACTCTGCACGGCGCAGGCGCCGGGCCTCCTCGGCGGCCATGGAAGCGCCGCGCATTTCGCCGCCTGCCACATGGCCGACCCCGGCTCAGGACACAGCCACGCTGGCGAGGCGCCACCTTCGCTGGCGCAGCCCGCCGCCGACGGTACGCGAGCGGGGTCATGAGTCTCGCGCAAGCGATCCCCGATGTCGCGACGAAAGCGCCGTTGGTGCAGGTGCGCGATCTGCACGTGTCGTTCGTCAGCCGTGAGGAAACCGTCCGCGCAGTCAACGGCGTCTCGTTCGATCTGATGCCCGGCGAGGTGCTCTGCATCATCGGAGAGTCGGGCTCCGGCAAGTCGGTGACGATGCGGGCCCTGATGCGGCTGCTGCCGCGCAAGCGCGCCGTCATCACCGGCGAATTGCGCGTCGGCGCGCACGACATGATCGCGCTCGACGAGCGGCGCCTCAGCGAGATCCGCGGCTCGGTCGTCTCAATGGTCTTCCAGGAGCCGATGACGGCGCTCGATCCTGTCTACACGGTAGGGCGCCAGATCACCGAGACGATCCTGCGGCACCAGCGCTGCGGTCGTCGGACCGCCTGGGCGCGAGCACTCGAGATCCTCCAGTTGGTGCGAATTCCGTCGCCGGAGCGCCGCCTACATGCTTACCCGCACGAGCTGTCGGGCGGGCTGCGCCAGCGCGCGCTCATCGCGATGGCCCTGTCATGCCGCCCGAGCCTACTACTCGCCGACGAGCCGACAACGGCCCTCGATGCGACGGTCCAGATCCAGGTCCTGATCCTGCTTCGCAAACTGCAGAAGGAGTTCGGCATGGGGCTGATCTTCGTGACCCACGATCTCGGCGTCGCGGCTCAGATCGCCGACCGCGTCGCCGTCATGTACGCAGGTCAGATCGTCGAGGAGGGCAGCGCGCGCGACGTTCTGATGCAGCCGCGCCATCCCTACACGATCGGCATGCTCTCCTCGACGGTCACCGCCGAGGCACGCGGCAGGGACATCGAGGCGATCGCCGGAAGTCCGCCGGACATGCGGGTCCTGATGCAAGGCTGCAGCTTCGCGCCTCGCTGCCGATTTTCGGTTGCCGCCTGCTCGACCACGACCCCCGAGCCGGTCGCCGTCGGCGACAGGCATTCGGCGCGATGCATCCGGCTCCCCGAAACCTTTGACCCGGCCGCGCGCTGATGAAATGTGGGTGCGGCCGGCGCCCGATGCGTTAGACTGGTATATACTTCAAGCAATGCCGCATGCCGCAAAAAGTGGCGCGGCGAGGGAGGAAGGCAATGGTCTCCGATCATAACGGGCATCCGATCATCCACTTCGTCGGCAGCATTCCACTCACGGACGCAGAAATCGTCTTTCGCACCCTGTCAAGTGCCACCGGCCGTCATCTTCGTCGACTTCCGGACGGCGAGACCGGTATCAGAAAGAGCTGGATTCGCTTCCTGCAGGACGTCCTTGCGGAGAGCCCGGCGATCGAGATGGCCAAGGATGTGCCGCCCTTCAAGTTCACGCAATGGGACGGCAAGATCGTGCGCGAGATCCCACGCCTCCGCGTCAAGCCGGGTGCCAAGCCGGACGCGGCCGACTTCACGACCGGCTATGCAGACATGGCAATCGCTTCGTGGGGCGTGTTCGATCGGCTGCAGAAGGCGGGCGTCATTCCTGCCGAGGTGAGATTCCAGATCAGCATTCCGACACCGATCGCGCCGACGTACAACAACATGGTGCCCTCGGATCGGCCCGCCCTGTTGCCGGCGCTGACGCAGCATTTCATCGGCGAGGTCGCGAAAATCGCCGCAGCGATCCCCCCGAACCGTGCCGCCATCCAATGGGACGTCTGCCAGGAAGTGCTCGCCTGGGAAGGTTATTACGAGAAGGGTCCGATCGATTTTCGCGATGAGGCGATCGAAGTGTTGACCAAGATCGGCGACGCCGTGCCCACGACGATGGAACTCGGCTATCACCTCTGCTATGGCAGCCCGGCCGACGAGCACATGGTCCTCCCGAAGGACTCTGGAATCATGGTCGAGATGACCAACGCGATCGTTAAGAACGTGCAGCGCTCGATCCAGTTCTTTCATCTCCCCGTTCTTAAGCCGCGCACCGATGACGGTTATTTCCTACCCATGGAGACGCTGGCGCTCGGTGCCGGAACCGAACTCTACCTGGGCCTCATTCATCATGACGACCCACAAGGCGACGCAACCCGCCTCGCCGTGGCGCGGCGCCACACACGCGTCGACGGCATCTCCACGGAATGCGGCATGGCGCGCGGCGACCCCGCGAGGCTTCCCGCGCTGCTCGCCGCCCATGTCCGGGCGGCGGAACTTAGGGTCTGAGGCGAAGAGGCCTCCCAGCACGAGGTCGGGCCGCGGTTGTCAATTCCTCGATGCGGCAGGACGGGTCGGGATGTGCGCCCTCCCGCGTGGTTGCGATCCTGTAGAAAGAATTGGGGCCGTTCGGGATCTGGTAAAAAGGGCTTTGGATAAACTTGGCTGCCTCGGAACGATCGGCGGAACGATCGCGCCTATTGGCGCCCCTACGTCCCACCATAGGCGCGCTTCGCGGCTTGCTAGCCCCGGACGGGCCAACGCCAGCGATGCGCAAATCCGCCGAAGCTGACATCCATTGCATCCTTCCATCAACATAGAAGCGGCGGCCAGCTTTCGGATCCTTTTTTGACACAACAGGCGGCAACCCCGTGCATTCATCCGTTTGTTCCAAAGGGCAAGGGTACAGTGCGGGTCGAAGCCCGGTAGATCGACCAACCGATCGTCGGCGATGCGAGGGACTCAATTGCCGGATGGCACTTAGCTCGGGCGAAGCAAAATGATGGCATGTCTGGGGGATTGGCATGGGTTTGAGAGCAAAATTCAACATGGCGGTGCTCGCCGCTTTGATCGTCGGTCTCGGTCTTGCGGGCGTCGTTCTACAAATGGTGACACGCGCCGATGCCCGCCAAGAGGTTGTTCAGAACGCTCGTATCATGCTGGAAACGGGAAACGCGATCCGCGAGTACACTGCCCAACAGATCGGGCCAGCAATTGCTGCCGAGAGCAGCCAGAACTTCCTGCCGATCTCCATTCCCTTCTTTGCCGCTCAGACGAATTTTAAAGCTGTCCAAAAGAAGTTTCCGAACTTCACATACAAGGAGGCGGCGCTTAATCCCACCAATCTCAGCGATCGTGCATCGGATTGGGAGGCGGATATAATCCAAATCTTCCGCAACGATCCCGGACGCATCGAGTTGATTACCGAGCGCGACACGCCGAATGGCCGGATCCTGACGTTGGCGCGGCCGATCATGGTCGAAGATCAGAGCTGCCTGTCGTGCCACAGCTCCCCGAGCAACGCGCCGCCGTCCATGGTCCGGCTTTACGGCAACAATAATGGGTTCGGCTGGAAGATGAACGAAACTGTCGGCGCGCAGGTCGTCTCGGTACCGATGTCGGTCCCTATCGCCAGCGCCAATCAGACGTTCGTCGTTGCGATGGCGATCCTGGTGGCGATCTTCATCCTCATTCTCGCCATTCTCAACATCCTGCTCCATTTCGTGGTGATCAAGCCGGTCGTGCGGATATCAAAGATCGCGAGCGACGTGAGCCTCGGTGACATGTCCGCCGAGGAATATGTCAAGCCGGGACGCGACGAGATCTCGTCGCTCACCGCTTCGTTTGCCCGGATGCGGCGCTCGCTCGAGAGCGCGATGAAGCTGCTCGAGGGATAGAGATCTTGGTTGCCCGCATCCTTCGTCCGCCGCCGGGCCTGCCGCAATCCTTCGGCCGCTATCGCGTCGCCGCCGTCCTTGGGCGCGGGGCAATGGGAGTCGTCTACAAGGCGCATGATCCCTTGCTCGACCGAGACGTCGCGGTAAAGCTTATCAAGACGGATCTGCTCGACGCCGGCGAGCGCAGCGAATATCTCGAGCGTTTCATGCGCGAAGCGCAGGCGGCAGCGCGCTGCACCCACCGCGGCATCGTTGCCGTCTATGATTTTTCGGAGAATGACGGCTCCCCCTTTATCGTGATGGAGTTCGTCGAAGGTCCAGATTTACGCTATGTGATGCGCACGAACGGCAGCCAAGTGCCAGAGCAAGCGATCCCGGTCATGCTTCAGATCCTCGACGCACTCGGCCATGCGCACCGGCTCGGCATCGTCCATCGCGACATCAAGCCGCCGAATATTCTCATGCGGCGCCCCGATGAGGTTAAGATTACCGACTTCGGCATCGCCCGCCTCGGGACCGGGCAGGCGACACAGGCAGGCGTTGTGATCGGCACGCCGCGGTACATGGCGCCGGAGCAGGCGCGCGGGGAAGCCGTTGATCTCAGAGCCGACCTATTCTCTGCTGCCGCCGTGTTCTGGGAGATGCTGACCGGCAAGCCGGCCTTCGCCGGCGACAGCCAGGCCGCGATCATATCGCAGGTCATGTTCGGCGACCCGCAGGCGCCGATCGCGGCAAGCGCATCGGCACATTCCGCTCTCTACGGAACGCTGCGCCGCGCTCTCGCAAAGTCGCCGGTCGATCGCTTTGCATCTGCAGCTGACTTCGTCACGGCCCTGCAGCGCGCGGCTACCGCCGGAGCGAGGTCGGAGGATGACCATACGGTCGTGCAGATCGCCGCGTCGCGGATCGATGCAACGGTAATCGATCGGGCGGAGAGGGAGCTGGCCACATTCATCGGTCCGCTCGCAAAAGTGCTGGTCAGGCAGGCCGCGCTCAGCGCATCAAGCGCCGGCGATCTCTATCAGACGCTTGGCGCGAAGATCTCGAACGAGGCCGACCGGACGAGCTTCATGCGGC
>JAQGID010000085.1 GCA_028291405.1 Rhodospirillales bacterium | reverse complement strand
CGCCTCGAGGACGCCGAGCCCGGCGGGGACGACCTCGTGGCCGATCCCGTCGCCCGGAATGACGGCGATGCTGTAGCTCTTGCTCACGATGGCCTCCCTTGCCGAAGTGGAGCGCCAGGATAGCCCGACGAGGTTAGCGCGTCAGCCCGTGCATGTGGTTCATCGGCCCATGCCCCTGCCCCAGCCCCGGCGCGGTGCGCAGGGCCTCGGTGAGATAGGCGCGGGCGCGGCGGATCGCGGCGAGCGGCGCCATGCCCTGCGCCAGACCGGCGGCGATGGCCGAGGCGAGGGTACAGCCGGTGCCGTGGGTGTGGCGGGTCGCGATGCGCAGGCTTTCGAGCACACTCATCGTAGTGCCGTCCCAGAAGACGTCGCGGACGCTGTCGCCGTCGACATGGCCACCCTTGACCAGCACGGATCGCGCGCCCAGGCGGACGAGCGCCTCGGCGGCGCGCTGCATCGCGTCGAGATCGTCGATCGCGAGCCCGGTCAGGGCGGCGGCCTCGGGGGCGTTGGGGGTCAGGATGGTGGTCAGCGGGATCAGGTCGCGCTTGAGGATCTTCAGCGCATCCTCGTCCATCAGCCGCGTGCCGTCGCTGGCGATCAGCACGGGATCGACGACCAGCGGTACATCGGAAGCTCGCGTCCGGACGATGTCGACCACGACAGCCAGGATCGCGGCGTCGTGCAGCATGCCGGTCTTGAGGCAATCCGCGCCGATGTCGTCGAGCACGACTTCCATCTGGCGCCGCACGAAGGCCGGCGGGACGCGCATGATGTCGTGGACGCCGCGCGTGTTCTGCGCCGTGATCGCGGTGACGGCCGTCGTGGCATAGCCGCCGAGCGCGGCGATCGCCTTGATGTCCGCCTGGATCCCGGCGCCGGCGCCCGAATCCGAGCCGGCGACGACGAGGACCCGCCCGATCATCGAGCCTCGGTCATTCGGCCGCGGCGGTTCGTCCCGCCGGTGCGCCGGAGGCCGCCACGATGGCGGCGCAGATCTCATCGACGACCGTGGCGACCAACGCCTGGTCCTCGCCCTCGGCCATGACGCGGATCAGCGCCTCGGTGCCGGACTTGCGGATCAGCAGCCGTCCGTTCGTGCCGAGCCGCGCCTCGGCCGCCGCGATGGCCTTGCGCACCGCGCTCGCCTCGAGCGGGGCGCCGCCGCCGAAGCGGACGTTGCGGAGGAGTTGCGGGATCGCCGTGAAGACGCTGCAGACCTCGCTCGCCGGCCGCTGGCGGTCGACCAGCGTCGCCAGCACCTGCAGCGCCGCCATGAGCCCGTCGCCGGTCGTCGAGAACTCGTTGAGGATGATGTGGCCGGATTGCTCGCCGCCGATGTTGCAGCCGAGAGCGCGCATGCGCTCGACGACGTAGCGGTCGCCGACATTGGTGCGGTGCAGCGTCAGGCCGCGTCCCTGGAGATGGCGCTCGAGACCGAGATTCGACATGACGGTGGCGACAATGCCGCCGCCGCTCAGCGCGTTGGCGTCGTGCCACCCGCCGGCGATCAGCGCCATCAGCTGGTCGCCGTCGATGAGGTTGCCGTGCTCGTCGGCGATCAGCACCCGGTCGGCGTCGCCGTCGAGCGCGATGCCGATGTCGGCGCCGCGCGCCACCACCTCGCGCTGCATCGCGCCGGGCGACATCGTGCCGCAGTCGTCGTTGATGTTGAAGCCGTCGGGAGCGACGCCGAGCGGGATGACGTCGGCGCCGAGCTCCCACAACAGGGCCGGCGCTACCTTGTAGGCGGCGCCGTGGGCGCAATCGACGACGATCTTCATCCCGTCGAGACGCCGCAGCCGGCGCGGCAGCGTCGCCTTGACGAACTCGATGTAACGGCCGCCAGCGTCATCGAGCCGCTTGGCGCGGCCGAGATGCTCAGGATCGGCACCATCGCTGCCCGAAGCGACCTGCTGTTCGATCGCCGTCTCGATGTCGTCGGAGAGCTTGTAGCCGTCCGGGCCGAAGAGCTTGATGCCATTGTCGTGAAACGGGTTGTGCGAGGCCGAGATCATGACCCCGATATCGGCGCGCAGCGAGCGCGTCAGCATGGCGACGGCGGGGGTCGGCAGCGGTCCCGAGAGGACGACGTCCATGCCCATCGCGATGAAGCCCGCGGTCAGGGCTGGCTCGAGCATATAGCCCGAGAGCCGCGTGTCCTTGCCGATGACCACGACATGGCGGTGGTCGCCGCGCCGGAAGCGCGCACCGGTCGCCATTGCCACCTTGAGCGCCGTCTCCGCGGTCATCGGCTCGACATTGGCGCGGCCGCGAATGCCGTCCGTGCCGAAAAGTTTACGCGTCATCCAACGTCCTCGCGCATTAACACCGGGAAGCTTATACCGCACCGCCCCGTAGAGATCCTTTAGAATTGAGGTCAGCGCGAAATTTTCGTGCGCGTCAGCTCTTGCGCATCGGACGCAGGGCGATGCTCGTCACCTCGGCGGATCGCGGCAAGGCGATCGTCGCGACGACCATCGCGGCGACATCCTCCGGTTGCATCAGCAGCTCCGGCCGGTAGTCCCGCCCCTCGCCCGAAAAGATGCGCGCCTGGCGCGGCGTCGCGGTACGGCCGGCATGCAAGGTCATGACCCGCACCCCGGAATCGTTGATCTCGCCGCGCAGCGCGTCGGCAACGGCCTTCATGGCATGCTGCGTCGCCGCGAACTGGCCGATCCCGGGCGCGGCGGCGAGTCCCTGGGTCGAGTTGATGAAGACGATGTCGCCCTGACGCTGGACGAGCTGCGGCAGCAGCGCCTGGGTCAGCCGATAGGGCGCGCGGATATTGGCGCGGTACTGCCGGTCGAAGGCCTCGATCGCGGCTTCGGCAAGCGCGGCGCGCTCATAGATTCCGGCGGAGTGCACGAGAACGGCGGCGCCACCGGCTTTCGCCGCAAGCTCCGCGACGGCCGAGGCGGCGCCGTCATCCGTCAGGTCGGCGGCGAGATACGTCGCCGACGCGGTCGCCGGCAGGTCCCGCGCCGCCGCGGCGGCTTCCCGCAGCCGTTCCTCGTCGCGACCGAGCAGCAGGAGGTCGGCGCCCGCGGCGGCAAGGGCGATCGCACAGGCGCGGCCGATGCCGGAGCTGGCACCGCTGACCACGGCAAGCCGCCCGGAAAGCGACGTCATGCCGGGCTGAAGACGGCAGCGCCTCCGGCCGGAACCTCGTCGTCGTAGAGGCCGACGATCTCGTCGGGCAGGTGTGAGAGGTCGCTGGCGCGGAGATAATCGCGCATCGTCGTGCCGGTGCAGGCGGAATCCTGATTGGGCGCGCCGCGTCCGGCGGCCGCGTCGCTGCAGTGCACCGTGCGGAAATCGATGCTGTAGCGCGCCTCGCCGCTGGTGTTCGGCACCGTCGAATGCAGCTGCGCCGCCGAGAACAGGATAATCCCGCCGGGCGGGCAGAGCAGCCGCAGATCGGTATCGTCGGCGAGCTGCACCTCGGCGTGGGGCTGGATCCTTGTGTCGGTCTTGACGTGCTGCGCGGCATTCGCGCGGCTCTCGGCGTTCCAGCGATAGTAATTGTAGTCGCGCGACGTGTTCGGGATGCCCTCGACGAAATAGCGCGGATGGAAGGCCATGCTGTTGCCCGGCCTGATGGGATAGATCGGCAGCCACCAGTTGAGCTGGCACTGCGGCGCCGAGTACCAGGTATCGCGATGCGGGTGGAAGGCGTAGGCGATGCCGGAGGTGAGATAGTCGCCGGGCATCGCCGAGCGCATCCGCGGCACGTCGAAATAGGTATCGTCCGCGTCGCAGCCGAGCTCACCGAGCAGGTGCTGGATGAGCTCCTTCGAGCGGGGATGGTGGATGAACGCCGGCTTCAGCCTCGCCAGCCGGGCGACGCATTCTTCGACCGGCAGGTATTGGTCGATGCGGCGCGGATCGTGCGGCGCGAACGCCTCCTCTATCATCGCCGCCGCATGGCCGCAGAGCGCCCTGGCGGCCGGGCGCGGACCGTAGACGAGGACGGCGCCGGCGTAGAGCTGCGTCCGCCGCTCGTCGTCGTCGAAATCGGGCTCGAAGAAAACGTTGGCCATCGCCGCAACCCCAGATCCGCTCGCTGCCGTGGCAACCGCCGCGCGATCCGTTCCAACGCGGTCCCGCCGGGATGGTTCCGCGCCGCGCCAATCGGGCGCAGCCGCTTCTGGCGCGCCATGCGCATCCGGGCTAAAGAGCAGTCGACACCACGAGGAGAACGGCACCATGTCGACGACGATGTCCCGCCTTGCCGGCCTGACGGCTGCGATCGCGACGGCGCTCGCCGCGCTGCCGGCGGCGGCGCTCGACAAGATCACCTTCGGCACGGATTGGAAGGCCGAGGCGGAGCACGGCGGCTTCTACCAGGCGATCGCCGCCGGCATCTACGCCAAGCACGGCATCGAGGTGACGCTGCGTCCCGGCGGACCGCAGATCAACCATGCCCAGCTGCTCGCCGCCGGACGGCTCGACTTCAACCTCGCCTCCAACTCGTTCATTCCCCTCAATTTCGTCAAGGAGGGGATCCCGATGCTGGCGGTGGCGGCGATCTTCCAGAAGGACCCGCAGGTCCTGCTCGCCCACCCCGGCCAGGGCAACGACAGCCTGGAGGCGCTCAAGGGCAAGCCGATCATGATCGGCAACGACACGCGGATCGGCTCGTGGCTTTTCCTCAAGGCGACATACGGCTATACCGACTCCCAGATCCGTCCCTACACCTTCAGCATCGCGCCGTTCCTCGCCGACAAGACGGCGATCCAGCAGGGCTACGTCACCAGCGAGACCTTCCTGATCGAGAGCCAGGGCATCGAGCCGGTCGTCATGCTGCTCGGCGACCACGGCTATACCGGCTATGCCGCCGTGCTGCAGACCTCGCAGAAGCTGGTCAACGAGAACCCGGATCTCGTGCAGCGCTTCGTCGACGCCTCGATCGAGGGCTGGAAGAGCTTTCTCGACGGCGATCCGGCGCCGGCCTTCGCCCTGATCAAGAGGGACAATCCGGAGATGACCGACGATCTCCTGAAATTCGGCCACGCCAAGCTGAAGGAATACGGCATCGTCGACAGCGGCGATGCCAAGGAGCACGGCATCGGCGCGATGAGCGACGCGCGCTGGGGCGAGTTCTTCAAGCAGATGTCGGCACAGGGCGTCTACCCCGCGGAGATGGATTGGAGGAAGGCCTATACGCTGCGGTTCGTGGATAAGCCGCTGGCGAAATAGAGTGCCTCTTCAGGAGCGACAGAGTTTGCTGAGCATTCCTCCCCCCTTGAGGGGGAGGATGGCCGAAGCCGCAGGCTTCGGTCAGGTGGGGGGACAGGCGCGAAGCGCGCCAAGAGTCTCACGCAACATGCTTCCCGCCAGCAGCACCCCCCACCCGTCAACGCTACCGCGTTGCCGACCTCCCCCTCAAGGGGGGAGGAAAGCCGAACGCGACAATGCGTGAATCTCACCGTTCAAGCGCGGGCGACGGACTTCTGACCCTCTCCGGCGTCGGCAAGACGTTTCGCAACGGCACCGTGGCGCTCGCTGGGATCGATCTGACGATCGCCGCGGGCAGCTTCGTCAGCCTGCTGGGCCCGTCGGGCTGCGGCAAGTCGACGCTGCTGCGGATCATCGCCGGGCTGGTCGAGCCGAGCGTCGGCCGACGCTGGCTCGCTGCCGACGGCGCCGCCTCGGGTTCCGTCGGCTTCGTCTTCCAGGAGCCGACGCTGATGCCCTGGGCGACGGTCGCCGACAACATCTACCTGCCGCTGCGCCTCGCCGGCATGTCGCGGCGCGAGGCCGGGCCGCGCATCGCCGAAGCGATCGCCGCAGTCGGCCTCGACGGCTTCGCCGGCGCCTATCCGCGCGAACTCTCCGGCGGCATGAAGATGCGCGTCTCCATCGCCCGCGCCTTCGCCACGCGGCCCCGCCTCCTGCTGCTCGACGAGCCCTTCGCGGCGCTCGACGAGATCACCCGCCTCAAGCTCAACGAGGATTTGCTGCGGCTATGGCGCACCGCCGGCTGGACGGTGGTCTTCGTCACCCACAGCGTCTTCGAATCGGTGTTCCTGTCGAGCCACGTCGTCGTCCTGTCGCCGCGTCCCGGGCGCATCGCCGCCGATCTGCCGATCGATCTCCCCTACCCGCGCGAGACCGAGCTGCGCATGACGGCGACGTACGGCGATCATTGCCGGACCGTCTCCGAGGCGCTCGCCGCGGCGATGGCCAGGCCATGACGACGAGCTGGCCATGAGGGCGAGCTGGCGGCTGCTCGCGCCGCTCGTCGTCGGCGTTATCTTCCTCGTCGCCTGGGAGGCGGTCGTCCGCATCGAGGATATCCCGGTCTATGTCCTGCCAGGGCCGCTCGTCGTCGCCGAGACGCTCTGGCGCGACGGGGCGAGCCTCTTCGGCTCGCTGCTGGTGACGCTGCGCATCACCGCCGCCGCGCTCGCCGCCGCGGCGGTGCTGGGCGGGCTGATCGCCATCCTCTTTGCCCGCTCCAGGCTGCTCGAGATCAGCCTCTTCCCGTATGCGGTGATCCTGCAGGTGACGCCGATCGTCGCAATCGCGCCGCTGATCATCATCTGGGTGCAGAACACGTTCCTGGCGCTGCTGCTCTGCGCCTGGCTCGTGGCGTTCTTCCCGATCGTCGCGAACACGACGCTCGGGCTCAACAGCGCCGACCGCAACCTCGTCGAGCTGTTCCGCCTCTACGGCGCCACCGGCTGGCAGGCGCTGCTGCTGCTCCGCCTGCCGGCGGCGCTGCCCTATTTCCTCGGCGGCCTGCGCATCTCGGGAGGCCTCGCGCTGATCGGCGCCGTCGTCGCGGAGTTCGTCGCCGGCACCGGCGGCACCGAGACCGGCCTCGCCTTCCGCATCCTCGAGGCCGGCTACCGGCTGCAGATCCCGCGCCTTTTCGCGGCGCTGGTCCTGCTGTCCTTCGCCGGCGTCGCGATCTATTGGGTGCTGTCGCTGGTCTCGTGGCTGGTGCTGCGGCGCTGGCACGAGAGCGCCCTGCCGCGTGACGAATAGGGTTCGGGCTTGCCGTCAGGCGGGCTCGACGACGATCTCGATCAGCCGATCGGTGACACGGCGTCGCTGCGTCTCCGTGAGCGCCGCACGGAACACCGACGCCATCCGCTCGTCCGGCACGGTGACGCGGACGCCGACGCCCGACAGCGAGGCGCGGATCGAGGCGGGCCCGAGCCGGTCGAGCGCCATGACCACCACCGCGACGGGGTCGGGACGTTCCGGCCGCGATACGACCGTCGGAACCTGCGGCCTCCGCAGGAGGCGTCGGAAGCGCGCGTTCCGGCGCATCCGACGTCCCGTCGCCGCGGCCGGCATGGCCACGAGCATCCGGACGACCCCACGCGCGAAACGTAAGGTCAGTCCGGTCTGCTCGCTGGTCTGTTCGGCCGAGGACAATTGCGCCATGGCGAGGTCCGATCGTTGTCAGAGCTTCCGATGACCTACCAGATGTTGATGACACTTTCGCGGCTGCCTACTAGAGGCGGCCGGCACGCGCGGTAGCAAAAAAAACTGACACGTTGATGTCTTATGGTCACTGCCTCGAACGGCTTCGCGGAGCGCAACGTGCTGTCGGATTTGGGGCTCTTCTTCGGACTGTGGCTGCGCCGGCCGATCGACATCGCCGCCGCCGTGCCGAGCGGCCGGCTCGTCGCCGACGCCATGGCGCGGCAAATGGACCTCGCGCGGCCGGGTCACGTCCTCGAGCTCGGGGCGGGGACCGGCAGCATCACCGCCGGCCTGCTGCGGCACGGCTGTCCGGCGGAGCGGCTCGTCGTCATCGAGCGGGAGCCGGCCCTCGCCGAGGTGCTGCGCCGCCGCTTCCCCGGCATTACCGTCGTCGAGGGCGATGCGACCGACCTCGCTTCCCTGCTCGCCGCGCGCAGCATCACGCAGCTGTCGCAGATCGCCTCGAGCTTGCCGATCAAATGGTTTCCCCTCGCCGCGCAACGCGACATCGTCGAGCAATCCTTCGCGCTGCTCGGCGCCGAGGGGCGCCTGGTGCAGCTGACCAACGCGCTGGAATCGCCGCTACCGTGCCGGAGTCTCGGGATCGCCGGGCGGGAGGTCGAGCGCATTTGGCTCAACTTTCTGCCGACGCAGATCTGGTCATATCGCCGGTTTGCGGGCGCCGATGATCGGCGCGAAGCCCAGGCGGCGCCACGAAACCGGGCTGTCCCGCTACGGCAGGCTTGACGGAGCAGCCTAAGCGGCCAAAATGACGTCTAAGCGGACCTTGCCGACGCTCCCCTGCGGCGCCTGACGGGAACCGCGAAGGATGCAAGATGTATTCGGAAATCACCCGTTCGATCAAAGTCACCGTCAAGCCGTTCTACCTCGAGGATCAATCCTCGCCGACCGAGAACCACTATGTCTGGGCCTATCAGGTTCGGATCGAGAACACCGGCGGCGAGACGGTCCAGCTGCGGCGGCGGCATTGGCGGATCACCGACGGCATGGGACGGCTGCAGGAGGTGCGCGGCCCCGGCGTGGTCGGCGAGCAGCCCGTGCTCGCGCCCGGCGAGACCTTCGAATACACCAGCGGCACACCGCTCACGACGCCGTCCGGCATCATGATGGGCACCTATGAGATGGAGACCCACGGCGGCGAAAGCTTCGAGGTGGCGATCCCCGCGTTCTCGCTCGATTCCCCCCACCAAGCGATCCGGCTGAACTGATCCGCCGCAACAACGGCCAACGAACGGCCGGCGCGACCGCGCGAGGAGCTTCCGATGGCAAAGCAACCTTCCCGCCGCCGCGCGCGGGCGGACGACGACGATGCGCCGCCGGCCCCGCCGCGACGGCTGAAGCGGCCGAGCCGCGAAGCGGCCGAGGCCGCCGTACGCACCCTGATACAATGGGCCGGCGACGACCCCGACCGTGCCGGGCTGGTCGGAACGCCGGATCGGGTCGTGCGCTCCTACGAGGAGTTCTTTCGCGGCTACGACAGCGACCCGGTCGAGCTGCTGAAGCGCACCTTCGACGAGATCAACGGCTATGACGAGATGGTCGTCCTCAAGGACATCCGGTTCGAATCGCATTGCGAGCACCATATCGCGGCAATCATCGGCAAGGCGCATATCGCCTATCTGCCGGACAAGCGGGTCGTCGGCATCTCGAAGCTGGCGCGGCTCGTCGAGGTCTATGCCAAGCGGCTGCAGATTCAGGAGAAGATGACGGCGCAGATCGCCACGACGCTGCGCGACGTGCTGCAGCCGAAGGGCGTCGCCGTCGTCATCGAGGCGGCGCACCAATGCATGACGACGCGCGGCGTCCACAAGCCGGGCGTTAGCATGGTGACGAGCAGCATGCTGGGCGCCTTCCGGGACGACCCGACGACGCGCCGCGAGTTCCTGGCGATGATCGGGACGCCGGGACGGCACGGGCTGGAGAATGTCTGAGCGGAGGTGAGGCGGTGACGCAGACGCTTTCGGCGACCGCGATCCTGCGGACCCTGGTCGGTTTCGACACGGTCTCCGCGAAGTCGAATCTCGCGCTGATCGAGTGGGTCGCCGAATACCTCGCCTTGCATGGTGTCGCCAGCCGGCTGACGCATGACGCGACGCGCAGCAAGGCCAATCTCTTCGCGACGATCGGCCCGGCGGAAACCGGCGGCGGCGTCATCCTCTCCGGCCATACCGACGTCGTGCCGGTCGAGGACCAGCCCTGGGACAGCGATCCCTTCACCCTCGTCGAGAAGGAGGACAAGCTCTACGGCCGCGGCGCCGCCGACATGAAGGGCTTCATCGCGATCGCGCTCTCGCTCGTGCCGGAGCTCGTCGCGCGGCCTCTGGCGCGTCCGCTGCATCTCGCCTTCTCGTTCGACGAGGAGGTCGGCTGCCTCGGCGTGCCGCATCTCATCGCCGACCTGCCGCAGGGACCGGCGCGGCCGCGGCTCGCGATCATCGGCGAGCCGACCTCGATGCAGGTCGCCAACGCGCATAAGGGCGTCCAGGGCTTCACCACCGCGGTCACCGGCCGCGCCGCGCATTCGAGCGCACCGGAGCGCGGCCTCAACGCCATCCTCGCGGCGGCCGAGATCATCCAGTTCATCGACGCGCTGGCCGCCGAGCTGCGCGACAAGGGCGATCCGGCGAACGGCTTCGAGCCGCCGTATACGACCTTCAACATCGGGACGATCGGCGGCGGCGTCGCGCTGAACGTCGTGGCGCCGCAATGCGATTTCACTTGGAGCTTCCGGCCGCTGCCGGGCGAGGACGCCGAGGCGATCCGACGCAGGATCGAGGATTTCGCCGACCATGAGCTGCTGCCCCGACTGCGAAGCAGCCACGCGGAGGCGGCGGTCGCGACGCGGCGGACCGCCTATATCCCCTGCCTCGTGCCGCAGAAGGATTCGCCGGCCGAGGCGCTCGCCTTGCAGCTGACCGGCGCCAACGGGACGACCAGCATCGCCTTCGGCACCGAGGGCGGGCTGTTCCAGGAGGCCGGCATCCCGGCAATCGTCTGCGGCCCCGGCTCGATCGACCAGGCGCATCAGGCGAACGAGTTCATCGCGCTGGAGCAGATCGCCGCGGGGGCGCAGTTCCTCCGCCGCCTCGCCGACTGGGCGAGCTGAGAGCCGGCTGATGCAGAACCTGACGGATTGGTCTACAGGCTGGGTCTACAGGCTGGCCGGCGGCTGCGGCGCCGGCAGGACGACGATGTTGGCGTTCGGCGGATCGCCGACCTGGACCCGCACCTGCCATTGCTGCCATTCCAGGCGATAGCCCAGCGGATCGGGAAGGCGCAAGAGGGCGGTGGAATGGACTTGTCCAGGATCCGGCAGCTGTCCGCCGTTTCCCTCGGCGCCGGTCAGCGGCATGGGAAGCCCGGCGCCCATGCCGAAGCCGAAGCCGCCGCCGATGCCCACGCCGCCAGTGTTGCCGCTACCCGGCTCGTTCGGCGGCGGCGCGAACGGTCGCTCCGGCGCGGACTGCTGGAATACCCGGTCCTGCAGCGACGGGGCGCTGCCCGCATCGATGGAATCCGCCGGAACGATCACGCCGCCGGGGCCAACCAACTCGGCGCGGCGCAGCGGGCGCGGGTCGTCGACGGATACTTCGATGACGGAGACCTCGCCGCCCGGCGCGAAGCGGGCAACCACGGTATCCGGTGCCTGACCCGCGGCCGGCGGCTCGTCGCCGGCGAAGCTGCAGGCGGCGAGGGCCAGCGCCCCGGACAGCGCGACGCCGGCGATGACGCGGCGCCGCTGCGGTCGATCGGTCGGCATCATGTCGTGCGGCCTCCTCGCGGCGCTCAGGTCCCCGTCCGCGTCATTGGACGTAGAAGGTGAAGTTCTCGCGGATCTGCTTTTCCAGCTCCTGGTCAATATAGGACATCATCGCGCGGGTCATATCGTACCACGCCTGGTCGCGCTGGTTCGCCGTGATGCCTTCCGGCACGGATTGCGAGCGCGATGCCTTCGCGGTGACGGTGCGCTCCGGAAAGCCGCGCTCGTTGAGGAGATCGATGCGCACCTCGACCGTGCCGTCGTAGCGCTCCGCCTGGTCGGTGGTGAAGGCGCCGCGCAGCCCCGGCGTCTTCGGCAGCTCGACCTCGCGAACGCGGGCGTCGACGATGTGGACGAGGACGCGCCTGCCCGAGCCCGTCGCCTGCAGCCGGTCGTGCACCCAATTCTCGATGGCGAGCTCGGGCGGAACCGGGAAGAGATGCTCGACCTCCGGCGGCTTAAAGCTCGGCTTGAAATCCGTGACGACCTCGATCGTCGCGGCGTCGATGCGCAGCGGCGCCTCGTTGGTGAAACGGATGTCGGGAAAGCTCGGCCGCGGCGGCGGCGAGGCGCAGCCGGCCAGAATGCCGAGGACGGCAAACGCGGCGACGGCGGCGGGGCGGGCAAAGAATCGACGGCTCATTCCGGGGGCCTCGCTCGGGGATGCTGCGGCAGCCGTACAAGGCCCCGCGGTAAATGACCACCGTTAACGAGGCGCCGGGAAAAACCTCCGCTCCCTGACTTTCCTCCCGGCGCGCCGAAGATGCCGGCGAACCGGGACGCCGTCAATCGGTCAGCCCGGCCGCGACCTCCTCCGGCGAGAAGACGTGCTGGGCGTTGCAGAACTCGCAGGTGACGCGGACCTCGCCGTCGACGGCGAGGTCGGTGCGGTCCTCCTCGGGCAGGCTACGCAGGACGCGCTCGATCCGCTCGCGCGAGCAGCGGCAGCGCGCCGCGAGATCATGCGCGTCGTAGACCCTGACGCCGTCCTCGTGGAACAGCCGGAACAGGAGGTCGTTCGGCGCAAGGCAGGGGTCGAGCAGCTCGCCGACGGTCGAGGAACTCATCAGCACCATGGCGCGGCGCCAGCGGTCCTCTTCGAGCTCGTCGATGAAATGACGGCCCGACTCTGTCGGCAGCCGCTGCAGCATGAGCCCGCCGGCGCGCCAGGTTCCAGCCACGGGATCGCGTCCGACGGCGAGCTTGATGCCAGCCTGGATCTGCTCGGACTGACGGAAATAATGGTGCGCGCAATCGGCGAGGCGGCCGCCCTGCAGCTCTACGATTCCTTGATAGCGCTCGGTATGCTCGCCCTGGTCGACGGTGAAGGCGATATAGCCGGCGCCGAGCAGCTTCGGCACCGAGCCGTGCAGCGCGGCGGCGCCGCTCTCGGCGATCAGCCGGTCGAGCTTGTCGCGGTCGAATTGCGCATAGCCGCGCAGCGCCCCGGCGCTGGTGACGTCGGCGACCAGCAGGTGAAGCGGCCCGTCGCCCTTGGTCTGCAGCGTGAAGACGCCCTCGTATTTGAGCGCGCCGGCCAGGATCGCCGCGAGCGTGATCGCCTCGCCCAGCATGATGGCGACGGGCTCGGGATAGTCGTGCTGCGTCAGGATCGTGTCGACCGCGCTGCCGAGCCGCACGAGGCGGCCGCGCAGCGCCGAGGATTCGATTTGAAAGGGTTGCACCAGATCGTCGGGAACCGACCGCAAGAACCCCAATTCATCCGCCGATGTCGTTGCCGTCATGACCAAAGCTCCAAAGCGGCGCAAGCGGCCGCGGCGGAGCATCGATCGCTCAGCCCGCGGCGAGGCACCAGGCAAGAATTCCCTTCTGCGCGTGCAGGCGATTCTCGGCCTCGTCCCAGACCACCGATTGCGGTCCGTCGATCACCGCGGCGCTGACTTCTTCGCCGCGTTTGGCCGGCAGGCAATGCATGAAAATCGCACCGCGCCGGGCAACCGCCATCAGCCGCTCGTCGACGCGATAAGGAGCCAATATCTCGTGGCGGTTCAGCGTGTCGTCAACCCCCATCGAAACCCAGGTATCGGTGACCAGGCAATCGGCGCCGTCGGCGGCCTCGCGCGGGTCGGTGGTGAGGCTGACGCTGCCGCCGTTGACGCGCGCCCAGTCGATCAGGCGAGCCGGTGGCCGCAGCGCCTCGGGGCAGGCGATGCGCAGCTCGAAACCGAAGCGCACTGCGGCGTGGATCCAGCTGGCGACGACGTTGTTGCCGTCGCCGCTCCAGGCGACGATCTTGCCGGCGAGAGGACCGCGATGCTCCTCGAGCGTCATCAGATCGGCCATGATCTGGCAGGGGTGGGAGAGGTCGGTCAGCCCGTTGATCACCGGCACCGTGGCGTGCAGTGCCAGCTCGTCGAGCTTCGCCGCCTTGGTCGTGCGGATCATGATGGCGTCGACGTAGCGCGACAGGACGCGCGCCGTATCGGCGACGGTCTCGCCGCGACCGAGCTGGCTCGACGCGGTGTCGAGCATGATGACGTCGCCGCCGAGCTGGTACATCGCGACCTCGAAGGAGACGCGGGTCCGCGTCGACGGCTTCTCGAAGATCATCGCCAGGGTGCGGCCGACGAGCGGGCGCTCGCCGCCGCGGCCGCGCTTCTTGAACGCGATGCCGAGATCGAGGATATGCCGAAGCGCGGCGCCGTCGAACCGATCGAGGTCGAGAAAATGGCGCGGCCGCGGCGGCTCGGCGACGAGCGTCGCGGCCACTGCCTGGGGCTTGCGCGCGCTCATCCGGCGAAGCTTCGGGCGACGCCGTCGAGGACGCCGATCGCCTCGTCGACATGCGTCTCGTCGATGATCAGCGGCGGCATCAGCCGCACGACGTTGTCGCCGGCGGCGACGGTCAGCAGCCCTTTCGCGCGCGCCCGGTCGATGATCTCGGTATTTGTCACGACGCCGCGCAGTCCGAGCAGCAGCCCGGCGCCGCGCACTTCGGCGAAGACGGCGGGATATTCCGCGACGAGCGCCGTCAGCCGCCGACGCAGGATCGCGGCGATGCGCTCGACGTCGCCGAGGAAGCCGTCCGCCAGCACGACGTCGAGGACGGCGTTCCCGACCGCCATCGCCAGCGGATTGCCGCCGAAAGTCGAGCCATGCGTCCCGGCGACCATCGGCGCCGCCGCCCGCTCGGTCGCGAGGCAAGCACCGACCGGGAAGCCGCCGCCGAGCCCCTTGGCGATCGCCATGACGTCGGGGGTGACGCCCGCCCATTCATGCGCGAAAAGCCTGCCGGTCCGCCCCATGCCGCATTGCACCTCGTCGAAGACGAGCAGCAGATCGTACTCGTCGGCGATCTCGCGCAGCCCGCGCAGATAGCCCTCCGGGGCCGGCCTGATGCCGCCCTCGCCCTGCACCGGCTCGACGACGATCGCGGCGGTATCCTTGCGGATCACCGCCCGCATCTCGTTGAGATTGCCGAAGGCGACATGGTCGAAGCCCGGCAGGTCGGGGCCAAAGCCCTTGAGGTATTTCTCGTTGCCGGCGGCGGCGAGCGTCGCCAGCGTCCGGCCGTGGAACGAGCCGGCGCAGGCGATGATCCGATGTTTTTCGGGATGGCCGGTCTCATACTGGTACTTGCGGACCATCTTGATCGCCAGCTCCATCGCCTCGGCACCGGAATTGCCGAAGAAGACGCTGTCGGCGAAGCAGTTCGCGACGAGCCGCTCGGCGAGGCGCTCCTGGCCGGCGATGCGGAATAGATTCGAGACGTGCCAGAGCTTCTGGCCCTGCTCGATCAGCGCCGCGACGAGATGCGGGTGGGAATGGCCGAGCACGGTCACGGCGATGCCGCTGGCGAAATCGAGATAGCGGCGGCCGTCGGTCGCGGTCAGATAGGCGCCTTCGCCTTTTTCAAAGACGAGATCGTACCGAGCATAGGTCGGCAATACGGCTGGGATCACGGGGAATCTCCTGCGCGAGAAGGGAACAGGCGGAACGTACGAAGCGAGATTTAACCTCGTCGTCGCACAGGCGGCGCCTGCCATCCCCTCGTCTGCCGGCCCGATCGGCCAGAACCGCGCACCATTGCTCGCTCCATCGAACGGCGTTCTCGCCGCAAACGCGACCGCGCTCGCTCGGAAAGCGGGAGAGTATGAAGAGCACGGACTCGCCTGTCAACGCAAGACGATCAACCGGAGATTCTGCCGGTGGGGGAGCGCAGCGCCGGGCGACATCGGTGCCTTCCGATCAGCGATTGGTCCGACGGCGCGAGATATAGGCGCGCGTCGCGTAGCCGGCGCAGACGCCCGCTCCGAACAAGCCTCCGACGACCAGCATCAGCCACATCTTCGCATGTCCCGAACGGCGCCGGGGTCGTCGACCACGGACCCGTGAACCCAACTAAGGGTTGTTCGACACCCGTCGTCATCCATACGCGATCAGAAGGTCGACTGCAATCGCGGCGCGATCGCAATTTGATCGGCCCCCGCGGCTCAAGCCTTCAGCTTATAGCCGCGGCTGAACAGGCTGAAGCACAAGGCCAGCAGGCCGGCATTGCAGGCGACGAGCACGACCGCGCTGATCCAAAGGGTGCCGTCGACATGGCCGATGAAGCCGTAGCGAAACCCGTCGATGAGGTGGAAGAACGGGTCGAGATGGGCCAGAAACTGCCAGTTCTGCGGCAGCCGATCGATCGAGTAGAACGTCCCCGAAAGGAAGGAGAGCGGCGTCACCACGAAATTCGTCACGGCGGCGATATGATCGAACTTCTCTGCCCAGACGCCGCCGAGGATGCCGAGCAGCGCGAGGAGCAGCGAGGCCGACAGGCCGAAGAAGACGACCGCGCCCCAGTGCTCGATGTGGATCGGAACGAAGCACCAGATGGCGAGCGCGACGGCGACGCCGACGACGATGCCGCGGGTCATGCCGCCGAGCGCGAAGGCCAGCGTCAGTTCGCCGGCGCTCAACGGCGGCATCAGCACGTCGACGATGTTGCCCTGCGTCTTCGAGATCATCAGCGAGGATGAGGTATTGGCGAAGGCGTTCTGCATCACCGCCATCATGACGAGGCCGGGGGTGAGGAAGCGGCTGTAGTCCACGCCGCCGACGCTGCGCCCGGCGCCGCCCAGGGCGAGGAGGAAGACGGCGAGAAAGAGGAGCGTCGTGATCACCGGCGCCGCGACCGTCTGCAGCGACACCTTCATGAAGCGGCGGACCTCGCGGGCGTAGAGCGTCCAGAAGCCGATCCAATTGACGATGCCGATGACGCGAACGTCGGGCGGGGATGCAGTTAACACGACGACCTCCTGCTACAATGGCCCGACGTGCCCGCGGCCGCCGGAGAAGTAGCAGCCGCTTGGCGGACCAGGCAAGCGAGGAGCGAAATTGACGTTCAGGAAGGCCCCGGCGACGAAGCGCATGCCGTCACGGCCGATCACCGCGACGTCGCTCGAGAATGTCGCGACGCACTATCTCGAGCGCTTCGCCGCCTCGACCGCTGATTTGCGCCGCGTCCTGCTGCGCCGGGTTCGCCGCGCCGCCGAAGACGATGACCGGACGGTTGCCGAGGCGCGCCGCAGCGACGGCGCCGCGCTCGTCGAGGCGCTGATCGCCAAGCTGCAGAGCGCCGGAATCCTGGACGATCGACGCTATGCCGAGATCAAGGCGGCCAGCCTGCACCGGCGGGGCGGATCACGCCGCGCCGTCGCGGCACGGCTGGCCCAACACGGCGTCGAACGCGAGTTGATCACCCACGCGATCGGCGCCATCGACGAGGACGGCGGCGACACCGACCTCATCGCGGCCGTCGCCTTCGCGCGGCGGCGCCGCCTCGGGCCTTACCGCGCCGGCGACGCTGCCCCGGCCAGGCCGAAGGACATGGCGGCGCTGGCCCGCGCCGGTTTCGACCAGAATACGGCGCGGCGGGTGCTCGACTGTCGCGATCCGGCTGCAGTCGAATTGCTACTGCGTTGCCAAGACGATGACACTGTTTAAGTTTATTTATTGTCACAAGCCAATAGAAGAAGGGCTTGCAAATCTGAGGTTCTAAAATCGGAAGTAGAACCAGTTCTATTCCGGAACCCGTCTCGCTGGATTACGTTTCCCTACGTCAACCCGCGTTTGTCCAATCAGAAAATGCCTCACGGCGATTGGGAAAAACGAATGAATCGTCCGTTAGTTACTATTATCGTGACGAGCTTCAACTATGCAGATTACGTCGCACTGACGATCGAAAGCGTTCTCGCGCAGACCTATCCGGCGATCGAACTGATCGTCGTCGACGACGATTCGAGCGACGATTCGCCGACGATCATCACAGGCTTCGGTGACCGGCTGCGCTTCATCTCACGGCCGAACGGCGGTGAGGCGGCAGCATGCAACACGGGGTTCGCCGCGAGCCACGGCGAGATCGTCATGTTCCTCGATTCCGACGACATCCTCTATCCCGACGCGGTCGAGACGGTTGTCCGGCATTGGGAGCCAGGTACGGCGAAGGTGCAATTCTACCTCGACCGCATCGACGCGGCCGGACGCCACCTCGGTCAGCGCGCCCCGAATATTCCTTTCGTCGCCGGAGACGAAGTGCCGGCGTTGCTGCGCCGGTACGCCTATTACCCGTCGCCGCCGACGAGCGGCAACGCCTATGCGCGCAGCGTGCTCGAGAAGCTCATGCCGGTACCCGAACAGTCGTGGCGGCGCGGCGTCGACGGCTGCTTGAACGCGCTGTCGGCTCTCTACGGTCCGGTCGTCTCGGTTCCGACGGCGCACGGCGGATACCGAATCCATGACCGCAACATGTCGGGTTGGAGCAGGCTCGATCTCCAAAGGCTGCGCAACGGCATGATCAACGAGATCGACCGCGAGAAGGCGCTGCGGGGTCATGCCGAACTGCTCGGCATGACGTTGCCCGACAGGCTGGCGCTCGGTATTCCGGCGCATTGCAAGTCACGCATCGTGTCGCTCCGCCTCGACCCGGCCGGCCACCCGATTGCCGGCGACAACGTTCATGACCTGGTTCGCGCCGGCATCCGCTCAGCGTGGCAGTTTCCGCATTTCAGCTTCCGCAAGCGCCTCGCCAGCACGCTCGGCTTCCTGCTGCTCGCGATGATTCCGGCGCGGGCGCTGCAGGCCCGCCTCGACCCGCTCTTCCAAACCGACAGGCGCCGCTTCTCGGCATGGTTGATCGCGGCGCGCTCGATCGCAGTGGCGGCGGCCAGTTCCAAATTGCTCGACGCCTTGATGTCGATCCCGAGTCGCAGCGTTTTCTGAGCGGCCGTGACGCGCGCGGGTTCGAGAGCTGTGCTGGCGGCGGCTTCGGTTCTTTGGGCGATGGCGCAGGTGTCTGCCCAGCCGGCACTGCCGAACGGCGCCACGGTGAGCGGCGGCGGCGTCCCGACGAGCGACAGCGCGAAGCCATTCGGGATGCACGGCGCATTCCGCAATCGGCTGGATGCGACCTTCGGCAAAGCCCGTCACGATGCCACCGTCCGCGACAAGCGGGATCTCGATCGGATTGCCTATTACCGCTACATCTACGGCGACGCCGCGACGACCGGGAATGGCACCGACGGGTTGTACGACCAGTATCGCAGCCGCCACCGCGACTACCCCGAGGGCGATCCCCGCTCGCTCCACGTGTTCACCGCCGATGCCCTGGTCCTGAAGGCGCATTGCGGCCTCGAGACGAAGGTCCGGACGGACTGCTCGGACGGCAATATCGAGAGCGGCATCCTGCGCTTTGCATTGCCGATCCGGCCGGGCAGCTATATCGAGATCCGCTGCAAGATGCCGTCGGCCATGTATGCGTGGCCGGCGTTCTGGCTGACGCCGGGAGTCGAGATGCCGCCCGCGACGCCAGGCGGCAAGCCGAGCTTCACGGCGCGGCCGTGGCCGCCGGAGATCGACATCTTCGACCAGTTCGGCTTCAACAACACCAAGCCCGGACACTATCTTTTCAGCGGCACGCCGACGAACGGCAAGGATGCGGCGTTCGGCAATCCGCACGACATCTACCGCGCGCCGGATTGGGGGGATAAGCCGTACTATCAGCCGGCCCAGGATCTCACCGCCGGCTTCCACGTCTATGCGCTCGACTGGGGCGACCACACGCTGAAGTATCTGCTGGACGGCAAGGTCTATCGCGAGACGTATTTCGAGTGGAACAGCGAGGGCGACGTTCCCGCGCATCTCATCGCCAGCCTGCAGATCGGGCCGAAATTCAACGATCTCTCCGGCCTGTCCGATCAGGGGGGCGAGCCCCATGGCTGGGATTGGGCGATCGATTATATCCGCGTCTGGACGAAAGACTGACCGGGTTGCTGGGCCACGCCCGCTCGGCTAGATCGGCGTCTTCGACGCTGGCAGGCTCGTTCGACGCCGATCCCCGACACGTCGCCGCAGCCATGTGGTCATCGGCACTTCGACGTGTCGGTATGTCGCCACGGCAGCGACGGTACTGACGATCAGGCATAAGCCGACCAGTGCCACGCCGAACGCGTCGCCGGTCAATTTCGTTCGCGCGACTATCACACCAATGACCGGCAGCACGAAACCATGCGTCAAATACATCGAATACGACGCCTCGCCGATTTCGACCAATCTGTCGGGCAGGTAGCGGCCTACCCAGCGGTCCGCGATCGCGCCGGCTCCCAGCGTCGCCATCGCCGCCAGGCCCCAGACCACGACACGCTCCCACCGTCCGTCGGCGGGCAGGAAGGCCAGGCAAAGCAGGCCGCCGAAGCTGATCGGCAGCACCCACCAGGGAGATAGCCGTTGCAGGCGGGCGTCGAGGAACACGTATCCGAGCACGACCCCCAACACGAACTCCAGGACGATCGGATCCGCGAGCATCGAGATGGCCGGCCAATCGGCCGCGCGCGCAATCGACAGGATGGCAAGTACGGCCATCGTCGGCGCGACGACGACGAGCGGATCGAGCGCGAAGAACAGCGCCGCCGCGAAGGCGGCGTAGAAGAGAAACTCGAACGACAAGGTGTAGCCGACGATGATGACTGGCCTGACGAATCCGGCAGGGTCGTGCGACGGTATGAACAGGAAGGAAGCCAGGACATTCCAGCCGCCTACCCGGGTGTGCAAGGCCCCGGCCGGGACGGCGAGGATCGCGACCAGCTTGGCTGCGGTGACGAGCCAATACATCGGCGTTATTCGGACAATTCGCAGCACGAGGAAACGTCGCCAACCATCCGGGCGATCGAGCAACCGCTGCGACGACAGCACCATGATGAAGCCGCTAATGACGAAGAAAAGATCGACCCCGGAATTCCCATTCTGCCATGGAATCACGTCCGGACCGGCCTTGTCGCGCCAAAGGACGGTGCTATGGAAGGCGACGACGAACAGCGCCGCGATGGCCCGCAGCAACTGCACCGA
Organism: Rhodospirillales bacterium; assembly: GCA_028291405.1. Taxonomy (GTDB): domain Bacteria; phylum Pseudomonadota; class Alphaproteobacteria; order ATCC43930; family CGMCC-115725; genus URHD0088. The sequence continues at coordinate 48,625 of JAQGID010000085.1, read as the reverse complement.
GCGGATCTGTCCCGAAGTCAGAGACCCCGAAGTCGTAGGACCCGTCCCGCGAGGGCGCACCGTGTCGGCTATCGGCATGTTCCCGAGAACAGCGCGGCCGCGCGCCTGTCACGCTTTTTCATTGTAAATTGTATTGTATAAATGCAACGAAATTGTCGCGACGCGAGATTTTGGGGGGTCAGGCCAATCGCTTCGCCGGCGGTGACACGTCCGAGGATTCCGGCTGGCTCGCCGCCGCGGCTTGCTTGAGACGCTCCGCGATATCGGCGAGATAGCCGGGCTTCACCGCATAGGGCATCTCGACGCACTCGCGGTCGAAGGCGAGCTTCATGCGGCGGCTGAATTCGCGACCGATCTTCCATTGCTGGCGCGGCAAGGTCTTGATCCGCGCCTGCAGCACGATGCCGAGCTCGCTCATCTTGTCGATGCCGAGGAACTCGAGCTTGTCGAGCATGAAAGGACGGTATTCGGCGTCGTCGTAGAGATCGTCGCCGACCGCAATGAGGATCGCGGAGACGCGGTCGACGTCCTCGCGGTATGAGATCGAGGCGTTGCAGACGTAATACGCGAAATCCTTGGTCAGATTATTGACCGAGGTGACCTCGCTGAAGGGAATCGAATGCACTGCTCCGGCGGCATCGCGCAGGCGGATCGTGCGGACCGAGATCGCCTCGACGACTCCGACGTGTCCTTTGCCGAGATCGACGACGTCACCGACCGCGAGACTGTCCTCGATCAGGATGAAGAGCCCGGTGATGACGTCCTTGACGAGCGCCTGACTGCCGAAGCCGATCGCGAGGCCGACGACGCCGGCGCCGGCGAGGAGCGGCGCGATATTGACGCCGAGCTCGGAGAGCACGATCAGCGACACCATGACGACGATCAGGATCATCATCATCGTGCGCAGCAGCGGCAGGAGGGTGCGGGCGCGGGCACTGCGTGGCACCGGCATGCCGTTCTCGTCGACGGCGTTCAGGTAGCGTTCGATCGCCGAGGTGAAGATCTCCCAGACGACGAGCGCGCCGACGATGACGGTGCCGGTGGTGATCAACCCACTTGTCAGGCGGCGGCCAATCTCGGACCCGAACCACGCGAAGGATGGGATGCTCCAGGCCTCCAGCACCGCGAGCGCGGCGAAGGCATAGACCAGCCCGGCGACGATGTTCGTGAGGACCGGCACGTAGCGGTTGGCGCGTTGCTCGAGCGTCGGAAAGCGGCTCTTGAGATCGTTGCCGACAGCGAAGCCGCGCTGGCTGAAGCGCCGCACGAGATTGACGATCACCCGCGCTGCGACGACCACCACAAGGGTGACGAGCGTGCCGCGCAGGACGAAAAGGAAGCCGCCCGCGACGCGCAGCGCGTAGACGAGATAGATGCCGACGATATAAGCGATCGCCAAGATATGCCAGACGTCGGCAAGGCGGGCCCGCAGCAGCCGCCAGCCGTTCGAACGCGCCGGCTGTAGCGGCTCGCCGGCGCCGCGCAGCCAGGCGCTAACGGTCGCGCGGTTCTGCAGGACGAAGATGATGGCGAGGAGGGCCAGGACCAGCGCGACCGCCTTCAGCAGCAGCCCATAGATGCTGCCCGGAACCCCGAGCCACCAGGCGCCGGAGGCGACGGCATAGCCGTAGACCGACCAGTAGGTAAAGCGCTTGATCCAGACGAAGAGATAGCCGCGGGTCTCATCGCTGATCCACGCGAAGAGGGGCGCGCCGGAGCGCGGCAGCAGGGCGATGCGCGCCAAGGCGGTGATGATGCGTGCCGTGACATAGGCGCCGATCAGCGTCGTCGCAACCTTGGAGGTGCCGAACCGTGCGTCAATCGTCACCAGCGTGACATAGGCGACGACGGCGAAGGCCAGGATCGGCAGAGCATCGAGCGCCGCTCGCAGCAGCGTCAACACGAGGCGGAGCACGAGATGATCGCTCCGGCTTTCCGCGAGCGCATGCCGCGGGCGCGCCAGGATGCGCCGGACCAGCCATTCGGAGAACAATGCCAGGCCGAAGATGATGCAGAGTTTGAGGCCGACCTCGAGCCAGAAGCTGCGGGTGTACTCGTCGCTCGCCTGCGCGCGCAGCCAGGCGATCAGACGCGGCGCGTCGACGACGACGGCCGCCGCGGCCAGGATCTCGCCGCTCAGCGAGTCGGCGCGCTGGGAGAACTGCTCGAGCAGCGTCACGGGACCAATTACGGCAGATTTTTCCTGTTCGGCGCGCTGTGCGGCGACGAGCGCTTGTAGTTGCTGGACGAGCTGAGCGCGCTGCTGGTCGTTCTGCAGCGTATCGACGAGACGCTGCAACTCGTCGACACTGACCGGCGCCGGAGTCGACGCGCTCCCGGCCGGCGCGCTCTGGGCAACGGCCGGCGTGCTCCGGACGACGCCGAGAACCAGCACCAGAACGACGAGGAGCGCATGGCAGACGACGGTTAACCCGACGCGCGCCGCAGCCGAGCGCCCGGTAAGGGATCGATCGATCATGGCCCTTAGATTAGCGACGCCGGCCGGACCGGCCAAGCATTGCGGCCGTCGATCACAAAATGACCCTATTTCGCCGTGGCCGCGACCAGGCCAGCGGTTCAAGCCAGCCGGTCGTAGGCGAGGCTGGCGAGCAGGGCGATGCCCGACAAGGTCAGGATCGTGCCGGATGCCCGATTCAACCATACAAGATGTGTCTCGCCGATCGATTGCCGGAAGAGCCCCGCGCCGAGGCTGAGCCCGAGCCACCAGATCAGCGAGCCGAGAAAAACGCCGGCGACCAGCATGGCGGCGCGCCCAACGGTTGCCTCGCTCCCGGTGAAGCCGACCGCCGCGAAGATGCCGAGAAAGGCTAGGATGGTCACCGGGTTGGTGATGGTGAGAACGAAGGTCGAGAGATAGGCAGCGAACAGGTTTTCGGCATTTTTTTCGGGCGGCGCCTCGTGCACGGCGCCTTGGCGCAGCGCCCTGATCCCGATGTAGACCAGGAACAGCCCGCCGAGGCTGCGCAGCCATCCCTGGTAATCGAGCAGGAGATTGGAAACGACGGTCAGGCCGAAGCCGGCGATGATGCCGAAAATCGTATCGGCGCTGGCCGCGCCGAGCCCGGACACGAAGCCGAACAGCCGCCCTTCGAAGATCGTCCGACGGACGCAGAGGACGCCGACGGGCCCGACCGGAACGGCGATGACGAAGCCGACAGCGATGCCCTTGAGGAGGAAGACGAACAGCATGTCGGAGTAGGTCTTCCCAGCGTCGATTTCGCGTGGCGGCCAGTCTTATGGTCTGGCCCGGCGCGACGCAACCTGAAACGCTGCTGTCGCGGAAAAGCCGCGGGCGGTCGCGGTTCCCCGTTCAGTGGCTGAAATAAGCGCGGGGCGCTCCGCAATTGCGGCCGCCCGAGGTCGCGCAAGCCTGCTGTTTGTTCCAGTCCGCGAACTCGAGCGCGAACCACGAGAGCAGGAACGCCGCCGCGACGGCGACGAGGACGCCGAGATAGTTCATCGCCACCGGATATGCCGATCCGCCCGCCGCCCGGTCAAGCCTCGATGGTTTCGCTTTCGGCAGAGCAGCAATTCACAATTATGCATGGCTATTATAAGCAGACTTACTATTCTCGGCGGCATGGCAGATCCAAACCTCGACCGCAGCTTCGGCTTCGTGCTCCACGACGTCGCCCGCCTCCTCCGCAAACGCTTCGAGCAGCGCGCTAAGGGCTTGGGGCTGACGCGCGCCCAGTGGCAATTGCTGGCGCATCTCAACCGCCACGAGGGCATCAACCAATCCGGCCTCGCCGATATCCTCGAGCTCGAGCCGATCACCGTCGGCCGGATCGTCGACCGCATGGAGGAGGCCGGTTGGCTCACCAGGCGCGCCGACCCCGCCGATCGCCGGGCCCACCGTCTCTATATGACCGATCGCGCCCGTCCGGTCCTGACCGGCATCATGGCGCTGGGCGAGGAGCTTCTCGGCGAGGCGCTTTCCGGTCTCGGCGACCGCGAGCGGACCCTGCTTCTCGATCTGCTGATCCATGTTCGTGCCAATCTCTCCGACCGCACGCCCCGCCTGGCCTCGCGCGAGGGCGCGGCGGACGAGGCGGATCGACCGGCGGCCGACGTGCTGGAGCGCGCACGATGACCTCGATCGCCGACGGCGTCAGCGAACGCGGCGCCTCCGAACGCCGCCGCGCGAGCCAGCTGCGCCGCCGTCTCCTGCGCCTGCTGCTGATGATCGTTCTGCCGCTGGTCGTCGTCCTGGCCGGCGGCTGGTGGTATCTGACGTCGGGCCGCTATGCCTCGACCGACGATGCCTATGTGCAGTCCGACATGGTGATGGTCAGCGCCGATGTCGGCGGCCGCGTCACCGAGGTGGCGGTGCACAACAACCAGCGGGTGACCCGCGGCCAGCTGCTCTTCAAGCTGGACGACCGGCCGTACCGCATCGCTGTCGAGCGCGCCAAGGCGCAGCTCGCCGGCGCGAGGCTGCAGGTCGAGGGGCTGCGCGCGACGTACCGGCAGAAGCTGTCCGACCTCAAGGCGACCCAGGATACGATGGCCTATCAGCAGCGCGAGTTCGATCGCCAGCAGCAGCTCGCCGCCTCGCATGTCGTCTCGCAGGCGGCGCTCGACCAGACGCGGAACGCGCTGGACAGCGCCCGCCAGCAGGTCTCGTCGACACAGCAGCAGATCGCCAACGTCCTGGCCAGCCTGGGCGGCGACCCGAACATCGAGACCGACCAGCATCCGCTGGTCCAGCAGATGCAGGCGCAGCTCGACCAGGCGCAGCTCGACCTGTCGCATACCACCATCCTCGCGCCGCTCGACGGCATGGTGACGAAGGTCGACAAGCTGCCGATCGGCAACTATCTGAACACTGCCGTCCCGGCGTTTTCGCTGATCGCGATCGACCGCGTCTGGGTCGAGGCGAACTTCAAGGAAACCGACCTGACGCATATGCGCGACGGGCAACCGGCGACCGTGACGGTCGACGCCTATCCCGGTACCGAGTTCCACGCCCACGTCGGCAGCATCAGCCCCGGGACCGGCTCGGAGTTCTCGGTCCTGCCGCCGCAGAACGCGACCGGCAACTGGGTCAAGGTGGTGCAGCGTCTGCCGGTCCGCATCGCGATCGACAATCCCGACCGCGACAAGCCCCTGCGCACCGGGATGAGCGTGACCGTCGACGTCGACACCGGCTACGTCCACCCCTTTGTCGCCCGGGTACAGCGCTTCTTCGGCACGAGCGCCCAAGCGCGATGAGAATCGCTCGATGAGCGCGGCCACCGCCGCGCCCGCGCCGGCGTCCGGGACGGTCGGGCATCGCGGCCTCATTACCGTGTCGATCATGCTCGCGACGATCATGCAGGCGCTCGACACGACGATCGCCAACGTCGCGATGCCGCATATGCAGGGCAGCCTCTCGGCGGCGCAGGACCAGATCAGCTGGGTGCTGACCTCGTACATCGTCGCCGCGGCGATCATGACGCCGGTCACCGGCTGGCTCACCGGGCGTTTCGGTACCCGCCAGGTGCTGTTGTTCTCGATCTTCGGCTTCACCGTCGCGTCGCTGCTCTGCGGCATCGCCGTCAATTTGCCGCAGATGGTGATCTACCGGACCTTCCAGGGCATTTGCGGCGCCGCGCTCGTGCCGCTGTCGCAGGCCGTGCTGCTCGACATCAACCCGCGCGAGCGGCACGGCCAGGCGATGGCGATGTGGGGTGCTGGCGTCATGGTGGCGCCGATCCTCGGGCCGACGCTGGGCGGCTGGCTGACCGACAACTACAATTGGCGCTGGGTCTTCTACATCAACCTGCCGATCGGCATCATGGCGTTCCTCGGCGTCTTCGCCTTCGTGCGCGAGAGCGTCAAGGACCGCGACCGGCCGTTCGACTGGCTCGGCTTCGCGCTGCTCAGCATCGGACTCGCGTCGATCCAGCTGATGCTCGATCGCGGCGAGCAGAAGGATTGGTTCGGCTCGCTCGAGATCATCATCGAGGCGACCCTCGGCGGGCTCGGCCTGTGGATGTTCGCGGTGCATTCCTTCACCGCCGATCACCCTTTCCTCGATCCCAAGCTTCTCAAGGATCGCAACTTCGGCGCCAGCCTGATCCTCATCTTCATCATCGGCCTCATTCTTTACGCGACGCTCGCCCTTCTGCCGCCGATGCTGCAGGGGCTGATGAACATGCCGGTCGTCACCGTCGGCTTCGTCGTCATGCCGCGCGGTGTCGGGACGATGATCGCGATGCTGTTCGTCGGCCGGCTGATGGCGAAGATCGACGCCCGCTACATCCTGTTGCTCGGGCTGATCCTGACCGCCGGCTCGTTGTGGATGATGACCGGCTTCACCCTGCAGATGGACAACCGCCTGGTGATCTGGGCCGGCCTCATCCAGGGGATCGGGCTCGGCTGCCTGTGGGTCCCGCTCAGCGCCCTCGCCTTCGCGACGCTGCCAGTGGCGAAGCGCACCGAGGCGGCGAGCGTCTTCAGCCTGATCCGCAATATCGGCAGCAGCATCGGCATCGCGGTCGTCGAGAGCATGCTGACGCAGAATTCGCAGATCAGCCATTCCTCGCTGGCGGCGCAGATCACGCCGTTCAATACCGCGCTGCAGGCTCCTGCGGCGCAGCAGGCGTGGAGCATCCATACGGGCGCCGGACTTGCCGCGCTCAATCAGGAGATCACCCGTCAGGCGGCGATGATCTCCTACAACGACGACTACAAGATGATGATGATCGTCGCCTTGTGCTCGATGCCGCTGCTGCTGCTGCTGCGGCGCCCAGGACGCCCGGACAAGCCCGACGCCGCCATCGTGATGGATTGACATGAGCAACACTAGAAAGCCGGCGCCAGCGGCGTGGCGCGGGATGGTTTTGGCTGCCGGAATCGCGGTTGCGGTCGCAGGCTGCACCGTCGGCCCGGATTTCGTGCCGCCGACCTCCGAGGTCGCATCCTACGATCTCGCCGGCGCGCCGCCGCCGGCCGTCCCGGGCAGCCCGGAGCCGCCGCAGCGCATTGCCCTCGGGGAGAAGGTCTCGGCCGAGTGGTGGCGCCTGCTCCATTCGCGGCAACTCGACGACGTGCTGCGCCAGGCGATCGCCGGCAACCGCGACCTCGCAGCGGCGCGGGCGAATCTCGCCCAGGCCCAGGAGACCGTCAAGGAGGTGACCGCGGGACTCTTTCCGCAGATCGACGCCTCGGGCGGGGCATCGCGGCAAAAGGTCGACTTCGCCGCGTTGAGCGGCCTCAAGTCCTTCCCCGACACCGTCTTCAATCTCTTCAGCTTCGGCGGCACGATCGATTACGCACTCGACCTCGCCGGCGGCACGCGCCGGCAGATCGAGCAGCAGCAGGCGCTCGCCGAGTACCAGAACCACCAGCTGCATGCGACCTATCTGACCCTGACCGCGAATGCGGCAGCGCAGGCGATCCAGATCGCCGCGGTCCGCGCCCAGATCGCCGCGGTCGAGGGCATCATTCGGGACGACGACCAGAATCTGCGCCTGACCCGCGACGCGATGCGCATCGGCACGGTGTCGGAGATCGACGTCCAGGTCGCCGCCAGCCAGCTCGCCGCCGACCGCGCGCTGCTCTCGCCACTGCGACAGCAGCTGAGCGTTGCGCGCCATGCGCTCGCGATCCTCGTCGGCAAATCGCCGGGCACTTGGTCGGCCCCCGATTTCGATCTCGCCGAGTTCGAGCTGCCGCGCGAGCTGCCCCTGAGCCTGCCGTCGGAGCTGGTGCATCAGCGCCCCGACATCCTCGCCGCCGAGGCGCAGCTCCACGCCGCCAGCGCCGATGTCGGGGTCGCGACCGCCCTGCTCTACCCGCGCGTCACCCTCTCGGCCTCGCTGACCCAGGCGGCGCTGGCGCCGGGGGACATCTTCGGCGACCAGGAAAATGCCTGGCGCTTCGGCGCGGGGGTGACGACGCCGATCTTCCACGGCGGCGAGCTGCAGGCGCAGAAACACGCGGCGGAGGCGGCGCTGCAGGCGGCGCGAGCTCGCTATGAGCAGACGGTGCTACTGTCCTTCGGCCAGGTCGCCGATCTGCTGCAAGGGCTGGCGCACGACGCGCAGCTCGTCGAGGACGAGCGCAACGCCACGGCTGCGGCGGAATCGTCCCTCAGGCTGATCGGCATCGCCTACCGCGCCGGCAACGTCAACATCCTGCAGACGCTGGATGCCGAGCGGCTGCGCGAGCGGGCGGTGCTGAGCTATCTCCAGGCGGTCGCACAGCGCTATCGCGATACGCTGCAACTCTTCGTCGCGATGGGCGGCGGCGGCTTCGAGGCCCTCGAGGCGGCAGCGCCGGCCCCCTAGATCGTCGGCGCCGGCAGCGGACCGAACTCGGCTTCGATCGCCAGCGCGATCGAGAGCAGCAGCTTGTCGCTGCCCGCGGCGCCATCAAGGCCGAGGCCGACCGGCAGGCCCGATCGCGTGAGACCGGCCGGCAGGCTCAGCCCGGGGATGCCGGCGGTACTGCCGCAGGCCGTGTTGCGGATGAAGGTCTGGAAGGTCGGCACCTCGCGCCCGTTCAGCCGCACGGTCTCGTCCTCACCGATGGGCCGCGCCGGCAGCGGCGTCGTCGGCAGGACTATCGCGTCGACCCGATGCACGATGAAATACTCGGCATAGAGGCGCTGCAGCCGCGGCCGCAGAATCTTCATCGTCGTATCGTAGACCGCCGCCGTCGGTGCGGCATCGCCACGCGCGGCGCGGAGGCTGGCAGCGACGTCCGGCGATCCGATGCCGGAAGCGACCTCGTCGAGCGTGATGCCGTTCGCAGCCTCGGCGAGATAGGACAGCAGGTCGATGATCGTCTCGTAGCGCGTCATGCCGAGCCCGACCTGAGCCTGTAGCATATAGAGTTCCGGCAGATCGGCTTCGACGAGGACGACCCCCAACGAGGTCAAGCGCTCGAGAGCCTCGCGCATCACCGCGTCGGTCTCGCCGTCGAGCTCGCGCCAATAAGGGTCGCGCACCAGCCCGAGGCGCAGCCCGGCGAGCCTGGCCGGGGCGGGAACGGCGGTGCCGGTGATCACCGCATCGAGCAAGGCGACGTCCGCCACGGTGCGCGCCATCGGCCCGATCGTGTCGCGGGTATGGCTCAAAGGCACGACGCCGGCGCCGGCATACCGGCGCACCGTCGGACGCAAGCCGGCGATGCCGCAGAGCGAGGCCGGGATGCGCACCGAGCCGCCGGTGTCGCTGCCGAGCCCGGCCGGCGCGATGCGGGCGGCGATACCCGCCGCGGTGCCGCCGCTGCTGCCGCCGGGGATCATGTGCCGATCGTAGGGGTTGCGGACGGCGCCGAAGCTCCCGTTGTTGTTGGTTATGCCCATCGCCAGCTCGTGCATGTTCGCCTTGGCGAAGACGAGCGCACCGGCGCCGAGCAGGCTGTCGAGCACCGCCGCGTTGCGGCGCGGCCAGTTACCGGCGAGCCCACGGCAGCCGGCCGTCGTCGGCAGCGACGCCGTATCGATGTTGTCCTTGACGAGCAACGGGATTCCGGCGAGCGGACCCAGACTCGAGGCGTCGCGGCGGCGGCTGAGATCGACTTCACGTGCCGCCGCGAGAACCGCCTGCCGGTCGATCGCGATGATCGCATTGAGATCGTCCAGCCGCTCGGCGCGTGCGAGCAGCGCGGCGGCGTAGTCCTCGGCGCCAAGCCCGCCGCTGCGGATCAGCGACGCCGCCTCGGTCGTCGTCAGCGCCGCGGCGTCGACTTCTGCGATCATGACGCCTCTCAGTATTTGACGGGAACGAAGCGCTCGCTATAGAGCGCCTTAGCCTCGGGCACGGTGTCGAGGATGCCGAGGGCGACCAGCGAGTTGCGGATCACCTCGATCGCTGCCGGATCGAAGACGCCGTCGTCGGACATCATCTGCATGTCGTTGTCGTAGCCCTTGGCTGCGGCCTGCGGACTGACGCCCAGCGCCTTGGCCACCACCGCGACGCTTTCCTCCTTGTGCGACTTCATGAAGGCGACGGTCTTGAACCAGCCCTGCAGGAAGCGGTTGACGAGGTCCGGATTCCTGGCGATCAGGCTATCTGCCGCGGTGATGACGTGGGTATGGAAATGCGTCACGATCATGCCGAACGAGGTCAGGATCCGTCCCTCGTGCCGCTCCTCGTAGTCGAAGGCCGGCGCCGTCGTGATCATCGAGCCGACCGTGTCGCCGCCCTTCATCGCCGCCATCTGCGACCGCATCGCACCGACCGGCGTGCTCACGATGCCGTCGATCCCCCAACCTTGCTGACGGGACAGCTCGCGCACCAGCCAGTCTGTCAGCGAGCCCGCGGTCGTCACCCCGACGCGCTTGCCCTTCAGATCGGCGATCGTCCGGATTGGCCCGTCCGGGGCAACGACGAGGATGAAGGAGAACGGCGGGCCGGCCATCGCGGCCACCGGCGTCCCCGGCGCGCCCTTGGCGCGAAAGCCCATCCCGGGACCCGAGTTCAGTGCGACGTCAACCTCGCCGGCGATCAGCGCCTGCCACACCTTGGCGTCGCCCGCGACCATGATCAGCTCGAGCTCGATCCGATAAGAATCCCAGATTTTTGCTGCCTGTCCGACCTCGGGCACGGTGAACGCGATCGCCGTGCCGGTGCGTGCGACACGCAGCTTGTCGAGCGCTGCGGCCTCGGCCGTGCACACCGTCAGCGCGGCGGCGATCACCGCGACGACCGTCGCCGCCCGCCGGAATACCTGGCACATCGTACCCTCCCCCTGGTTGCGCCGTCGCTTGCGGATTCGGCGATTTGTGACCCGTCAATTAAAGCTGACGGCCCTTTCGGATCGTGCCATGCTCCCACGGTTCGAAACTCGATTGTAAAGATCCTGCCATGGCGACCGGAACAGTGAAATGGTTCAACGCCCAAAAGGGCTACGGCTTCATCGCCCCGTCGGGCGGGGGACCTGACGTCTTCGTGCACATCTCGGCCGTGGAGCGTGCCGGGCTGAGCTCCCTCAACGAAGGTCAGAGCATCGACTACGAGACCGAGATCGGCAAGAACGGCAAGTCGGCGGCGACGAACCTCCGAGCACGCTGACCTCTTGCGCGGCCTTAGCCGCGCATTGCCGAGCCTCGATCCTTAGCCCGCCGGCAGTGCCTGAACGTGCGGCCTTGGCGTCTGCGCGCGCGGACCGGTCCGCGACGGCGCTCGATAGACGGCGCCGATGGCGGTTGCCGGCGTCAGGCGGCGAGCGGCGTCAGCTCGAGGATGACGGTCGAGGTAAGGACGCGCCCCCCGGGCCCCGGCTCCGGCAGCGCAAGATTCAGATAGCGGACGTAGTTCCCGTCGATCGTGCCGGTGAGCTCGCAATAGTTGGCGCCATCACGCTTGGTCCGCAGGATGCGGGACTGAACCATCAGCGCGTAATCCGTGTCCGGCCGCGAGAGCACGTTGAAGCCCTCGATCGTCCGGGGATCGAAGCCGAACTGAGTGGCGACGTGGCGCGACGTCACGTCGTCGCCGCTGACCGCGAATATATGGCTCGTGGTGAAGGCTCCCATCTCCGCCGCGGCGTGGATGATCTGCTGCGGTGCCTCGTTGTGAGCGCGTAGAAGCGCCGTAAGGCGCTTATCGGTAATCGACGCGAGCGGCAGTTGCGTGACGTGCCAGGGGCGTCGGACGACGCGCGAGATGAAGGCGACCTTCGCGATTGCCGAGGCCGCGACATGGGCGCCGGCGTGGGTCGCCTCGATCCACCGCCCCTCCATATGCACCGAGCGCCGGACAAGCGAGATGCGGTCGGCACGGTCGTCCAGCCATTCGCAGGCACGCTCTGCCGCGAGGCGCGCGACACGCCGCGCGTCGTGTCGGACGACCACCACGCCATCGGCACGGTCGACCAACCCGATCCAGCCGAGAACTCTGGTCGCATAGCCGATGAGGTCGCCGGCACTCTCCGGCAAGGCCAAGGTGCGGCGGACGAATTCCGAGTGGCCCTGCTTCGCCACCTCCATCGCCCCATCCGGGGTGAACCAGATGTTGCAATCGCTGGTCAACCGCGACTGCCGCTCCGCCTCGGCGAACGCCAGGCGGACCAGCGCGAGCGCCTTTTCCTCGACTGAGTCGGTCGCCGAGGCCGTCGTCGTGAGGGCTCCGTCGAACACTTCGTCGAGAAAAGTTCGGTCGCCGCGGCGACCGAAAAAACTGGCGATCCTGTCGAGATCCTCACCGTTGACCCGCGTCTCGCCGCGCCACCAGCGCGTCACCGTGTTCTCCGACCGCCCGATGGCGCCCGCGATCTCCTTCAGGTGTACGGACGCATTCGGAAAGAGACGGCGTCTCAGGGCTTCTCGGAAGCGCTCTTGAAAATCGACCATTGGTCGCCACCCAACAATGTAGTCCCGGACCCCAGTGTTGGAGTCCGCCTAAGTCAATACTGTTGCATTATCCGCTCCCCCGCAAGGGTTGAGCGGCCGGTTCCTTTGTTTTGGAGGAGCACTCATGACCCAAACGGCTGGCAACGCTCCACGATCCGTCGCCTCGTCTGAAAAAATATCGCACGGCAAGATCAAACGCCACGGGAACTCGTATGGATTTGATTGATCGGCCGACGCCGAAGATCGTCCCTTCGGAGGCCGTTCCGCCATCGCGGAGACCCGCGGCAGGGGCAGGGCAGGACGCAGGAGCGACACGCGCTGAGGTTGAGTGGCGTAAGGCCCGTTTTGTTGCTTCCGCAATCATGTTCGGCCTCGCCGCGAACCTGCGCCTGTCGCGGCTTTCTCCCGCGCTCGTTGCGCGCGCCTGCGCCGGAATCGCCTAGTGTTGCGCCCCCGGCCCTTCGTCGTGCGTGCTCGGCGGGAACCTCCGTTCAATTCGGTTTCGCCAACACCCAGATTTTGTAGCCGAGAGCCGGCTGGACACCATATACGGGTATCAGAACGAGGTACCGAGGTCAAATCCTGGGCAAAGTATCGCCTCTGTTTCTTCTGTCGACGACCAAGAACACCGGAAATATTGCGCGTTTGGCGACCTGCCCAAGAGGTGCGAAGATCTGGGTTCACGTTGGTGCTCCCTGCAACCGGGGCCTGCGGGGAGAACTGCTTGCTCCACGGCCCTGAGGCATTCCCAAAATGGCAAACGCGAGTTCCGTCGTCGTCAGCGAGTTCAACCCCTACGTTAATGACTTCGCACCCTATCTCGACGCCTTCAACCCGCCGGAGACCTTCCCCTTCGATTGGGTGCAGATGGCGGGTGCGCGGGTGCTTCCTCCATTGCTCCGCGCGCTCGAGCAACAGGGACTGCACGCGGTGGTGGGTCACGATCTCAACTCCATCGTGAAGCTCCAGCGCGCGAGCGGCGGCCGGATGAAGCGCATCATCCAGACCAATGATCCCCGCTTCCAGCCGAACGCCAGCGCCGCCGATACGATGGTTCTCGCCCTGATGCGCGGCAACGTTCCGCAGGGCTGTATCGCGGCACGGCTGATCTGGTGCGAGAACTCGCTCGCCGAGGAGATGGAGAGCGGCCAGTTTTGGGTACGCGACCCGGCCAGCATGTGGTCGCCCGCCGACCGCTGCGTCGTCCGCGCCGGCATCGCCAAGACGATCCGCTCCTGCCATGTCGTCTTCTCGGGCTCGATCTATCTCTCGCAGGAGGTCAGCGGCGGCGATACGCTGGCCGCGATGCTGCGGCTGCATCACGTCTGGGTGCTCTGTCATTGGCGCTGGTCGTGGCTGCTCGGCATCATCGAAGGCGCGCTGGCGCGACGGCATGCTTTCGATGTCTACGGTGCAACGGCGCTCGATCTCGGGATCTGGCGGACGCGCCCGGGCGAGGGCGAGGAGCTGCATAAATACGAGCTGACTTCGTGCTCGCGGGAAAGCGCCGTCGAGTCGATGCTGCGGCCCGAGATGGGCGATCTGAGCCAGCCGCTCGGACGCCCGTCGATGTCGGTCGTTCCCTTCGAAGAACGACGGGTCGCCAACCTTTAGCGTTCGGGGAACGTCTCGCGGAGACGTGAAACATCGCGGTCGGCTTGGCCGGCGCGGCGCGTTAGCGCGCCGCGCCGGCCGGCTTCCCGGCGATGCTTAGCCGATCATGCTGATATGCGCGGCGACGATTCGCCAGCCCTCGGCGAAGCGCACCCATGTCTGACTTTGCCGCCCGAGGGGCTGACCCTCGCGCAGGAACTCGGTGTTCGCCGTCGCGAAATCGTGCCCGAAGCTGGTGATGATCGTATGGTGCAGCCGACGCGCCAACCCGGTGGGAGAGCGCCCGGCACGGAATGCGGCGATCGCCTCGTAGCCGTACAAGGTCGCATCCGGGCTGAAGCGCAGGACCTGCGGCGATTTCCAGAACAGCTCGTCGAGGACGGCGACGTCATTGCCGACCAGCGCCGCCTCGTAGCGGGCGAATACCGCCGTCACCTCGGCCAGGACTTCCGGAATGTCGACCTCGACCATATGCCTCCACGCGTCAGGGGTTCCAATATAGCGGCCGCCGGCCTACATCCGAGCGGATTTCGCGCGTCGGCAGCAGAAATTCCGCGGCTGATTGGCACAGCGATTGCACCATCTCCGCTGTGGATTTCGGGAGGGAGGACATGGAGGATTTCAATGCCCGCGCTTATGTCGCCGCCGCGGCGCCGATGCTGAAGCTCGACCTCACGGAGGAGCAACTCCCCGGCGTCATCCTCAACATCGAGCGGATCGCCGCGTTGGCGGCGCTCGTCCTCGATTTTCCGTTGGACGACGCGAGCGAGCCCGCACCGGTGTTCCGCCCATGACCGAGTCCGCCCTCGCCGCCGAGATTGCCGCCGGCGTTCGCAGCGGCGCGGTCAGCGCCGTCCGCGTGATCGAGCGCACGCTCGAGCGGATCGCCCGGCTGGATCCCAAGCTCAACGCCTTCACCAAGGTCATGCCGGAACGCGCCCTCAAGGAGGCGGCGGCGATCGACGCGCGGCGCTGGCAGGGCGAGGATCCGGGTCCGCTCGCCGGCGTGCCCTATGCCGTGAAGAATCTGTTCGACATCAAGGGAGTCGTGACGCTCGCCGGCTCCAAGATCGATACCGAGCACCGTCCCGCCGCCGCCGACGCCTTCGCCGTCCGCCGCTTGCACGATGCAGGCGCCATACTGGTCGGCGCCCTCAACATGGACGAGTATGCCTATGGCTTCACGACCGAGAACGCGCATCACGGGGTGACGCATAACCCGCACGACCTGGCGCGCGTCGCCGGCGGCTCCTCGGGCGGCTCGGCGGCGGCAGTGGCCGGCGGCCTCGTGCCGTTGTCGCTCGGCAGCGACACCAACGGCTCGATCCGCGTTCCCTCGTCGTTTTGCGGCATCTTCGGGTTGAAGCCGACCTATGGGAGGCTGAGCCGCCACGGCTCGACCCATTTCGTCGCAAGCCTCGATCACGTTGGCCCCTTCGCGCGCTCGGTCCGCGACCTCGCGTCGTGCTACGACGCGATGCAGGGGTTCGACCCACTGGACCCGGTCTGCAGCGATCGGCCGACGGAGCCGGTCAGCGAGGGTCTCGAGCGCGGTGCCGAGGGGCTGCGGATCGCCATCGCCGACGGCTATTTCGCGCCGAGCGGTACCGCGGACGCGCAGGAAGCCGTCGCGATCGCCGCTGCTTCCTTGGGCGCGGCCCGGAACGTCACGATCCCTGAAGCAGCGCGGGCACGTGCCGCCGCGTTCCTGATCACCGCGACCGAAGGTGCCAACCAGCATCTCGCCGATCTCCAGCGGCGGCCTGACGATTTCGATCCGACGACGCGCGACCGCTTCCTCGCCGGTGCGCTGACGCCGGCGGCATGGCTGGTGCAGGCGCAGCGATTCCGGCGCTGGTACCATTCGCAGGTCCTCGCGCTGTTCGACGGCGTCGACGTCATCATCGCCCCGTCGACGCCCTGCCCGGCGCCGCTCATCGGGCAGGAGATGATGACCATCGGCGGCACCGAGATGGCGGTGCGGCCTAATTTGGGGATCTTCACCCAGCCGCTCTCGTTCATCGGCTTGCCGATCTGCGCCGTACCGGTCCATCGCCCGGGCCGCCTGCCGATCGGGATCCAGGTGATCGCGGCGCCATGGCGCGAGGCCGATGCGCTGCGCGTCGCCTTCGCGCTCGAGCGCGACGGGGTCGCCGCCGCACCGGTCGCGGCAGTGGCCTGAAGTCAGACGATCAATGACCGGCCATGTGGCGGCCGATTGCGACGCGATCGGTTGTCGCGGCAGCCGCCTCGTGCACGAGGCGGCCGTTGAACATGACGAAGATGCGATCGGATAGCTCGAGCAGCTCGTCGAGGTCCTCGCTCACGAGCAGGATGGCGGCGCCGCGGTTGCGCGCCTCCATGAGCTGGGCGTGGATCTCGGCGACCGCCGCCATGTCGAGGCCGAAGCACGGGTTGGCGACGACCAGCACCGCGACCTCGCCGCCAAGCTCGCGGGCCAGCACGCAGCGTTGCACGTTGCCGCCGGAGAGCGTCCCGATCGGCGCGTCGAGCGAGGATGTCTTCACGCGATAGCGCTCGACCAGCCGTGCCGCGGCAGCGCGGAAGCTGCTCGGCCGCAGCCACCAACCGCCGAACGCGAAGGGCGGCCGGTCGAAATCGCGCATCACCAGGTTCTCCGCGACGCTCATGCTGGCAACGCAGGCGTTGCGCAGCGGCTCCTCCGGCAGGCAGTAGAACCGCGCATCGTGCATCTCGTCGCGCCGCGCATGGTAGAGCTTGCCATGGACGCGGATCGTGCCGCCGGACGGGGGACGCTGGCCGTCGAGCGCCTCGACCAGCTCGCGCTGACCGTTTCCGGAAACGCCGGCGATGCCGACGATCTCGCCGGCACGCACCGTAACGTCGATGCCGCGGCACGCCGGATGACCGCGATCGTCGTCGGCGGACAGGCCGGCGATCTCGAGCATCGGCGCGCCCGGCACGCCCCCGCGATCGGTCAGCCGGCGGATCTCGGCGTTGCCGAGCATGAGCTCGGCGCATTCGCGGGGTCCGATCTCGCCGACCCTGCCGCCGCCGACGTGGCGGCCACGGCGCAGCACGCTGACCTCGTCGGCGAAGGCCATCACCTCGCGCAGCTTGTGCGTGATCATCAGCACCGTCAGCCGTCCGTCACGCGTCATCCGCTTGAGGAGGCCCAGCATTTCGTCGGCCTCGTTGGGCGTCAGCACCGAGGTCGGCTCGTCGAGGATGAGAAAGCGGCGGCCGAGATAGAGCTGCTTGGTGATCTCGGCCTTCTGCTTCTCGCCGGCGGCGAGCCCGCTGGCCGGGACGTCGAGCGGGACTCGGAACGGCATCGCGGCAAAGAATGCCTCGAGCCGCGCCAGCTCCTCGCGCCAGTTGAGCACCGCCGGCAGCCGGGTCTTGCCGAGTACGAAATTCTCGGCGACCGTCATGCTGGGGACCAGCGTGAAATGCTGATAGACCATGCCGAGGCCGAGCTCATGCGCGGTGCGTGGGCTGTCGATCACCTGCTGCTGATCGCCGAGAATGATCTCGCCGGCATCGGCGCGGTAATAGCCCATGATGCATTTGACGAGCGTCGACTTGCCGGCGCCGTTCTCGCCGAGCAGCGCATGGAAGCTGCCTGGCCGGACGCGCAGCGAGACCTGGTCGAGAGCGGTGAAGCCGCCGAAGCGCTTGGTGACCGAGATCGCCTCGATGCCGAAGGTCGGCGGCGTCGGATCGAGCATCAGCCGAGCGCCGCGATCAGGCTCGCCGAATTCGCGATCGCGCCGAAGACGCCGCCCTGCATCTTGACCATCTTGACCGCATGCTCATGGTTGCTGCGATCGGTCGCGCCGCAGCAATCCTCCACCAGCACGCATTCGAAGCCGCGGTCGTTGGCCTCGCGCATCGTCGTATGGACGCAGACGTCGGTGGTGATGCCGGTCAGCACCAAATTCTGAATGCCGCGCAGCCGCAGCATCAGCTCGAGATCGGTCGCGCAGAACGAGCCCTTGCCCGGCTTGTCGATGATCGGCTCGCCGAGCAGCGGCACCAGCTCGGGGATGATCTCCCAGCCGGGCTCGCCACGCACCAGGATGCGGCCGCAAGGCCCGGGATCGCCGATCCCGGCGCCGATCTGCCGCGAGCGCCAGCGCTTGTTGTCCGGCAGGTCCGAGAGGTCGGGGCGATGCCCTTCGCGCGTATGGATGATGTGATATCCGGCGCGGCGCATGGCGGCGAGCACAGTGCGAATCGGCTCGATTGGCGCCCGGGTCAGCGACAGATCGTAGCCCATGCGATCGACGTAGCCGCCGATGCCGCAGAAATCCGTCTGCATGTCGATGATGACGAGCGCCGTATTCTCGGGCCGCAAATCGCCGTTGTAGGGCCAGGCATAGGGTTCGGACCGGATGAAGCGTTCCAGCATGCGAGGCTCCTATTTGCTGATCGTCAGTTCGCTGGGCGCGCCCACCAGAGCGCGTTTGGGCGAGCACGTCACCGCCATGATCAAAAGCGTGAGCAGGTAGGGCGCGGCGTTGAAGAGGTAATACCCCGAGGTGACGCCGACCGATTGCAGCGCCGGGCCGATGGCCCCGGCGGCGCCGAAGAGTAAGGCGGCATAGACGCAGTACATCGGCTGCCAGCGTGCGAAGATGACGAGGGCGACCGCGGTGATCCCCTGGCCGCTCGACAGCCGCTCGTTCCAGCTGCCGGGATAATAGAGGGAGAGGAACGAGCCGCCGATGCCGCTGAGGAAGCCGCCCGCGGCGGTCGCCGCCAGCCGGACAAGATTGACCGAATAGCCTGCCGCCAGCGCCGCATCGGCGCTGTCGCCGACCATACGCAGGACGAGGCCCCAGCGCGTGTTGCGCAGCCCCCAGGCGATCGCCGGCGCGAGCAGCAGGCCGACGATGAACAGCACATTGACCTGCAGGGCGGCATGCACCTGCGCGATGCCGCTCCACCAGCCGAGGTCGAGCGAGGGCAGCATCGGCGCCGCCGGCTGGATGAAGCTCTTGCCGAGAAAGAAGGCGAGGCCGATGCCGAACAGCATCAGCGCGATGCCGACGGCGATGTCGTTGACGCGCTTCAAGCCGCAGATCACCGCGTGCAAGACGCCGAGCAGGGCGCCGACGCCGCCGGCGACGAGCACGCCGAGCCAGGGCGAGCCGGTGAGGTACGAGATCGCGTAACCGCTCATCGCCCCCATCACGAGGATGCCCTCGAGGCCGAGATTGATCCGGCCGCTCTTCTCGGTGAGACATTCGCCGAGGCTGACGAAGAGGAAGGGAGTGCTGGCACGGATCGCGCCGCCGAGCAGCGCCAGCGGCACGCCCCACCAGCCGAGCGCGACATCGGTCATTGCCTAGGCCCTCTGCAGCCGCGGCAGGCTGAGGCGCCCGTGGAGCACCTCGCTGCCGAGAAGGCACATGAAGACCGTGCCCTGCAGCACCAGCGTCGCGGCGTCCGGCAGGCCGAGGCGGCGCTGCAGCAAGCCGCCGCTGGCGCTGATGCCGCCCATCAGGATCGCCACCGGGATAATGCCCAGCGGGTGATGCCGCGCGAGAAACGAGACGAGGATGCCGGTATAGCCGTAGCCGGCAACCAGCGTGCCGTTCGCCTGGCCGTCGACGGCCGCGACCTCGACCATGCCGGCAAGACCGGGCGCAGCACCCGCGAGGAAGGTGATCCCGAGGACGAGCCTGCCGATCGGCAGCCCGACGACCTTCGCAGCGCGCGCATTGCCGCCGACGACCCGTGCCGAAAAGCCGAAGACGGTGTGATGGATCAGCACGTAGGCGAGGACACAGACGACGACGCCGAAGGCGAAGCCCCAATGAACCTCGGTGCCGGGAATGTTGGCGAGCATGTAGGCGTCACCGATCGGCGGGGTGGACGGTTTGTTCAGGCTGCCGGGATCGCGCAGCGGCCCTTCGACGAGATGGTTCAGCAAAGCGATCGCGATATAGACGAGGAGCAGGCTCGAGATCGTCTCGTTGACGCCGCGATACTGGCGCAGCGCTCCAACCATGGCGATCCACAACCCGCCCGCCAGCAGCCCGGCCGCCGCCATGGCGAGCTGCACGGCGAGCGGCGCCGCGCCGTGCAGCGCGATTGCGGCGCTGGCGGCGGCGAGACCGCCGAGGACGAAGGCGCCCTCGCCGCCGATCACCACCATCCCGAGCTGCGCCGGCAAGGCCGTGCAAAGCGCCGTCAGCAGCAGCGGCGCGGCGCGGATCAGCGTGTTCTGCCACGAGAACCACGAGCCGAACCCACCCTGAAACATCAGGGCGTAGAGCTCGAAGGGCGCGACGCCGCGGAAGGCGCAGAAGACGCCGAACAGCAGCAGCGCCGTCACCAGCGCCAGCGCTGGGATAAGAATCGCCTCGACGATGGCGCCGGCGGGTTTGGCGGCGAGGACCGGCACGCGACTGCGGCGTTCCCGGGGGCGGCGCTCTAGGACGTCGCGCCGATCACCCCCTCGACGAGATAGTTCATTTCCTCGAGCGCGATGTCAGTCTGGCCGCGCGACGTGCCGGCACCGATGACCGTGTTGCCCTTGTTGTCGAGGATCGGCCCCTTGAAGATGACGTAATCGCCGGCGGTGAGCTTCGCCTTGGCGTCGTCGGCATGCTTGCGCGCCTCGGCCGAGACGAGGCTGCTGTAGGCCGAGGGCTTGACGATCTTCTCCTTGAGGCCGCCGCGCACCAGGTTCGGGATCGTGCCGCCCGCCATGACCGTCCTGACGAAGCCGGGATAGAGCTCCTCCCAGTTCCACTCGGCGCCGGTGAGGAACCCCTTCGGTGCCAGCGGCGCCTGATTGGCGTGGTAGCCGCAGACCATCGCGCCGCGGCGCTCGGCCGTTTCGATAACGACCTTCGGGCTGTCGACGTGGCAGGTCACGACGTCGATCCCCTGGTCGACGAGACTGTTGGTCGCCTCGGCCTCCTTGGTCGGCAGCGACCAGTCGCCGGTGAAGATGACCTGCACCGTCGCCTTCGGATTCGCCAGCCGGGCACCGAGCGCGAAGGTGTTGATGTTGCGCAGCACCTGGGGGATCGGTTTCGCCGCGACGAAGCCGAGCTTGCCGCTTTTCGTCGCATATCCGGCGACGATGCCCGAGAGGTGACAGCACTCATCGATGTAGCCGAAGTAGCTCGCGGCGTTCTTCGGGTCCTTCTCCGACCACAGCCCGCCGCAATGCTCGAAGCGGACCTTGGGGAACTGCGCCGCGAGCTTGAGCACCTGCGGGCTGTAATAGCCGAAGGACGTCGGGAAGAGCAGCGAGGCGCCGTCGAGCTGGATCATCGACTCCATGGTCTTCTGGACGGCGATCGTCTCGGGGACGTTCTCCTCCTCGAGGACCTTGACGTCCGCCATCTTCTTGACCGCCGCAGCGCCCACGGCATGCGCCTGATTGTAGCCGAAGTCGTCACGCGGCCCGACGTAGATGAAGCCGATCGACAAGGTCGCGGCCGCGGCGCTGCGTAACGGCGCAACGCCGGCCAAGGCGGCGCCCGCGCCCGCGAGCATCGTGGTCTTCAGCAGGTGACGACGGGTGATCATGCGGTCGGCGGCCATGGCGGTTCCTCTTCGGACGGGACTCTGTGCCGACGCTTTCCTTCAAGTTTCGTGCCACGCCCGCCAAACCGCGAAACGCGGCAAACTGCGCAGCGATTGTGCAACGATCTTGATCACTATGTGTGCAAGACTGTGTGCAAGACGCCCAACGCCGCTGCTTCGCGTCCGCGAGGGGCGATTGGCACCAAACCTGCTTGCTCAAACCGAACCCCGCGCGTCTCGCGGGAAATCAGCGTTACGAGAGACCATGACCGAGCTTCGAGCGTCACCGCGTCGCACCCTGCAGCTGTCGGCCCTGCGCCGCGCCTATCTCGCGGGCGGGCTGACCGCGACGGCGCTCGTCGACGACCTCGTCGAGCGCCTCGCCGCGCACGGCGATCCGGCAGTGTGGATCACCTGTGTCGACGAGGCGTCGCTGCGCCGGCGGGCCGGCGAGCTCGATGCGCTCGCCGCGCAGCCGGGCGCCGTCGCCTCGCTGCCGCTGTTCGGCATCCCCTTCGCAGTGAAGGACAATATCGACGCCGCCGGGCTGCCGACGACGGCCGGCTGTCCCGCCTTCACCTATCATCCCACCGCCTCGGCGCCGGTGGTGCGCGACCTGCTGGCGGCAGGCGCCATCCTGGTCGGCAAGACGAACCTCGACCAGTTCGCGACCGGCCTCGTCGGCACGCGCTCGCCCTATGGCGTCGCGCGAAACGTCTTCGATGCCGCCTATATTCCGGGTGGATCGAGCTCCGGCTCGGCGGTTGCGGTCGCTGCCGGTCTCGTGTCCTTCTCGCTGGGCACCGACACGGCCGGCTCGGGCCGCGTACCGGCGGCATTCGGCAACATCGTCGGGCTGAAGCCGACGCCGGGCCTCGTCAGCACGCGCGGCGTGGTGCCGGCCTGCCGCTCGATCGACTGCGTCTCGATCTTCGCGCTGACCGTCGCGGATGCGATGGCTGTCCTGGATGTCGCGGCCGGCTTCGACCCGGAGGATCCGTTCTCGCGCCCGGCGCCGTCGGCATCGGCAGCCCGCGACGGCGGTTTTCGCTTCGGCGTTCTCGCCGCGGACGATTTGGAGTTCTTCGGCGATCGCGAGACCGCGCGACTCTGCGCCGCCGCCGTCCAGGGGATGAAGGCGCTGGGCGGCATTGCGGTCGAGGTTCCTTTCGCGCCGTTCCACGCCGTCGGACAATTGCTCTACAACGGCCCCTGGGTCGCCGAGCGTATGGTCGCCAGCGAGCGTCTGCTGTCGCAATCGCCGGATGCGATCCTGCCGATCACCCGCGGCATCATCGAGAGCGGCCGCCGCTACACCGCGCTCGACGCCTTTCGCGCGAGTTACGAGCTGGGCGCGCTGAAGCGGCAGAGCGCGGCGATCCTCACGGACCTCGACTTCCTGTTGCTGCCGACCGCCGGAACAATCTACCGCCTCGACGAGATTGCCGCCGAGCCGCTGCAGCGCAACGCAAATCTCGGGCTCTACACGACTTTCGTCAATCTGCTCGACCTCGCGGCGATCGCTGTCCCGGCCGGGTTCCGCGGCGATGGCATGCCGGCGGGGGTCAGCCTGATCGGACCGGCCTTTTCCGATCATGCGCTCGCCGCTCACGCCGATCGTCTCGCGAGGCACCTGTCCCTGCCGCTCGGCGCGACCGGCGCCACGGCGGACGAAACCACGCTCGTCGCCGCGCCGGCTGCGCCCGAGTTCGCGCTCGCCGTGGTCGGGGCGCATATGAGCGGCATGGCGCTCAACGGCGAGCTGCAGCGCCTCGGAGCACGGCTGGTCGCCAAGACCAGGACCGCTTCCTGCTATCGCATGTTTCTGCTCGCGGGCACGCCGGCCCGGCCCGGCCTGCTGCGCGTCGCAAACGGCGACGGCGCCGCGCTCGAGGCCGAGGTCTGGGCGCTCGACGCCGCTGCCTTCGGCCGTTTCGTCGCGGCGGTGCCGCCGCCCTTGTCGATCGGTTCGCTGCGCCTCGCCGACGGCTCCGTGGTGAAGGGGTTTCTCTGCGAGGCCGCCGCGACCGTCGGAGCGCGGGATATTTCCGACACCGGCAGCTGGCGGCGTTTCGTCGCGGGCGGGTGACGACGCCCGCGCGAGCTGAAGATGCGGGATCTTTAGGCGAGACGCCCTACCCATGGTTACTTTTTAGGCAGCGCCCAGCTCGTGCCTAAAAACGCGCCTTTGCCGGAAGCGCCGAGCATTCCTGCCGATTTCCGCCCCGCGCGCCGGCCGCCAGCGATGGCACGGTCTTTGCCAAGGTCCCTGTGGTGCGTCCTGTAGCAAACACAAGGAAAGCAAAGATGGCGAAGCTGGGCGGAAGAATTCAGGGGCTGACGGCGGCGAGCGTGCTCGCCGCCGGCACGCTGTTCGGAGCGAGCGCACAAGCGGCCGATACGATCAAGATCGGTGTGCTTCACTCCCTCTCTGGCACGATGGCGATCAGCGAGAGCACGCTGAAAGATACCGTGCTGATGATGGTCGACGATCTCAACAAGAACGGCGGGCTGCTCGGCAAGAAGGTCGAGGCCGTCGTCGTCGATCCCGCCTCCGACTGGCCGCTCTTCGCCGAGAAGGCGCGCGAGCTGATCCAGAAGGACAAGGTTTCGGTGGTCTTCGGCTGCTGGACCTCGGTCTCGCGCAAATCCGTTCTGCCGGTCTTCGAGGAGCTCAATGGGCTGCTCTTCTACCCGGTGCAGTACGAAGGCGAGGAAAGCTCGAACAACGTGTTCTACACCGGTGCCGCGCCGAACCAGCAGGCGATCCCGGCGGTCGAGTACCTGATGGGCAAGGAAGGCGGCGAGGTGAAGCGCTGGGTGCTCGAGGGCACCGACTATGTCTATCCGCGCACCACGAACAAGATCCTCGAGGCATTCCTGAAGTCGAAGGGCGTCAAGGCCGAGGACATCAAGATCAACTACACGCCGTTCGGCTTCTCCGATTGGCAGACCGAAGTCGCCGCGATCAAGCGGTTCGCCGCAGCCGGCAAGAAGACGGCGGTCGTCTCGACGATCAACGGCGATGCCAACGTGCCGTTCTACAAGGAACTCGCCAACCAGGGGATCAAAGCAACCGACATTCCGGTCGTCGCCTTCTCTGTCGGCGAGGAAGAGCTTGCCGGCATCGACACCAAGAACCTGCTCGGCCATCTCGCCGCCTGGAACTATTTCCAGTCGGTCAAGAGCCCGGTCAACACGGCTTTCATCAACGAATGGCACAGCTTCATCAAGAACGACAAGCGCGTGACCAACGACCCGATGGAGGCGACCTATATCGGCTTCAAGATGTGGACGCAGGCCGTCCGCCAGGCCGGCACCGCCGATGTCGATGCCGTGCGTCAGGCGATGTACGGGCAGAAGGTCAAGACGCCGAGCGGCTTCACCGCCGTGATGAACACCAATCATCACCTGTCGAAGCCGGTGATGATCGGCGAGATCCAGGCCAACGGTCAGTTCGACATCGTCTGGCAGACCAAGGGTCCGATCAAGGCGGACGCCTGGAGCCCCTTCCTGCCCGAGGACAAGGGCAAGATCGCCGATTGGACCTACCCCTGGGTCTGCGGCAACTGCACGGCGCCGAAGTTCAAGGAAGCAGCACTCGCAAACTAAGCATCTGAAGCTTCTTCAAAGCAACGCGGGGCCCGCCCGGCCGGGGGCGGGCGGGCCCCACCGCCTCGCGCGGCAGCGTACTCCCCCGCCCAATCCGCTCGGCACAGCGTCAGGAGACGAAGCACGATGGTCCGCGCGACCCGCACCGGACGGCCCGGCTACGGCTTCTTCGTGGCGCTGCTTGCCCTTTTGATCTTCGGCGCGACCATCGGGCCGCACTCGGCGAGCGCTGCCGACCTGCCTGAGCTGGTGAAGACGCTGGGCTCCGACGATTTCAGCGAGAAGGACGGCGCCATCAAGGCGCTCGGCGAGCTCGGCGATCCCCGCGCGATCGTCGTCCTTCAAGCGCTCGCCGCCGGCCAGCTCGCCGTCGTCCAAGAGAGTCAGAAGGTCGCGATCACCGAGGCCACCGGCGACGACCTCAAGCTGACTGATGCCGTCACCGGCGAGGATCTCGGCACCGTCGCCGAGGATGCGATCGACCGCATCCGCGTCAACAATCGCCTGCGCAGCTCGATCGACGGCGCCATGTCCGCCCTGCAGATCTTCAGCAAATCGCCCGAGCAACGATTCGCAGCGTCGCGCGACGCCTTCCGCACGGCGACGCCGGCTATGGCTGCAACGCTGGAGAAGGCGCTGACGACCGAGACGGTCCCCGCCGTCCGCGACGCGATGGCCCGCAGCCTCGCCGCTGTCCGTCTCAAGACCGGCACCAGCGCCGAGCGGACGCAGGCGATCGCGACTCTGGCAAGCACGACCGATCCCGAGATCGCCGGCATGCTGCGCGGCCTCGCCGACGCCGGCGACACGCCGCCCGACGTCAAGCGGGCGGCCGAAACTGCGGCACAGGCCATCGAGCGCAAGCTGAAGATGATCTCGGTCGCCGGCAATCTGATCGAAGGGATCAGCCTCGGCTCGGTGCTGCTGCTCGCAGCGATCGGTCTGGCGATCACCTTCGGGCTGATGGGCGTCATCAACATGGCGCATGGCGAGATGATCATGCTTGGCGCCTACACCGCCTATGTCGTGCAGGAGCTGTTCCGTGCCTTCTTGCCGCCCGGCATCTTCGGCCTCTATCTCATCGTCGCGATCCCCGTCGCCTTCCTCGTCGCCGGCGCCGTCGGCGTCGCTCTCGAGCGCTGCATCATCCGCTTCCTTTACGGCCGCCCGCTCGAGACGCTGCTTGCGACCTGGGGGATCAGCCTGATGCTGCAACAGCTCGTGCGCTCGGTCTTCGGCGCGCCCAACAAGGCGGTGGCGAATCCCGAGTGGATGACCGGCGGCTTCAACGTGATCGGCGGTCTCACCGTCACCTGGAACCGCGTCTACATCATCATCTTCTGCTTCGTCGTGCTGGCGGCCCTGGCAGTGACGCTGAGCCGCACCTCCTACGGTCTCTACGTCCGCGCCGTCATGCAGAACCGGCCGATCGCCTCGGTCATGGGGATCGCGACGGCACGGATCGATGCGCTGACCTTCGGCCTTGGCTCCGGCATCGCCGGCATGGCCGGGGTGGCGCTGAGCCAGATCGGCAACGTCAGCCCGAACCTCGGGACGATCTATATCGTCGACAGTTTCCTCGTCGTCGTCTTCGGCGGCGTCGGCAGCCTGATGGGGACGCTGGTCGGCGCGATGGGCATCGGCATCGTCAACAAGCTGCTCGAGCCTTTCGCCGGCGCGATCCTCGGCAAGATCGTCGTGCTCGTCGCCATCATCCTCTTCATCCAGAAACGCCCGCGCGGGCTCTTCGCCCTCAAGGGCCGCTCGGTCGAGGCCTGACATGGCAACAGCGGCGCCGCCCTCGGGCTTCCTCTTCAACCGGCAGGGCTGGGCCGTCTTCATCGGCGTCGGCATCCTGCTGATCGCCGTCGTGCCGCTGCTCAATCTGGCGACGCCGGAGGGCTCGGCCTTCCACCTCGGCAACTACCTCATTCCGCTGCTCGGCAAGTATCTCTGCTACGCGATCCTGGCGCTCGCCCTCGATCTGATCTGGGGCTATGCCGGGATCCTCAGCCTCGGCCACGGCGCGTTCTTCGCGCTCGGCGGCTATGCCTTCGGCATGTATCTGATGCGCGAGATCGGCACGCGCGGCGTCTACGGCAATCCGCTGCTGCCCGACTTCATGGTGTTCCTGAACTGGCAGGAGCTGCCCTGGTACTGGTACGGCTTCAACCATTTCTGGTTCGCTGCGGCGATGGCGCTGCTCGTGCCCGGATTCTTCGGCATGCTGATCGGCTGGTTCGCCTTCCGCTCGCGGGTTACCGGCGTCTATCTCTCGATCATCACCCAGGCGACGACCTTCGCGCTGATGCTCGCCTTCTTCCGCAACGATATGGGCTTCGGCGGCAACAACGGGCTGACCGATTTCAAGTCGCTGCTCGGCTACGATCTGCATCTGCCGTCGACCCGCATCGGCCTCTATATCGCGACCGTCATCGCCCTCGGCATCGCCTATCTGATCTGCCGGGCGATCGTCACCTCGAAGCTGGGCCGCGTCCTGCTGGCGCTGCGCGACGCCGAGGCGCGGGTCCGCTTCATCGGCTACTCGACCACCAACGCCAAGCTCTTCGTCTTCACCGTCTCGGCGATGCTGGCCGGGCTCGCCGGCGCGCTCTATGTGCCGCAGATCGGCATCATCAATCCCAGCGAGTTCTCGCCGGCCAACTCGATCGAGATCGCGATCTGGGTCGCGGTCGGCGGCCGCGGCACGCTCGCGGGCGCCATCCTGGGAGCCGTCCTGGTCAATCTCGGCAAATCCTGGCTGACCGGCGCGGCGCCGGATTTCTGGCTCTTCTTCCTCGGAGGATTGTTCATCCTGGTCACCATGTTCCTGCCGCAGGGCGTCGTCGGCATCGGGCAGAAATGGCGCTTCTGGCGAGCCCGGCGGCAATCCGCCGTGGCGGTGGCGGCAGGCCATGACTGAGACCCTCGTCGCACCGCCCGCGCCGACGGCGAGCCCCGCCGCCGACACGCATCTTTACCTCGACGGCGTCTCGGTCAGCTTCGACGGCTTCAAGGCGATCAACAATCTGTCGCTGGTCATCGGCAAGGGCGAGCTGCGCACCATCATCGGCCCGAACGGCGCCGGCAAGACAACGATGATGGACATCATCACCGGCAAGACCCGGCCCAATACCGGGGTCGTCTTCTTCGACGGCACGATCGATCTCACCAAGCAGGACGAGAGCGCCATCGCCAATCTCGGCATCGGCCGCAAGTTCCAGAAGCCGACCGTCTTCGAGAACCTGACGGTCTTCCAGAACCTCGAGCTTGCCCTCAAGACGGCGCGCGGCACCTGGCGAACCCTCTTCTACAAGATGGTCGGATCCGAACGCGACCGGATCGAGGAGATGCTCGTCGAGATCGGCCTCAAGGAACGGCACGACGAGATCGCCGGCGCGCTCAGCCACGGCCAGAAGCAATGGCTCGAGATCGGCATGCTGCTCGTCCAGGACGCGCAGCTGCTCCTGCTCGACGAGCCCGTCGCCGGCATGACCGACCACGAAACCGAGGAGACCGCCGACCTCATCCTGTCGATCGCCGGCCAGCGCACCCTCGTCGTCGTCGAGCACGACATGGAGTTCGTGCGCCGCCTCGGCGCCCGCATCACCGTGCTGCATGAGGGCTCGGTGCTGGCCGAGGGGCCGCTCGACCACGTCCAGAACGATCCCCGTGTCATCGAAGTCTATCTCGGGCGCTGATCCATGCTGTCGGTCGAAGGCATCAACCTCTACTACGGCGCCAGCCACGCCCTGCGCTCGGTCAGCATCACCGCCGAGAAGGGCAAGATCACCTGCGTCCTCGGGCGCAACGGGGTCGGCAAGTCGAGCCTGCTGCGCGCGATCTTCGGCCTCCATCCGGTGACGAGCGGATCGATCGTCTGGGACGGTCACGACATCACGCGGCTGAAGCCCTACGAGCGGGCGCGGCGGCACATGGCCATGGTGCCGCAGGGCCGCGAGATCTTCCCGCGGCTCTCGGTGCTGGAGAATCTCAAGACCGGCTTTGCTGCCTTGCCGCCCGCCGAGCGGACCATTCCCGACGAGATCTACACGCTCTTCCCGATCCTCAAGGACATGCAGGAGCGTCGGGGCGGCGATCTCTCGGGCGGCCAGCAGCAGCAGCTCGCGATCGGCCGTGCCCTGGTGACGCGGCCACAGCTCCTCATCCTCGACGAGCCGACCGAGGGCATCCAGCCGTCGATCATCAAGGACATCGAGCGCGTCATCCGCATGCTCGCCGACCGCGGCGACATGGCGATCGTCCTGGTCGAGCAGTATTTCGAGTTCGCTCGCGATCTCGCCGACCGCTATGCCGTGATGGACCGTGGCGAGGTCGTCCTGGCGGGCGACGCGCAGGGGATGGTCGAAAGCGATGTTCGCCGCTACCTTACGGTCTGAATGCGCGATGATGCTGTCCTTGACCGCGGCGTCGGGGAGACGCTGCTCGAGCGTTGCCGCGGCGTCCTCGATCTCCGCTTCGCCGTCGGCGCGGCGGGCAAGCGGAGCCACGTCGCCAGCGTCTTCCAGCAACCGCCGTGCCGCGCCTTGTTCCCGCACGTCGAGCCCGGCGATCCGACCGCCGCGGTGCTGCTCACGACCTCGGGCGGGCTCACCGGCGGCGATGCGATCCGCATCGCGATCACGGCCGATGCCGGGGCGAGCGCGACGGTGACGACGCAGGCGGCGGAGAAGATCTACCGCTCGCTGGGCCCAGACTGCGCGATCGACGTCTCGCTCGACATCGGCGAGGGCGGCTATCTCGAATATCTGCCGCAGGAGACGATCCTCTTCGAGGCGGCACGTCTCGCCCGCCGCAACACCGTCCGCATCGAACCCGGCGGCCGGCTGCTCGTGGCGGAGATCGTGGTCTTCGGCCGTGCCGCCTTCGGTGAGCTTCTGACGCGCGGCCGGCTGCTCGATTCCTGGCGGCTCTACCGTGGGGATCGGCTCGTCTGGGCCGATGCGCTGCTTCTCGATGGCGATCTGCGACGGACGCTCGACCGGCCGGCCGGTTTCGACGGCGCCGCGGCGGCGGCGACGGTGCTTTACGCCGCCGAGGATGCGCCGCGCTTTCTCGAGGCGGCGCGGGCACTGCTGGAAAATTCGGTCTGCCGGGCGGCGGCAACGATCGTCAACGGGATCATGGTGGCACGGTTTCTCGGCCGCGACGCGCAGGCGTTGCGCGGCGACGTCATACGCTTCTGCGCCGGCTTCCGCCATGCGGCGGCCGGGCTGCCGGCGCGGATGCCGCGCGTCTGGTCGATCTGATAGGGGGCGACGGGTGAATCTGACTTCGCGGGAAAAGGACAAGCTGCTGGTGGCAATGGCGGCGATCGTGGCCAGGAAGCGGCTGGAGCGGGGCGTCAAGCTCAACCACCCGGAGGCCATCGCGCTGATCACCGATTTCGTCGTTGAGGGGGCGCGCGACGGTCGCAGCGTCGCCGAGCTGATGCGCGACGGGGCGACGGTCGTCCGCCGCGACCAGGTGATGGAAGGCATCCCCGAGATGATCCACGACGTCCAAATCGAGGCGACCTTCCCGGACGGGACCAAGCTCGTCACCGTCCACGACCCGATCCGCTGAGAGGCATCATGATTCCCGGAGAGATCATCCCGGCGGCCGGCGACATCGTCCTCAACGAAGGCCGCGCCACCGTGGCGCTCGAGGTCGCCAATACCGGCGACCGGCCGATCCAGGTCGGCAGCCACTATCATTTCTACGAGACCAACCCGGCGCTCGCCTTCGACCGCGACAAGGCTCGCGGCATGCGGCTCGACATCCCGGCCGGCACTGCGGTGCGCTTCGAGCCGGGGCAGCAGCGAAGCGTGACACTGGTGCCTTATGCCGGGCGGCGCGAGGTCTATGGGTTCAACGGCAAGGTCAACGGGAAGCTCTGAGCCATGGCTTACACGATTTCCCGCGCCCTCTATGCCGACATGTTCGGGCCGACGGTCGGCGACAAGATCCGCCTCGCCGATACCGAGCTCTTCATCGAGGTCGAGGCGGACCGCACGATCTACGGCGAGGAGGTCAAGTTCGGCGGCGGCAAGGTGATCCGCGACGGCCAGGGCCAGGGCCAGGCGAGCCGCGCCCAGGGCGCCGTCGATACCGTCATCACCAACGCGCTGATCCTCGACCATTGGGGGATCGTCAAGGCCGACATCGCGATCCGCGACGGCCGCATCCATGCGATCGGCAAGGCCGGCAACCCGGACGTCCAGCCCGGCGTCGACATCGTCATCGGGCCGGGCACCGAGATCATCGCCGGCGAGGGCAAGATCGTCACCGCCGGCGGCATCGACGTCCACATCCACTTCATCGCGCCGCAGCAGATCGACGAGGCGCTGAACAGCGGCGTCACGACGATGATGGGCGGCGGCACCGGCCCGGCGACCGGCACCAACGCCACGACCTGCACGCCGGGACCGTGGCATCTGATGCGGATGCTGCAGGCGGCGGAGGCCTTCCCGATGAACCTCGGCTTCTTCGGCAAGGGCAACGCGACCTTGCCGGCCGGGCTCGTCGAGCAGGTCGAGGCCGGCGCCTGCGGGCTCAAGCTGCACGAGGATTGGGGGACGACGCCGGCCTCGATCGACGCCTGCCTCTCGGTCGCCGACGAGATGGACGTGCAGGTCGCGATCCACACCGACACGCTGAACGAGAGCGGCTTCGTCGAGCATACGATCGCCGCCTTCAAGGGGCGCACGATCCATGCCTTCCACACCGAGGGCGCCGGCGGCGGCCATGCGCCGGATATCATCCGGGTCTGCGGCGAACCAAACGTTCTGCCGTCTTCGACAAACCCGACGCGGCCCTACACGGTCAACACGCTCGACGAGCATCTCGACATGCTGATGGTCTGCCACCACCTCGACCAGCGCATCGCCGAGGACGTCGCCTTCGCCGAGAGCCGCATCCGCCGCGAGACGATCGCCGCCGAGGACATCCTGCACGACTTCGGCGCCTTCTCGATGATCTCGTCGGATAGCCAGGCGATGGGGCGGGTCGGCGAGGTCATCATCCGGACCTGGCAGACCGCCGACAAGATGAAGCGCCAGCGCGGCCCCTTGCCCGAGGAGACGGGCGATAACGACAACGCCCGCTGCAAGCGCTACATCGCCAAATACACGATCAACCCGGCGATCGCCCAGGGCATCTCCAGGCATGTCGGGTCGGTCGAGGTGGGGAAGCTCGCCGATCTCGTCGTCTGGTCGCCGGCCTTCTTCGGGGTCAAGCCCGACATGGTGCTGAAATGCGGCTCGATCGCGGCGGCTGCGATGGGCGATCCCAATGCCTCGATCCCGACGCCGCAGCCGGTGCATTATCGGCCGATGTTCGGCGCCTTCGGCCGCAGCAGCCAGCAGAGCTCGGTGCTCTTCGTCTCGGGGGCGGCGCTGGCGAAGAACCTCGGCGAGGCGATCGGCGTCGGGCGGCCGATGCTGGCGGTCGAGAACACCAGGGGCGGCATCGGCAAGGCCAGCATGATCAACAACAGCGCGACCCCGAAGATCGAGGTCGACCCCGAGACCTACGAGGTCCGCGCCGACGGCGCTCTCCTGA
Source organism: Rhodospirillales bacterium (assembly GCA_028291405.1). GTDB lineage: Bacteria > Pseudomonadota > Alphaproteobacteria > ATCC43930 > CGMCC-115725 > URHD0088. Next base: position 15,993 of record JAQGID010000085.1, on the reverse strand, counting down.
CCTGCGCCCCGGCCGAGACGCTGCCGATGGCGCAGCGCTATTTCCTGTTCTGACATGGAACGCGTCACCGAGATCGCTGCTGCCGGGACTTGGCCCCCAGAGGCCGAGCGCGACTGCATCACCCTCGCCCATCACGACCGCCATCGCCGGCGCCTGGCGATGACGGCGACCGGCGGCACCGAGTTCCTCCTCGACCTGCCGGCGACGGCGACCCTTCACCACGGCGACGGGCTGAAGCTTTCCGGCGGCGCCTATGTCCGGGTCGTCGCCGCGCCGGAGGATCTCCTCGAGGTCACCGCCGCCTCGCCGGCGGCGTTGGCGCGGCTCGCCTGGCATCTCGGCAACCGCCATCTCGCGGCGCAGATCGGCGGCGGGCGCATCCTCATCCGCGCCGACCATGTCATCGCCGAGATGCTGCAGGGGCTCGGCGCCGGCGTCAGGCCGATCAGCGCGCCCTTCGACCCCGAGAGCGGCGCTTATGATTCGGCGGCGACGCATCACGATCACGACCACCATCACCACGGCTCGTAATGGACTCCGCCGGGCTCTATCGGCTGATGGCGTGGTTCTCGCCGGCCTATCCGATCGGCGGCTTCTCCTATAGCCACGGGATCGAATACGCGGTCGAGGCCGGGCTGGTCACCGACCGCGTCTCGCTGGTCGACTGGATCGGCTGGATCCTCGAGGCGGGCGCCGGGCGGGTCGATGCGATGCTGTTCCGCGCCGCCTGGGACGCCGCCGACGATCCCGCCGCGCTCGACGCGGTCGCCGCCCTCGCCGCCGCCTTCCGCGGCACCGCCGAGACCGCGCTGGAGACGATGCAGCAGGGCGCCTCCTTCCTGACGATCACCCGCACCGCCTGGCCCGATCCCCGCCTCGACGAATTCGCCCGGCGCAACGGCGATGCCGTCGCCCTGCCGGTCGCCGCCGCAATTGCCCTCGCCGGCCATGTCCCGCTCGCCCAGGCGCTGGCGGCCTATCTGCAAGGCCTTTCCAGCAACCTCGTCTCCGCCGGCGTACGGCTCGTTCCGCTCGGCCAGAGCGACGGGCAGCGGGCGGTGGCGGCGCTGGAAACCGCGGTTCGCGCCGCCGCCGAGGCGGCTCTGGCAGCGCCGCTCGACGAAATCGGCGCCGCCGCGCCGATGGTGGACTGGACGTCGATGCGCCACGAGTCGCAATATGCCCGCCTGTTCCGTTCCTGAATTCCGCGCCGCCTCGCCAGCGCGGGTATAATCTTTACGATTTCCTGCCTTAATGGTCGAATGTCCGGAGGACCTTCGGTGTTGTCGCTCGCTCATTTTCCGCATGTCGCCGACCCGCTCGTCCGGGCGGCGCTGACCCACTGGTTCGAGATCCGCCGCGGCAACGCGCTGCCGCGGCGCCGCGACCTCGACCCCTGCGCCATCCCGGCGGTGTTGCCCTTCCTGGCGCTTTATCAGTTCCTGCCCGAGGAGCGGACGTTTCTCTGCCGCCTCGCCGGCGACGCGATCTATGGGACCCTCACCAAGCCGTCGCGCGGCCGGCGGCTCGCCGAGTTCATGTCGTCGCATCATCTGCTCGAGGCGCCGCTGCTTCGCGCGATCGCGACCCCGGCCGTGCTCCACGGCGACGGAAGCTTCGTCTTCAACGGCACCTGGATGGACGCCGAGACGATCATGCTGCCCTTCGCCGACGACGGGCAGACCGGCGATGCCGTGCTGCACGTCATGAGCCGGCAGGTGCCGTCCAAGGACCAGCATCTGCCGCTCGCCGAATACGATCTGCTGTCGACGACGACGCCGGTCCTGCCCGATCCGGCAACCGGCGAGATCGTCTCGGTGCAGCGCCGCAAGACCGAGGCGGCGCGCGCCGTGCCGGCCCCCGCAAGCGAAGAAATCCCGCCCACCCGCCGCCGCCCGCGCTAAGCTGACGGGAGGACGCATCGCGCGTCGATAGGGCGAGGTGAGACATGGCGGTGACGGCATCGAACGGACCCTTGCGCGTCGGGGTCGGCGGGCCGGTCGGCTCGGGCAAGACGGCGCTGGTCGACCGGCTGTGCAAGCACATGCGCGACAGCTGGGACCTCGCCGTCGTCACCAACGACATCTATACCAAGGAGGACGCCCAGTTCCTGACGCGCTCCGGCGCGCTGGCGCCCGAGCGGATCATCGGCGTCGAGACCGGCGGCTGCCCGCATACCGCGATCCGCGAGGACGCCTCGATCAACCTCGCCGCCGTCGCCGACATGGGGCGACGCTTCCCCGGCCTCGAGCTGATCTTCATCGAGAGCGGCGGCGACAACCTCGCGGCAACCTTCTCCCCCGAGCTCGCCGACATCACGATCTACGTCATCGACGTCTCGGCCGGCGACAAGATCCCGCGCAAGGGCGGGCCGGGGATCACCCGGTCGGACCTGCTGCTGATCAACAAGATCGACTTGGCGCCGCTGGTCGGCGCCAGCCTCGAGGTGATGGACCGCGACGCGAAGAAGATGCGGGGGGAGCGGCCGTTCCTGTTCACCAATCTCAAGGAGAACAAGGGGGTGACGGAGGTGGCGGCGTTCATCGCGAAGCTCGGCGGGTTGCGGGCGGCGGCGGTGGTGAATTAATGGGCAGATGAACCGGATTGGGTTCCGGTTGTCTGTAAAAACAGGCGGGATACAGGCGCGGCGGGTGGTTCTGGGGTGCAAGGATCGGGGCGCGATAAATTCACAAGTCCCCTGTTAATGCAGGGGAAAATGCAGGCGCGAGTGTTCGATTTTGGTGGCGAGGCGCGCCGGGTCGGATTTGACGATGTCAAAGAACCAAAAGCGCCATACTTGTTCCATATCGGACATGATGTGTCAAGAAAATTCCGCTTCGCTAACTGTCGCAGAAGGTTGTAGAGGCCCGGGGTCGCCGGTGGCGGAACTTAACCGGTTCAATGTCGCGAGCGTGGCCCGTTTATAGGCGCCCCTCGGCGTGGATCATCGTCTTGCGAAAGCGACTCACTGGACAAAAATTAATCGCGACCCAGGTGCAATTGCTGTCGTTTGCTCGTACACTTACGCGACCGATGCCGGAGTAAGAATTGCAGTATGAGAAACCAGCGTGACTGAGGACGTCGCAATCGAAGCCGCACGTTTTCTGTTAGAGAACACTGGCGACTACCGAGTATTGAAACGATTTCCGAAGGCATCCTCATTCGACGCTCTCGTTGCCGATGCCTTGGTTGGAGTAGCCGTCGACGTTGAGACGACCGGCCTAGACGTAGAGATCGATGAAGTCATTGAACTCGGGATGATCAAATTCCTCTTTGATCGCGAAGGGCACGTTGGCCAAATTATCTCAACCTTTCAGTCCTTCAATCAACCAAACGTCGCAATCCCTAAAATCATTTCGGATCTGACCGGAATTCATGCTCACGATGTTCGAGGCCAGCGAATCTCAGGTAATGACGTCGAAACCTTTTTAGCCGACGCTACCCTCATTATCGCGCATAATGCTGCCTTTGACCGACCATTTTGCGAAGCATTAGTCCCCGCGTTCATTGATCTACCATGGGCTTGCTCGGCAACCGAAATTCCGTGGCGATCAGAGGGTATAACTGGAACTAGGCTCGAGTACATCGCGCATAGTTTTGGCAGATTTTACGATCCACACCGCGCAATTGATGACTGTAACGCAGTTGTACATATTCTCTCGCTCACTCTTCCGCGCTCAAATACTCCCGTGTTATCAGCGCTTCTACAAAATGCACGTCGAATCGACATGAGAGTGTTCGCTGACGGAGCTCCCTATGATTCGCGCATTGAGTTAAAGCGCCGAGGTTATCGCTGGAATGACGGGCAGAATGGTTATCCTCGAGCGTGGTGGAAAGACATTCCGATCGACGACGTGGACAAGGAACTCGCATCTTTAGAGGCTATAAAAAATGGCAAAGCGCTGACGCCAAATTTATTTCGCATGACGGCAAAGACCCGATTCCGACGGCAAGTTTAGGTCGCAAAATGACCACCGCCATTCGCCGGGTCAGCGCCCTCGACGAGATTAGGGCTCTGAGCATTTTGGATGTCGCGTCCCGTATTGGCATAACGCGCAGCGGGCGGGGAAGTATCCGATGCCCCTTTCCAGATCATCCTGACATCAATCCGTCGTTCTGCTTCAACAGAAAGACCAATAGATGGCGGTGTTACGGCTGTGGACGCGCTGGGGATTCAATAGATTTGGTTGCGCTGATTCAAAGATGGTCGATGCGGGACGCCATTCTTTGGCTTCGACAAAGCTACAATCTCGGAGCTCCGCGAATCAGTCACTCTAAGTTTGCAGCAAAGGTCAGCGCCCCATTAATCACCGAGTCGGTTGTTTCTGCCCCGGCGTCAGAGTTCGTCGCAAATCCGGAGATCTACGAAGCTCTTCTGGCTGATCATCCTTTGCGCGAAGAAGCCGTGATGTATCTGTCGGACAGAGGCTTTAGTCGAGCAACCATGTCTCACTTCCGCCTCGGCTTCTTGGGCGATACCAAGGCAGCCATTCAACAGATTATTCGGCGGTTCGGACTAGCGGCCGTAAGGCAAGCCGGGCTACTCAAGCGGGACGCACGTGGGATGTCGACGATCTTCCCTAGTCCGAGCGTACTCTTCCCCTTCATCGAGCGGGGGCGGATTGTGTACCTCCAGACGAGGATATTACCCGGTTATGAAGGGCCACGCTGGATGGCACCCCGCGGGATTGAAAAGCCAATTTACAACCTCGAAGCCCTAGCCGGATCGCGGGAGATATATATCTGCGAAGGAGCTACAGATGTGCTGTCGGCTCACGAACTAGACCTAGCAGCTATCGGGCTTCCCGGTGCGGGTTCGCACTTCCCGACGAATGTTTTTCGAGCCCTCCGGGGCAGGACCGTGTACATAGTTCCCGATAACGATAAGGCAGGGATGGATATGCGGACTAGGCTTACGACGGACTTTCGCCGCGCAGGTATCCAGAGCGTTACAAAATCCCTACCAGTAGGTAAGGATCTCAATGAATATCTCCGTCATACTCGGAAGTCAAAGTGAGCAGAATTCGCGAACTTGTTGCAGGCCGCGAAAATCTAACATGGGCATGGCAGAAGGCACGCCGATTATACGAAAGCGCCGATGGTTCCGTTAATTTTGGCGAAGTCGCCGCCTTTGAACTGGACCTCGAACGCAATCTAAGGTCAATTGCGCACGACTTCTTAGATCTTTCCTATTGCTTGCACCGCTTGGCTCTTATTCCCCAGCCTAAGAAGCCAGACAAATACGGGAACCCGCGACTTCGTCAAAGCTTCCACGTCTCGGTAAGAGATCAAGTCGCATGGATCGCTCTCGTCAATGTTATAGGTCCGACCCTTGATTCAAGGATGCCAGCATGGAGCTATGGACATAGGCTCTATAAGGCGGCTTGGTTTGAAGAGAAAGACGAAGGGCTTTCTCATTTAGAAATCGGACCTTACCGCCATTCGAGCGGAAACCTCTATCGCAGATTTAAGCACAGTTGGCCACTTTTCCGCCGGCACTTATCTCTTTCTGCACGGCTAATGGTTCATGCTCTCGAAGACGAAGAGCAACTTGACGCATCGGAAAAGAGCGCGCTAAATCATTCCGACAAGCCTTTCTATCTAGACCGTGCGCACTGGCGTCCGGTAACCACGTCAATTCTCTACTATGCTTCGATCGATCTAGAGAGATTTTACCCACAGATTTCCAGGCATTCTATTACAAACGGTTTTCAAAAGTACTTAGCCGATTTCAACGATGACATGTGGCTCCGGGAACTTATCGATCGGATGCTTGATTTTAAAGTTGGGAACGTCGGGAGTCGCCTACTCGGAAATCCAATCGTGCAGCCGGAAACGGGGGCGGGCCCCTTCGACGGAATTCCGACCGGCCTAATGGTGGCGGGGTTCCTGTCTAACGTTGCGATGCTCCGGCTCGATCTCTGGACGGATCAACGATTGCGGCGAAACCACCGTATCGCCCATTTTCGATTTGTCGACGATCACGCGATACTCGCGTACGATTTCGATGAGCTTCGCGCGTGGATAAGACGTTACGAAAAGGCGCTTCGCCGATTAGGCGTAGGGCCAAATATCTCACCGGACAAATTTGATCCCGAAGAGATGGCCCAAGCCTTTAAAATTGATGCAGACGAAGAGATAGTCTCTAAGGCGAAGACTCTATCCAAACTCGACGGTAGCCATCCCTCCAAATTAATGACTAAGACTCTCGCGCTTGTCTCGGAATTGGCCGGTACCGCTTTCGACATCCTCTCAGAGGATTCCAGAGATCAACGACTTCGGGAACTCGAATGGTTGCTTTTGGCCGATTTGCCCGATCGCGAAATCCGGTCAGACACACGGGCGGCATTCGCAGCGGGTCGCATCGCAACTCTTGTTCCAGTTGCGTTTAGCCCCTCTATTGACCTACTTGATGCCTGGAGGGAATTCGCTCGGCTTAACTCACAAAAATCTGAAAATGAAGGTCCCGCCGAGAAAGAAAAAAGAGAGATTGCCGAACAATCATTCAAAATTTGGCGAGACATTGACTTTAGTAGATACAAAAAAAAGAATAGATCATTATTTCAAGTTAATTTTCCAAGCGTTTTGCGACCACCCGGACAAGTCAAGATTATTCATTCGCGTATTGGACTATTGTCGCATAACCGGACACAACGGAACCTGCCGCGTCCTCAGATGGATTTTCGAGCATTTCGACGATGACCAGAGTCCTTTAGCGGAATATCTCCGACCCTTAGCACTACAAACAATTGCTCGCCACATGGCGACAGCAGCATTTGACGTAAACAATCAACGAATCCTCCAGCGACAACGCACCGCGGCAAATTTCTATCTAAATAGTATAGGCGATAAAGAGATCCATTCGACATTAGCTTCAATGTTAAAAGGCCCCACGCAAGACGTTGCCTCAATGTCGGCGCGAGCTTGTTTCTATGCCGCTTTAGCCTGCGCGGTGGATACGCTCAACCGCAACGGCGCTCATGGGCACGAAGGTCTTAAGGCTCTCGCGGTCCAAGTACGGCCTCCTTCTTTGACTGCCGCTTCAAGCATCTGGAACAAGAGCACAGGATTCCCCATTGGGGTTTGGACGCACTGGTTAGACGGTGTGCTTCGCCATGATGGAATCGATCCTGGGCCGATCTGGAAAGTTACTGCGCCTCAACACGATCCGACAGTCCGGCTTGACTGGGAGAGCTTGCGCAAAGGACCACGAAGCCTACCAATAAGGCAAGCCGATTATCTTGCCCGTGCTGGCCTTCGGACCCTCAGCAAAACGGACGCAGGTTGGCTCTTGGATCAACAGACGTCGACCCAACCCAGCGATCTCACTGTATTCTCAAGACCGCCTTTGGTCGTACGTCGTCTTCGCCGTCACCAAAAAGAAATCGCAAGCAAGAAAGATCGTTTAACAGCTCTTGATTGGGTCGATTGGCTCAATTCCCTGGTGGCGCGCGATCCCTATGATCCCCGTGCGAGCGAATGGACCGCTTTAGAAATCTTGCGGCAGTTGCTGAAGCGCATCCGGGAATTTCCCGGTCTCGAAATCACGGTCCTTGATGAACTCCATCCCGCAAATGTTCTACTCCCGAGGGCGTGGCTTTCTGAAGCTCCAGCTCCTGGCATTTTCGTCGAGGCGCGCTGGACATGGGAGACGTGGAAACACGTTGCCAGCTCTGCAAAGCCCGGAATTTCCCTGACCCGCTTTCCAATTCAGGATTTTCGCCGTCAGCCCCCGACGACCATTGATGACAATGACACTCATGCCCGCTGGAGAGCGCGACTAAGAGGGTGCGGATTGCTACTTCTGGGATTGGTAAAACGCGACTTTCGGTTGCCTGCCGCTTGGAACGTCAGAGGCCTAGAACGTGATACAGCTAGGTTTGTTAAGGCATCGCTGGAAGAGATCCCGCTGTCTTCACATTCGCACGCCATCATCGAAGCCGCACTATTGCCACGAAGCGCCGAGACAGCAGTGATGCGTATGGACCCATGGGCATTTTTTGGGGACCAAAACGTGACTTCGATCAACGATACGACGACCGATCCGCCACTGATTCTCGACGTCGAAGGGCTTTCTGAAGCTATCGTGAACGCGCAAAGGACCCTTGCCAGTGGCCAGATCAGCGTGCTCGACCATGCTCCGCGTCAGTTGATTCCGATGAATGTCATTCAGTTGGTCGGAGCCGCGGTGGATCTCATGGATATGGATAACGACCCATGAGTGGGCCATTACGAGATTGGCTTCGCGTAGGAATCATACAAACGACGGTCGATTCCGACGCTGCATGGTCGGCAGGAGTTAATATGTCGAATATCGAGGAAGAGCGCGCTGTAGCGGAAATACAACAGCACCTTGCCTCGCTTGCCTTAGAGGCTCCAAAGCCAGATATCGTTTTGCTACCGGAGGTAGCCGTGCCTCTCGGATTTATTTCGCGGTTACGGCGCATTGCATCGCAGATGAATTGCATCATTATCGGAGGGCTGGATTTTGATCCGGTCCCCGGTTCATCTCCCGTCGCAGCTAGAAATCGCGCCGCCGTAATAATTCCAAATCGATGGGGGACCCGCCATTCGTCGAAAGCGACAATCCGCTACGTCGGGAAAACATATTCATCGCACGAAGAAGAGCAGATGCTTTTGGGTCTAGGCTACGAGTTCCGTAGTGTACCTGAGATTTGGCTCTTCGAAGCCGGCAGTTTCGGACGTTTTGCGGTTGTCGTGTGCTTCGACCTTCTGGATCTTGAGCGAGTTGCGACTTATAGGCTTAATATTCATCACCTTTTCGTTCTTTCATATAATAAAGACATTCATACGTTCGATCACGCGGCCGAAGCACTCTCCCGCATGATTTATTGCAATATAATCATATGTAACACTGGATCTTTTGGAGGATCCATTGGAGTTTCCCCGTACAAACGTCCAGAAAAACGAATCATCTACCGTCATTCTGGCGCGAAACTATCAACCAGCCAGGTGATCGACTTGCCAATCAAGTCACTGCACGAAGCACAAACTGATACTTGGCCATTGGGCAAAGCAAGGGAGTTCAAAGCGCTTCCGCCCGGCGCAAAGGGGACGGCAACTCACGTCGTCTCAACTGAAGTCATTGCGGATTGATAAGCACCCCTTGGCATTAAGTTATTAACCACGCGGAGGGACGCGCTGGATAAATAATCCAACGCTGCGTTGATGGTCACCTTCGCTACTCCTCCACGATCGCCACCGCTCTTGTCCACCCCGCCGACGCCCCCCTGATCTTCACCGGAAAGCAGCTGATCTGAAACCCGTCCGCCGGCAGCGCCTCCAGGTTGTGCAGCTTTTCGAGGTGGCAATAGCCGATCTCGCGGCCGGCCTTGTGGCCTTCCCAGATGAGGCCGGCGTCGCCGCTGGCGGCGTATTTGTCCTTGGTGTGGACGAAGGGCGCGTCCCAGCTCCAGGCGTCGGTACCGGTCAGGCGGATTCCGCGCTCGAGCAAGTAGAGCGTCGCTTCGCGGCCCATGCCGCAGCCGGCGGCGACGTAGTCCGGCTTGCCGTAGGCGGCGCCGGCCCGCGTGTTGACGACGACGATGTCGAGCGGCCGGAGCTCGTGGCCGATGCGGGCGAGCTCGGCGGCGACGTCGGCCGCAGTCGCGACGTAGCCGTCGGAGAAATGGCGGAAGTCGAGCTTGACCGCCGGCTGCAGGCACCAGTCGAGCGGCACCTCGTCGATCGTGATGGCGCGCTCGCCGCGGTTCATCGTCGAGTGGAAGTGATAGGGCGCGTCGAGATGCGTGCCGTTGTGGGTCATCAGGCGGATCCACTCGATCGCCCAGCCCTCGCCCTCGGGCAGATCCGTCGTGGCGAGGCCGGGGAAGAAGGCGGCGACGTCGGCGGCGGTGTCGCGGTGGGTGCGGTACTCGATCTTGGGGCCGTAGCCGGGGGGATCCGAGACGACGTCGTTCTCGAGGTACATCGAGATGTCGATCAGGCGTCGCGGCATGGGGCCTCCCGGGGTGGTGCGTCCGGTGGATCCCTCGGGCCCCTCGCCCGCGCTTGGGCGGGAGAGGGAGGGGCCCATTGCGGAAGCAATGGGAGGGTGAGGGGCTTCGGACGATTGCGTGTTGTCGGGAGTGTAGAGCGTCGCGGGGGGTGGCTCAATGAGGTCGCGGTCGCGCCGGGCGGAAAGAGGCCCCCTCACCCAGCTGCGGGTAAGCTCAGCTTTGCTTCGCTAACCCTTAGCAACCCTCTCCCCCGAAGTCGGGGGCGAGGGCATATCCACCCACATCGTCATCCCGGCGCACGCCGGGATCCATTGTGCCGCGGTCCCAGTCCTCGGCAGGGATGGATCCCGGCGTGCGCCGGGATGACGGTGGTTACATTTATCGGGGGCGAGGGCAGAGAACACTCGGGGGCGAGGGTAGAGAACAGATAGTGGCCGCGGGGTTGATTTTCGGGCCTGAAAACCCATTATTTGCTCGATGAATTTCTCCAAAATTTTCCATCCTGCCGTCGCCGAATGGTTCGGCGAGCGCTTCCGCGCGCCGACGGCGGCGCAGGCAGCGGCGTGGCCCGCGATCCAGGCCGAGGAGCATGTGCTGATCGCGGCGCCGACGGGATCGGGCAAGACGCTGGCGGCGTTTCTGGCGGCGATCGACGGGCTGGTGCGGCAGGGGCTGGCGGGCGAGCTGCGCGACGAAACGCAGATCGTCTATGTCTCGCCGCTGAAGGCGCTGTCGAACGATATTGAGAAGAACCTCGCGGCGCCGCTCGCGGGGATCCGCGAGCGGCTTCGATCTCAAGGGCTGCCCGACGTCGAGATCCGCGTCGCGGTCCGGACCGGCGACACGCCGGTCAAGGAGCGCGATCGCATGCGGCGGCGGCCGCCGCATATCGTCGTGACGACACCGGAATCGCTTTACGTGCTGCTGGGCTCGAAAACCGGGCGGGCGATGCTGTCGACGGTGCGCAGCGTCATCGTCGACGAGATCCATGCGGTGGCGCCGAACAAGCGCGGCGTCCATCTCGCGCTGTCGCTGGAGCGGCTGGCGGCGCTGTGCGGCGACCGGCTGCACCGCATCGGGCTTTCGGCGACGCAGAAGCCGATCGAGGCGGTCGCGCGGTTCCTCGTCGGCGTAGGGCCGGCGGGCGGGCCCGAACCGTCGTGCCGCATCATCGACACCGGCCACGTCCGGGCACGCGATCTCGCGCTCGAGGTGCCGTCGTCGCCGCTCGAGGCGGTGATGTCGCACGAGGTGTGGAGCGAGGTCTATGACCGGCTCGCCGAGCTGGTGGCGGCGCATCGCACGACGCTGGTCTTCGTCAACACGCGGCGGCTCGCCGAGCGGGTGACGCGGCAGCTGTCGGAGCGGCTCGGCGCCGAACATGTCGCGGCGCATCACGGCAGCCTTGCCAAGGAGCGCCGGCTCGACGCCGAGCAGCGGCTGAAGCGCGGCGCGCTGAAGGTGCTGGTGGCGACGGCCTCGCTGGAGCTCGGCATCGACATCGGCGAAATCGATCTCGTCTGCCAGATCGCCTCGCCGCGGGCGATCGCCAGCTTTCTGCAGCGGGTCGGCCGCTCCGGCCATGCCGTCGACGGGACGCCGAAGGGGCGGCTCTTCCCGCTGTCGCGCGACGAGCTGGTCGAATGCGCCGCGCTGCTCGACAGCGTCGGGCGCGGCGAGCTCGACCGGCTGACGATCCCGGAGGCGCCGCTCGACGTGCTGGCGCAGCAGATCGTCGCCGAGGTCGCGGCGCAGGAATGGGACGAGGACGGGCTCTATGCGCTGATCCGCCGGGCGTCGCCCTATCGCGATCTCCCGCGCGAGGATTTCGACGCGGTCGTCGCGATGCTGGGCGAAGGGTTCTCGACGCGGCGGGGCCGCCGCGGCGCGCTGATCCACCACGATGCGGTCAACCACATGCTGCGCGAGCGGCGCGGCGCGCGGATGACGGCGCTGACCGCCGGCGGCACGATCCCGGACAATGCCGACTACCAGGTGCTGCTGGAGCCGGAGAACCAGGTCGTCGGCACGGTCAACGAGGATTTCGCGGTCGAGAGCCTGGGCGGCGACGTCTTCCAACTGGGCAATACCTCGTACCGCATCATCCGGGTCGAGCGCGGCACGGTGCGCGTCGCCGATGCCGAAGGGCAGGCGCCGACGATCCCGTTCTGGCTGGGCGAGGCGCCGGGGCGCAGCGACGAGCTGTCGCAATCGGTGTCGCGGCTGCGGGACACGATCGCGGCGCTGCTGGCCGGGGATGCGACGGGCGAGACGGCGCTGCGCCGTCTGATCGACGACATCGGCATCGCCGAGCCGGCGGCGCTTCAGCTCGTCGAGTATCTTGCGGCGGGACACGCGGCGCTGGGCTGTTTGCCGACGCAGGAGCGAATCGTCATCGAGCGGTTCTTCGACGAGGTCGGCGGCATGCAGCTCGTCGTCCACTCGCCGTTCGGCAGCCGGCTCAACCGCGCCTGGGGGCTGGCGCTGCGCAAGCGGTTCTGCGGCAAGTTCAACTTCGAGATCCAGGCGGCCGCGACCGAGGACAATATCGTGCTGTCGCTGACGACGGCGCATAGTTTCGCGCTCGACGAGGTGTCGCGCTATCTCCACCCGGCAAGCGTCCGCAACGTGCTGATCCAGGCGCTGCTCGACTCGCCGATGTTCATCACGCGCTGGCGCTGGACGCTCGGCGTGTCGCTGGCGCTGCCGCGGTTCCGCGGCGGGCGGAAGGTGCCGCCGCAGCTGTCGCGGATGGGCGCCGAGGATCTCATCGGCGCGATCTTCCCGGACCAGATCGCCTGCGCCGAGAACCTCGTCGGCGAGCGCGAGATTCCGGATCATCCGCTGGTCCGCCAGACGATCGCCGACTGCCTCGGCGAGGCGATGGACCTGGAAGGGCTGGAGCGGCTGCTGACGCGGATCCATGACGGCACGATCGCGGTCGAGACGCGCGATCTGACGACGCCGTCGCCGCTGGCGCTCGAGGTGCTGTCGGCGAAACCCTACGCCTATCTCGACGACGCGCCGCTCGAGGAGCGCCGGACGCAGGCGGTGATGGGGCGGCGCTTCCTCGATCCCGAGACGGCGGCGGATCTCGGCCGGCTCGATCCCGAGGCGATCGCCAGGGTGCGCGGCGAGGCCTGGCCGGAGCCGGCGAATGCCGACGAGCTGCACGATGGGCTGGTCTGGCTCGGCTTCCTCGGGGACGGCGAGGTCGCGGAGGGCTGGCGCGAGTGGCTCGACGAGCTGGCGCGGCAGAAGCGCGTCGCGCGGTTGCGGGCGCCGGCGGGGGATCTGTGGATCACGGCGGAGCGGCTGGCGCAATTCCGGGCGCTGTACTCGGATGCGGCGCTCGAGCCCGTCATCGCCGCGCCGAATGCACAGGCCTGGTCGCAGGACGAGGCGCTGGTCGAGATCCTGCGCGGTCGGCTCGAAGGGCTGGGGCCGGTGACGCAGGAAGCGCTCGCGGCGCCGCTGGGCCTGGTGGCAGCGGGGATCGCTCCGGCGCTCGCGGCGCTGGAGACCGAGGGCTTCGCGCTGCGCGGGCAGTTCACCGGCGGCGCTGCCGAGGAATGGTGCGAGCGGCGGCTGCTGGCGCGTATCCACCGCTACACGATCAAGCGGCTGCGTGCCGAGATCGAGCCGGTGGCGGCGCGCGACTTCCTGCGGTTCCTGCTGGAATGGCAGGGCGTTGCCGCGGGGATTCGCAAGGAAGGGCCGGAGGCGCTCGCCGCGGTGGTCGAGCAGATCGAGGGCTACGAGGCGGCGGCCGGGGCCTGGGAGAGCGAGATCCTGCCGGCGCGGCTTGGCGGCTATGATTCGTCCTGGCTCGACGAGCAGTGCCGCGCAGGCAAGGTCGCCTGGCTGCGGCTGCGGCCGCGCAATCCGCGGGCGGACGGCGGCGAGCGCAAGGCGACGCCGGTGCGGACGACGCCGATCGCCCTCGTCATGCGCCGCCACGCCTCGCTCTGGGCGGCGCTGTCGCCGCCGGGCGATGCCGCCTCCCCCAGCCCGCGCGCCGAGCTCGTCGCCCAGTGCATCCGCGAGCACGGCGCCTCGTTCTTCGACGAGCTGGTCGAGGGCACCGGGTTGCTGCGGCCGCAGGTCGAGGAAGCGCTCGCCGAGCTGGTCGGGCTGGGGATCGTCAACTCCGACAGTTTCGTGGGCTTGCGCGCCCTCCTCGTTCCCGCCGATCACCGCAAGCGGCGCAGCGCCGGGCCGGGCATCGCCGAGGCGGGCCGCTGGGCGCTGGCGCGGCAGGTGCGGTCGGCCGACCAGGGCGACCCGCCGGATGCCGTCGAGCATCTCGCGCGTGCTTTGCTGCGCCGTTATGGCGTCGTCTTCTGGCGGTTGCTGGAGCGCGAGGCCCCCTGGCTGCCGCCGTGGCGCGACCTGCTGCGGGTCTATCGTCGGCTGGAGGCGCGCGGCGAGATCCGCGGCGGGCGCTTCGTCGCCGGCTTCTCCGGCGAGCAGTTCGCCTTGCCCGAGGCGATCGGGCGGCTGCGCGAGGTTAGGCGGATGGCGGCGACGGCCGCCCTCGTCTCGGTCTCCGGCGCCGACCCGCTGAACCTCGCCGGCATCTTGACGCCGGGGCCGAAGCTCGCGGCACTGACCGGCAACCGGCTGCTCTATCGCGACGGGCTGCCGATCGCGCTGCTCGCCGGTGGGGCCGTCGAGTTCCTCGAGACGCTCGACCCCGCCAGCGAATGGGCGGCGCAGAAGGCGCTGCTGCGGGGACCGGCGCCGAGCCGGATGCGCCAGCCGGGTCCGCCCGGGCTCGGCGCTACGGCGTATGCTCGGCCAGGAACTTCCTGACGCGCTCGGTCGCTGCCGCCTTGTGCGCCGGGCCCTTCCAGTCGCGCAGCACGTCGACGTGGGGCGCCAGATCGACGATCTCCTCGCCGATCGCGGTCGGGTGCGGCGCGTCGTTGCCCGGCATCACGAAGAGCGGCACCGGGCAGCGCCGGACAAAGTCGCGGGTGACGCTGAAGACGAAATCGCCGGCGTAAAGGTTGCGGTCGAAGCGGTTCAGCGTCGATTCGTCGAGCTCCGGCCGGCTCTGACGGATCTCCTGCGACCAGCTGCGGAAGCTCTCGTCGAAGGTCTTGCGGTTGCCCGCGAGGCCGATCGGGTTCTGCAGCACGGCGGCGCTGATCCGCTCGGGGATGCGCTCGCAGAGGGTGAGGCAGAAGGTCGAGCCGATGCAGCCGCCCATGACGTGGAAGCGGTCGAAGCCGAGATGGTCCATCAGCGCGATATGGTCGTCGGCGAAAGTCTGCCAGCCGTCGGTCGCACGGATCGGGGCGCGCGAGTTTCCGGCATTGCGCTGGTCCATCGCGATGACGCGGTAGCGGTCGGCGAGGGCGACGGTCGGGTCCATCCAGGCGGGCTCGGCCTTGGGGTCGCTCGGACTGCCGTGCCAATACGCGATCTGCGAGCGCAGGCCGCCGGGGGCGAAGAGCAGGATGGGATAGCCGGCGCCGTATTCCTCGTAATAGAGCTCGGCATCGCCGTGGTTCAGGGTCGGCATGGTCGTGGTTCCTTCTGCGGAGATACCCCCTCACCCAGCTGCGGGTAAGCTCGGCTGTGCCTCGCTAACCCTTAGCAACCCTCTCCCCCTCGCGGGGGCGAGGGCAGAATCACCACACAGAACCCTCGCCCCCGCGAGGGGGAGAGGGCAGGGTGAGGGGGAACGATCGTACAGAATCAAACACCGTTCAACGCCGCATCTCGCTCGACGAATTGATCGTCGCGTGGAGATTGCGGGCGAAGTCGACCGCGCCCTGGATCGCCATCGTGCGCGCCGAGGCGGCGAATTCCTTGACGGCGAGCAGCGCGGGTTGCGGCGCTTTCACCAGCGCCGCGGTCAGCGTCGCCAGCGCATCGTCGAGCGATGCTTTCGGCACGATCTCGCTGACGATGCCGAAGCTGAGGGCGCGGGCGGCGGTGATCTCGGCGGTGGAATAGACGAGGTACTGCATCGCCTTGAGACCGACGCGATCGACCAGCGCCG
>JAQGID010000021.1 GCA_028291405.1 Rhodospirillales bacterium | reverse complement strand
GGCCGCCCGCCGCGCCTGCTCGCGATCCCGCCGCGCTGGCACGGCGCCGCCCTGGCCCTCGCCGGCCGCTGCGCCGCCGCCGAGCGCCTACTCGGCTCGTTGACGGTCGACGATTCGCGGTTTCGCGCCGATTTCGCCTGGCAACCGCCCTTCTCCGCCGCGCAAGGCCTCGGTGCCACGACGTCATGGTTTTCAGCGCTTCGGCGGTGATCGGAACCGCCGCGCCGCGACGGCGCTTGCTTTGAGCGCGGCGGCGAGACACAACTCGCAGCGATGACCTTGCCCCGCATCAAGCACGGCCAGATCGCCTACGCCCATGACATCCTCATGGCGGCGATCAGCTTTGCCTTGTCGCTGTATCTCCGCGTCGGCGACGCCTTGCCTTCCTACAACGGCATCCTGCTGCGCGGCACGCTGCTGATCGCCGTGATCGCCGCCGCCGTCTTCTGGTCGATGCGGCTCTATCGCGGCATCTGGCGCTATGCCTCGGTCAACGACCTGCTGGCGCTGCTCCGCGCCGCGACGATCATCCTGCTGATCTTCGTCCCGACGCTGTTCGTGCTGACGCGCGCCGGCGACCTGCCGCGCTCGGTGCCGGTGATCAACTGGTTCCTGCTGCTCTTCCTGATCGGCGGGCCACGCTTCATCTACCGCATCGTCAAGGACCAGCGCCTCGGCCTGCTGCAGCAGTCGCACGACCCGCGCTCTATCCCGGTGCTGCTGGTCGGCGCGGGCGACGCCGCCGAACTCTTCATCCGCGCCGTCCACGGCGGCAGGACGCAGCTCTATCGCGCCGTCGGCATGGTCACCGAAGGCGGCGGCCGCGTCGGCCGCAACATCCACGGCGTCGACGTCATCGGCACCTTCGACCAGATCCCCGAGCTTGTCGGCAAGCTCGATCGCGGCGGGCTGCGGCCGCAGCGCCTGATCCTGACCCAGGACAATCTCGACGGCGCGACGATCCGCAAGCTGCTCGACACCGCCGAGGCGCTCGGCATGACCGTCGCGCGGCTGCCCAAGCTGGTCGATTTCCACGAGGGACTCGACGCGCAAATCGAGATTCGCCCCGTCGCCGTCGAGGACCTGCTGGGCCGGCCGCAGACCGTGCTCGACCGCGCCTCCATGCAGCGCCTGATCGCCGGCAAGCGGGTGCTCGTCACCGGCGCCGGCGGCTCGATCGGAAGCGAGCTGGTAAGCCAGATCGCGGCGCTCCGCCCGGCCTTCATCACGCTGCTCGATAACGGCGAGTTCGCGCTCTACAAGATCGACATCGAGCTCGCCGAACAGCATCCCTCGCTGCCGCGCCGCGCCATTCTCGCCGACATCCGCGACCGCCGGCGGCTCGACCGCATCATGCGCGAGATGCGCCCCGAGCTGGTCTTCCACGCCGCCGCGCTGAAGCACGTGCCGCTGGTCGAGCTCAACCCCTTCGAAGGGGTCATGACCAACGCCGTCGGCTCGCGCAACGTCGCCGAAGCGTGCCGCAGCGCCGGCGTCGCGGCGATGGTCCAGATCAGCACCGACAAGGCGGTCAACCCGACCAACGTCATGGGCGCCAGCAAGCGCATCGCCGAGAGCTACTGCCAGGTGCTCGACCTGCAGCGCCAGGACCCCGGCAAGGGCGGCACGCGCTTCGTCACCGTGCGCTTCGGCAACGTCCTCGGCTCGACCGGCTCGGTCGTGCCGCTTTTCCAGCGGCAGCTCGCTGCGGGCGGGCCGCTGACCGTCACCCATACCGACGTCATGCGCTATTTCATGACCGTGCGCGAGGCCGTCGAGCTGGTATTGCAGGCCTCCGCGCTCGACAGCGCCGCCGAGGCGGCCGGCAAGATCTTCGTCCTCGACATGGGCGAGCCGGTCCGCATCCTCGACCTGGCGCGGCAGATGATCCGCCTCGCCGGCAAGCGGCCGAACGTCGACATCGCGATCGAGATCACCGGGCTGCGTCCCGGCGAGAAGCTATTCGAGGAGATCTTCCACGGCTCGGAGGCCTTGGTCCCGACGTCGTGCAAGGGCATCCTCCTGGCGGCGCCGCGCGCCGGCGACGCCACGGCGCTCGGGGCCGCGATCGACGAGCTGGCCGCGATCTGCGAGCGCGGCGACGCCGCCGCGCTGCAGGCGCAACTGCATCGTCTAGTCCCCGAATACCAGACCAGCGGCGGCCACGCCGACAATCTCGTCAAGCTCGACCGACAGAACCTACGCAGCGGCGCGACATAAGCCCAACCGGCCACAAGGAATCACGACAGGCCGCAGGCTTCCGGCACCAGCCTGACGACGTCGCTCGAGATTGTCTCGGCCGTGAAGGCGGGCAAGGTGCGCGACGGCAGCAGCAGCGTATCCTCGCTGTGGACGACGGTCGCGCATCCGGCGGCGACCAGCGGCGCCAGATTGCCGGGCAGCACGTTGTTGCCGTATGCGACGCCTTTCGCGAAGTCGCGCAGCGACGGCACGACGAGGACATGGGTCACCCCCAGCGCCCTCGCCTCGCGCAGAAAACGCAGCTGATCGTTGGTGCCCGGCCGCAGATCGACGAGATGCTGCGTCAACGGCACGGCGAGATAGCTCGGAATCTCGATGTAGTATTCCAGCTGGCGATCGCCGAACAGCAGCCGGTCGCGGCCCGTCAAATTGGCATTGATCCACGACAGCGGCGAAAATCCCGCGACGTTCCGCTGGAGGAATGCCAGCCGTGTCTCGCCGATCGCGAGATGGCGCAGATAGTTGACGCTGAAGAGACCGAGCCCGGCGCATTGCAGCAGCAGCGTCAGCAGCGCGGCGCTGGCGAGATGGCGCATGAGACCGGCCTTGCCGGCGTAGCGCCGCGCCGCGACGATGAGGCAGAGCAGCAGGACGGGATAGAGCGGCAGGAGGTGACGCACCCGCTGCGACACCCCGGAAAAAAACCATAGCGCGTAGAAGACGAGGCTGAGGACGGCCAGCGATCGCAGCGGGTGCCGGGCCAGCGCGCGGCGCGATCGCCCGATGGCCAGTGCGGCGAAGGGCAGCACGAACAAAGCGAAAGGCCCGAATCCGGTGCGGCCGGAATCCCATTTCGAGAACCCGTCGAGCGTCGCGACGAACGGATATGCCAGAAACCAGAAGAGATTCGCCGGCACCGGGTCTTCCTGAGCGACATAGTCCGAGCGGAACACCGCCTGGAGTGCCGGCGACCAATACTCGTGCTTCGCACCCAGCCAATCGTAAAGAATTGGAAAGAATGGGTCGCCGGCATTCACCGCGTTCCAAATATACCACTGGCAGCCGACCCCGAGCGCCGTGACGCCGAACACCGCGCTATGGAGCAGCCACCGCCGCTGCAGCAGCAGCGTCACGCCGCAGGCGGCAACGAACACCAGCCCGAGGTATTTCGCCCCGGCGTAATCCCCGGCGGCGAGTCCGGCGAGGCAGGCGTAGCGCCAGTCGCCGCCTTGAACCGCACGCATCACGGCGAAGCCGGCAGTGAGCGCGAAGAGCGTCAGCTTGAGCTCGAGCTGTCCCGAGCCGCTGCCGAAGACGACGGCTGGGGTCGTCATGAACAGCAGCACCAACGCCAGCGACCAGCGGCGGTCGAGCCAGATTCGGGCTAGAGTGTAGACGAGCCAAGCCGCGGCCCAGCCGAGCAGCATGACCCAGAGCGTCAGCGCCGTCTCGCCGCCGATCCCCAGCGCGACGAGATAGGTCATGTGCAGCAGCAGCGGGATCGCGCCGTCCGACGCCCGCGGCACGAAGACAAGATGGCCGGCGCGGAGGAATTCCTTCGGCAAGGCGAAGTGATAGGCCAGCGAATCGGCATCGGCCGGCGGCGCCAGCGCCTGCACGAGATTGAGCAGACATATCGCGGCGACGAGCACCAACCCGACAACGATGAGCGGCTCGAGCCCGGCGAGCGACGGCGGAGCAGGGCGCTTCAGCGCGAGCCCGGCCAAGCCGGGAACGAGGACGAGCGCCAGCTGCCAGGGCTGCAGCCAGCCGGCGATCGCCGGAAGGAAGACGATCCAGCCGACGAGTCCGACGCCGATCGCGAAGCCGATGGGCTCGGCGCAGGATCCGAGCTCGTCGGTAAGGCCGAGCGCGCGCAGCACCGCGCGGCCGGCGCCGAGGCACGCGAGGGCAAGCAGAAGCGCCGTCGCGAAACCTCCGAGGATCGCCATCGTCACTGCAGCAATGCCAGGATCGGCCGCACATAGTCCGCGAACTGAAGGAGGTAGGCGATCAGGACGACGGCGATCCAGGCGGCGGCGAGAAGCCCGCGCCAGCGGAACGGCGACGGGCCGGACTTGAAGATCGCGTCGCCTGCCACCTCTCGCTAACCGGCTGCCGCTTGCAGGCGCGGCAGCGGCGAGGCGACGAACGCCGCGGCCCGCGCCTGCCGCCGCGCCAGATAGGCCAGGAGGTAGATGAAGAAGCCCGAGAAGATGACCTGGAACCCGAGGACCAGGAAGGTCGTCGCAGCCGACACCAGGCGGATCAGAAAATTCCAGTCGACCTGGCCGAAGCCCAGGCTCGACCAATAGATGAGGCCATAGAGATTGCCGGCGAAGCCGAGAAGGATGAGCGCCGAGCCGACGACGATGCCGGCCTCGACGGTGAGGCGTTGGCGCAGCCGTTCGAACCTGGCATCGGCTGGCAGCAGCCCGCTCTCGATGCCGACGATCTTGGCGAAGGCCCAGAAGGCGATCGTCTGGAAGCCGAGGTTCACCGAGGCGGTGGTGACGACCAGCGTGTGCTCCGCGAAGGTGACGCTGCCGACCCGGATATCGTCGAACATCAGCCAGGCCGAGACGGCGGACCCGACCAGGAAGAGGACGGCGCCGGGCCAGAGGAACAACCCGCGCGGGCTGAGCAACAGGAAGAACCGCAGGCTGCGCCAGCCGTCGCGCCAGCTCCGCAGATGCGGCGGCCGATCGCGTCCGTCGGGCGCCAGCGTCGTCGGCACCTCGGTCATGCGAAGACCGCGCAACCGGGCCTTGACGATCATCTCGAGCGCGAATTCCATGCCCGGCGCATCGAGGCCGAGATCGAGGACCGCGGTCCGACGGAAGCCGCGGAGCCCGCAATAGAAGTCGCGACTCGGGCCGCCGTAGAGCGTCCGTCCGATCGCCGTCAGGACCGGATTGCCGAAGAAGCGGTGCAGCGGCGGCATTGCGCCGGCGCTGATGCCGCCCAGGAAGCGGTTGCCGAGGACGATGTCGTAGCCGTCCCGCAGCTTCGCCAGGAACGGCATCAGGCTGAGGAAATCATAGCTGTCGTCGGCATCGCCCATCACGACGAACTCGCCGGCGGCCGCGGCGATGCCAGCGATCAGGGCGTTGCCGTAGCCGCGCTCGGCGACGTCGACGACGCGGGCGCCAAGGCCGAGGGCGATCTCCTGGGAACCGTCCGTGCTGCCGTTGTCGGCGACGATGACCTCGCCGGCGACGCCATGCGTCGCGAAGAAGCGCAGCGCCTTGGCGATGCAGGTCCCGACGGTGCGCGCCTCGTTGAGGCACGGCATCACGATGCTGAGTTCCGGGAGGCCGCTTTCTCGGTTCCCGGCCATCCCTACTCCCCGAGCACGATGCGGCGGCCCTCGCGCAGGCTGTCGAGCACCGCGATGGTCGCCAGGCTCGACTGCGCCAGCTCGGCCTCGGCGACCGGCGGCGTCCCGCCGCGCACCCCCGCGACGAAGGCGGCGATCTCGCCGGCGTGCCCCTTGTCCTGCCCGGTCCGCGCCGTCTCGGTCCGCGTTTTGCCGTCGGCGGTGACGGTCATCGTCAGGTAGTTGTCGATGGTGACGACGGAACCGCCGGCGAACATCTCGAACCGCTCCTTGCTGAAGGCGGCGTCGCCGAGCGCCGTGTAGGCGATCGTCGCAAGGCTGCCGTCGGCGAAGTGAAGGGTCACCGAGAGATCGTCGCAGACGCCGCCGGCGGCGGTGCCGGAATCGGCCTGGACCGAGACGATATCGGCGCCGACGAGGCTGCGCGCCAGATCGACGAAGTGACAGAGCTCGCCGAGGATCCGGCCGCCGCCCTCTCCCGCCGCGTTGATCCAGCTCTCGGCCGGCAGCGCCCCGGCATTGACCCGCAGGATGAGGAATTTGGGGCCGGAATACCGCGCCAGGTGATTGCGCGCTTTGACGACCATCGGCGCGAAGCGGCGGTTGAAACCGACGAGGAAGAAACCGGCGGCGCCCTGCCGCGCCGCGACGACGTGATCGAGCCCGGCGCGATCGAGGGCGAGCGGCTTCTCGACGAGCACCGACTTGCCGGCGGCAAGGGCCCGCGCGGTCAGCTCGGCGTGGCTGGCGTGGCGCGTCGCGATCAGCACGGCGTTGATGCCGGGATCGTCGAGCACGGCCGCGACGTCGGTCGCGCATTGCGCGAAACCGTACTGGCTCTTGGCGTGCTCGGCCGTGAGACCGCGCTGGGTCACGATGGTGCGCAGCACGACGTCGTTGCGCCGCTTCAGCTCGGGCAGCAGCACGGCGCGGGCGAAGGCGCCGGCGCCGATGACGCCGAGGACGCATTCGCCCCTAGCCGGCTTCGGCGCCGGGAAGGACAGCGGCGCCGGCCGCGCCGCCGTAGCCTCGTAGCCCAGCACGACGCCGAGATGCGGCGCCTTGTTCTCCATGACGAGGTCGTAGGCCTCGCTCGCCGCGGCGAAGGGGAAGCGGTGCGTTACCAGCGCCCCGAGGTCGAGGCGCCGCGGCAGGTCCGGCCGCATGAGCCGGACGCATTCGCGCAGGTTCTCGCTCTCGGTCCAGCGCACGAAGCCGATCGGGTATTTCATGCCCTGGGTTTCGAAGGCGTCATCGTAGCGCCCCGGCCCATAGGACCGCGAGACGATCAGCGAGATTTCCTTCTTCATGAAGGCAGCATAGGGAAACTCGGTGCCGGTCTTGCCGACGATCGAGAGCCTGGCGCGGTCGCGGGCAATCTCGGCGGCAGTCTCCAGCGGCTCGCTCGAATCGGTGGCGGCGGCGATCAGCACTGCGTCCGCACCCTGCCCGCCGCTCAGCGCGGCGACGGCGGCGGCTACACCGGGATCGCCGAGATTCCAGGCGAGCTCGGCGCCGTGCGCCAGCGCCAGCGCGAGCCGCGCCGGGTTGTAGTCGAGGGCGATGACGCGGGCGCCCTGCAGCGCCAGCAGCTGCACCGCGACCTGGCCGACGAGGCCGACGCCGAGCACCGCGACGATGTCGCCGAGCCCGACGCCGAGATTGCGCACGGCGTGGAGCGCGATCGATCCGACCGTGCCGAAACACGCCTCCTCGTCGGTGACGCTATCGGGAATCGGCGCGACGAGATTGCGCGGCACAAGGTTGAGTTCGGCGTGGTTGGCGAGGCCGGCGCCGGCGACCGCGACGCGCTCGCCGATCCGGAAGGCGCCTTCGAGCCCGGCGCCGATCTCGACGATCTCGCCGGCCGCGGAATAACCGAGCGGCATCGGCTCGTCGAGCCGCGTCAGCACCGACCGGAAGGTCGCGATGATGCCGTCGCGGCGCGCCTTGTCGAGCACCTTGCG
>JAQGID010000429.1 GCA_028291405.1 Rhodospirillales bacterium | reverse complement strand
CGACGCCCGCCGGCACCCTCGCCCTGATGCGCGCCGAGCGCTGCACGGTCTCGTTCTATCGCTATCTCTACAATACGGTCGGCGAACCCTGGGTCTGGTTCGAGCGGCGGAAGTGGAGCGACGAGCGTCTCGCCGAGACCATCGCCAGGCCGGGGACCGAGCTCTTCGTCCTCCACGTCGGCGGCGTCCCCGCCGGATTCTACGAATTCGCCCGCACCGAGCAGGCGGTCGAGCTCGCCTATTTCGGCCTCATCCCGCAATTCATCGGCCGCGGCTACGGCGTCTATCTGCTGCAGACGGCGATCGACAACGCCTTCCAGTCGGGCACGCGCCGCCTGTGGACCCACACCTGCACCTACGACCACCCGCGCGCCCTCGGCCACTACCAGCGCGCCGGCTTCACCGTCTACGAACGCCGCCCCCTCGCCTTCAACGACCCCCGCCGCGACGGGACCTTGCCGAAGACCCTCAAGCACCCGCTCCTGCCACCGCTCTCGGGCGGGTAGCCTCAGCGGCGGTGCGCCCTATTGAAATCCCGTTCGAGGAACTGGCTGTACTTCGACATGAAGAAGCAGAAGGCCCAGTAGATCGCGCCGACAAAGAGATAGGCCTCCCAGTAGAAGCCGTTCCAATTGGGATCGCCGAGCGCGTTGGTCGCCGTCATCATAAGGTCGAAGAGCCCGATGATCAGCACCAGCGAGGTGTCCTTGAAGGCGCCGATGAAGGTGTTGACGAGCGGCGGGATGACGGCCGCGATCGCCTGCGGCAGGACGATGAGGCGGGTGCGCTGCCACGGGCTGAGGCCGAGCGCATCGGCCGCCTCGGACTGGCCGCGCGGCAGCGACTGCAGCCCGCCGCGGATGACCTCGGCGAGATAGGCGGCGCTGAACAGGATAAAGGCGATCTGCGCCCGCAGCAGCTTGTCGATCGAGGTGCCGCTCGGCAGAAAGAGCGGCAGCATGACCGAGGCCATGAAGAGGATGGTGATCAGCGGCACGCCGCGGATCAGCTCGATATAGGCGACCGAGAGGGCCCGCACCGCCGGCATCTCCGAGCGCCGGCCGAGCGCCAGCAGGATGGCCAGCGGAAAGGCGAAGAGCATCCCGAAGACCGCCAGGATCAGCGTCAGCGGCAACCCGTTCCACAGCGAGGTGTCGACGAAGCTCATGCCGAGCACGCCGCCGAACATCAGCAGCAGGACCAGCGCCGCGCCGAGGATCCACAGCGCGATCAGCCGCCGCCCCCAGAGCCGGCGGTCGCAGCTCGCGAGGAACATCGCGACGAAGATCGCAACGACCAGCGCCGGCCGCCATTGCTCGGCGTAGGGGAAGCGGCCGAACAGGATCGAGCGCCACCACACCCCGATGAAGGCCCAGCAGGCGCCGCCGCCGGCATCGATCGCGGCGCGGCATTCGCGGCCGCTCGCCGCCGTCCACACCGCGTCGAGGACCGCCCAGCGCGCCAGGGGAACGACGATCCAGAGAATCGCGATGACGGCGATGATCGTCAGGATCGAGTTCGCCATGCTGCTGAAGAGATTCTCCCGCAGCCAGCGCGCGGCGCCCCCGACCCGCTTCGGCGCCGCCGCCCCGCCGAAGCGGCGATCGGGATCGCTCGCCGCGCTCATCGCTCGACCAGCCGGATGCGGCGGTTGTACCAGTTCATCAGCAGCGAGATGGAGAGGCTCAGCGCGAGATAGACCGACATCGCAATCGCGATCGCCTCGATCGACTGGCCGGTCTGGTTGCCCGTGGTGTTGCCGATCGAGGTCAGGTCCGGATAGCCGATCGCGACGGCGAGCGAGCTGTTCTTCGCGAGGTTGAGGTACTGGCTGGTGAGCGGCGGCACGATGACCCGAAGCGCCTGCGGCAGGATGACCAGCCGCAGGATGCGGCCGCGACGCAGCCCGAGCGCCGCCGCCGCCTCGCTCTGGCCGCGGCCGATCGCGAGGATTCCGGCGCGCACGATCTCGGCGATGTAGGAGGCGGTATAGGTCGTCAGCCCGATGACGAGCGCGGCGAACTCCGGCGAGACGGTGACGCCGCCGGCGAAGTTGAAGCCGCGCAGCGCCGGCAGATCGGGGTGGAGCGGCATGCCGGCGGCAACGAAGACGGCGAGCGGCGGCAACAGGATCAGCGCCGCCGCGGCGCCGATCACCGGAAATTGCCGCCCGGTCGCCATCTGACGGCGATGCGCCCAGGAAGCGACGGCGACCGTGGCGGCGATGCCGAGCGCCGCCGCGGCCGCCATCCACGAATATGCCGGCTGCCACTGCAGCACCGGAAAGGCGACGCCGCGGTTGCTGACGAAGACGTCGGGCAGCGGCTGCCAGGCCTGGCGCGGCGACGGCGCGCTGACGTGCAGCAGGTCCCACCAGACGATCAGCTGCAGCAGCAGCGGCACGTTGCGCAGCGTCTCGACATAGGCCGAGGCGAGCTTGCGGATCAGCCAGTTCGTCGACAGC
Organism: Rhodospirillales bacterium; assembly: GCA_028291405.1. Lineage (GTDB taxonomy): Bacteria > Pseudomonadota > Alphaproteobacteria > ATCC43930 > CGMCC-115725 > URHD0088. The sequence continues at coordinate 1,120 of JAQGID010000429.1, read as the reverse complement.
CGCGCGATCCCGACGAGCGTCCCGAGGATCGTCGCCAGCAGGATGCCGATCGCCGCGACGAGCAGCGTGTTGAGCAGCCCGACGATGAAGGCGCGGCCATAGCTCGATGCCGGCGAATACTCGATCAGCCGCTCGCCGATCTGGAAGGCGGCCTCGCTGTGGAGGAATCCGAAGCCCGTGGCGATGCCCTGGCGCGCGAGGTTCGCCAGCGTGTTGTGGACGAGGAAGGCCCCGACCGCAACGACACCGCCGACCAGCACGAGCTGATAGAACGCCGCCCGTACCGACGGGTTGTTGAGGACGGACGGGCGCTGCGGGGTCGTGTCCGCCATCCTCAGCGCAGCGGCATCGCGTACATCAGCCCGCCCTTGGTCCACAGCGCGTTCAGGCCGCGGTCCAGCTTGAGCGGCGAGCCCGGCCCGACGTTACGCTCGAAAACCTCGCCGTAGTTGCCGACCTGCTTGACCAGGTGATAGGCCCAGCGGTCGTCGAGCCCGAGCGCGCCGCCGATCCCCGGCATCACGCCGAGCAGGCGCTTGACGTCGTTGTCGTCGCTCTTGAGCATGTCGTCGACGTTCTTCGTGGCGATGCCGAGTTCCTCCGCCTCGACCGCGACGAAAGCGACCCATTTGACGATGTCGAACCATTCGTCGTCACCGTGCCGCACCGCCGGCGCGAGCGGCTCCTTCGAGATGATCTCGGGCAGGACGACGTGGTCGTCCGGGTTCGGCGCCCGCGTCGCGCGCACCGCGGCGAGCGCCGAACGGTCGGTCGTGAACGCGTCGCACCGGCCGGAGAAATAGGCGTTCTCGACCTCGGCGAGGCTCTCGATGACGAGCGGCTTGAACTCCATCTTGTGGCTGCGGAAGTAATCCGCGAGGTTGACCTCGGTGGTGGTCCCCGACTGGACGCAGATCGTCGCGCCGCTGAGGTCCTTGACACTCGCGACGCCGAGCTTCTTCGGCACCATGAAGCCCTGGCCGTCGTAGTAGTTCACCGCGACGAAATTAAGGCCGAGCTTGGTGTCGCGCTCCATCGTCCAGGTCGTGTTGCGGGTCAGCACGTCGATCTCGCCGGACTGGATCGCGGTGAAGCGCTGCTGCGCGCTCAGCGGCACGAA
>JAQGID010000427.1 GCA_028291405.1 Rhodospirillales bacterium | reverse complement strand
GATGTCTGAGGTGGCGCCGAAATCGATTCCGCCGCATCGCACGGTTTCCGGCGATCCGGAGGTAAGGGTGAGGGCCGTGCCGGGAGGCGACGAAGCATCGAGGGCGGAGGGGTTGGCGAGTTGGGGGTCCATCGAAAAGTCGCTCGATCCCGACCACGCGGTGGGCTTGAGGGTGTTGTTCCACGTGCTGACGCTGGTGCCGGTAAAGGCGATGTTGCCCTTATCCGTCCAGTTGTAGAGCATCGCCCCGTTGAGCGACCAGAAAACGTTGTTCTCGACGAGATTGTTGCCGTTCGCGGCATGGAAGTCGCTCGCCAAGCCCGAGACGGTGTAGTTCGCTATGGTCGGTGGCACCGAGTAAACGAGATTGTTTGCCATCACGTTGCTGTCCGTCTGGCCGGAATCGCCGCCGCCCCAGATTGAGAGGTCGGAACCGCCGGTGATCGGAATGAAATTGCCTTTGTCGATTTGCCTCGAGTTTAACGAATTTCGGCCATTCCCGTAGAGGGTATTGTTGATCACCCGGTTCCCACTACTGTGGAAGACTAAGATGCCCGCCCCGTCGTTCCGATAAACGACATTGAAATAGATGCGGTTGTTGTTCGCATTGTAATCGGCTTCGATCCCGTTGCCGTCGATCCCCTGCGTGCGCTGGTCGAAGACTATGTTGTAGCCGATTTCGTTGTTCTGGCCGGTGAGGATATGAATCCCGGACGTGCCGAAGGTCCCGAGTTCACTTTTCCTCGTCCCGTCATAGGTACCTTGTACGTTCCCGTTCGACCAGACCGTATTATGCAGAACGGAGTTGTTGTCCGCGTTCAGCTCGATTCCATGCACCTTGTTGTGATGGATTCTGTTGCTGCGGATCACGCTGGGGTAAGTGGTGACATCCGGCTTATTCGGCTTGGTTACCCCGACGCCGTCATTCTGGCTGTCATGGATGTCGTTGAGTTCGATCGTGGCGCCGTTGCCGGGATAGACGTTGATGCCCGACGGGCCGCCGCCGCTGCCGGATGGAACACGGGGTTGATCGCGGCCGGAAATCTCGCAGCCGGAGATCACGACGCCATGGGAGCCGTTGGCGACCGTGATCGCATCGCTGGCGCCATTCGCCGGGACGATCGTCGGGGCGATCCTCACGCGCTCGAGCCTCACGCCGACCGCGCCGTTGAAGAACACCGTATCTTGAATGGTCGGAACCGGCTCGTTCGTCGCCCCGTGGATCCTCACCGGGTTGGTCGCGCTCCCGTGCGGCAGCCAGATGTTTTGGAAGGCCCCGGTCGCGTAGGTCCCGGAGTGAATGACGATCTCGTCACCGGGCCTGATCCCGCTCCAGTTCAACTCGTTCAGGGCGTGATATGAATAGGCGCTGCCGAGGCCGATGTCATAGTGCGCCGCATTGCACGCCAGAGGCGCCATGACGCCGAAGACCGCAACGGCCGAGGCCGAAGTTCGGAAAAACATTCCGGTTCCCCTGCTGACGCGCGACCGAACTCATTCACTCCCTTTCCAGTATAATTCGGATTTGTCTCGCGCAGCGGACAGTTGAGCGTCGCTTCCATGACAAGGGCAATTCACCGCGGCGACGGCTCACCCGGCTGGACGGCCGATTCTCCCAGCTCGGCGGGCACGAACAGGACGTCCCAGTATTCCCGCCCGCTCGTCTCCAGCAAGCGGGCGACCTCGGCGAAGGGCTTGGGCGGGCCGTAATGATGGCCGATCGGCCGCGCCGCGTAATTCCGCGACGCGAAGAACTCGAGCAGCGCCTGGTGGGAATCGCCGGCAACGCGGAGCGCGTCCGGCGTCACCTCGCAGAAGACGATCGGCCGGTGCCGCGCGATCGTCGCGGCGGCACCGCGCAGCACGCGCATCTCGAACCCCTGCACGTCGATCTTGAGCAGCGCGAGGCGGCGGTCGGCGAAGCCCTTCTCCGTGAGATACTCGTCGAGCCCGCGCAACGCCACCGCGACCCCGGCACCTCGCGTCCGCACGTTGCCGTCGACGAAGCTGTGGCCGCCGGGATTGTCGAGGTCCGTCGTGATGTCGAGCGTGCCTGGCTGCTCGGCAAGCCCGGCCTTCTCGGCGACGATATTTGCATGGTCCTGCAGGGCGACGTTATCCGCCAGCAAGGGAAAGACCGCCGGATGCGGCTCGAAGGCGACGACCAGCCCGGCGGCGCCGACGACGCCGGCGGCGACGAGCGCGTAATGCCCGAAATTGGCACCGACATCGATGACGAAATCGCCGGGCGCGATCGCCGCGGCGAAGGCCCGCGTCTCCTCGGCCTCCCAATTACCGCGCCGGATGATCGCGCGCGTCAGCGTGCCGCGCTCGGGATGGACCCGCAGCCGGTAATAGGGCGTCCGCATGACGAAGGGCCGGGTCGGGCGCAGGAGATAGAAAAGGACGCGCCACAGCGCCGCGACGTGCCGGCTGGCGGCGATGCGCTCGGTCGGATAGTGCCTGGCGATCAGCTGGAAGATGAAATTGCCCAAAAAGGCACTCGAAGGCGGGGACCGCCCGGAATGGACGGCGCGCGAAGCTACACCGAAGCGGAGACAGATGCGAGGCGCCACCGCGGCGTCACGTCAATAGCTTTTCCAGCGTCTCGACCGTATCCGCCTCGCGGTGCGGCTTGTCCCAGCGAATGCGGTGGACGCGCGGAAACCGCATCGCCAGCCCCGATTTATGCCGGGTCGAGCGGCTGACGCTGTCGAAGGCGATCTCGAGGACGAGGCTCGGCGTCACCTCGCGGACGGGGCCGAAGCGGTTCGTGGTATTGTTGCGCACCCATTTGTCGAGGCGCAGCAGCTCCTCGTCGGTGAAGCCGGAATAGGCCTTGCCGACCGGCACCAGCTCGTCGCCGCGCCACGCGCCGAAAGTATAGTCGGAATAGAAGGACGAGCGTTTGCCGTGGCCGCGCTGGGCGTACATCAGCACGGTGTCGAGCGTCAGCGCGCCGCGCTTCCACTTGAACCATGGCCCCTTCGGCCGCCCGGCGACGTAGACGGAATCGGCGCGCTTCAGCATCAGCCCCTCGATGCTGCGCTCGCGGGCCCCCTCGCGCAGCGCCTCGAGCTCGTTCCAGGCGTCGAACGGGATCAGTGGCGAGAGGTCGAAACGCGGCCGCACCGCCGCCGCGTACCAGGCCTCGAGCCGCAGCCGGCGCTCGACGAAGGGCAAGGCACGGAGATCCTCGCCGCCTTCCGACAGGATGTCGTAGAGCCGCACCCAGGCGGGATAGTCGCGCAGCATCGCCGGCGTCACCAGCTTGCGATTGAGCCGCTGCTGGAGATCGTTGAAAGGCGCGACCTCGCCGTCGCGCTGCACGAGCAGCTCGCCGTCGAGCACGACGTCCTCGGCGATCTGCTCGACGACGTCGGGGAAGCCTTTGCCGATGTCGTCGCCCGTGCGCGAGTACATGCGGCGCTCGCCCTTGCGCCCGACGAGCTGGACGCGGATGCCGTCCCATTTCCACTCGGCGCGATAGTCGCGCGGGTCGAGCTTCGGCAGGTCTTCGATCTCGAGAGGATTCGCCAGCATCAACGGGTGGAAGGACGGGCGGTCGCCGGTCTCGGGCCGGGCTCCCTCACCCGCCAGCCAGGCGAAGAGGGCCGTATAAGGCGGATCGATGCCGTGCCAGATTTCCTCGATCGCAGCGGGCTCGACGTTGCCGAGTTCGGCGAGCGCAACCTTGGCGAGCCGCGCCGAGACGCCCACCCGCAAGCCGCCGGTGACGAGCTTCAAAAGCGCCCAGCGCCCTGTCGCGTCGAGCGTGTCGAGCCAGCGCTCGAGCAGCGCGCCGACGTCGCCGCGGCTCGCCGAGGCCAGCCCCTCGACGATCTCGCCGAGCTCCGGCACGCGATTGGCGCCGGGTCGGGTCGGCCAGACCAGCGACACGGTTTCGGCGAGGTCGCCGACGAAATCATAGGACCAGCCGAGCAGCTCGGGATCGACGCGCGACGCCGCGAGGGCGCGGATCTGCTGCGGCTTTGCCTCGCGGAAGGCGAGCTCGCCGGTCAGCGCCGCCAGCGCCCAGCCGCGGTCTGGATCGCCGACCGCGGCGAAGAACTCGACCATCAGCCGCAGCTTGCCATTGCGCGAAGGCGTGAAGATGAGTGCGTCGAGCAGCTCGGCAAATCGCTCCATCGAGCTGGTCGCCGCCGTCGGCGGAAGGACGGCATTGGGCGCCATCAATCCTCCTCCTCTTCGAAGCCGACGAGCGATAGCGCGCGGGCCGTCAGACCCATTGCCTGCGCCTGATGGATCAGCGCCTCTTCGCGGCCGTGCGTCACCCAGATCTCGGGGGCACCAGTATCGGTCAGCGTCTGAAGCAGCTCGTCCCAATCGGCGTGGTCCGAGATGACGAGCGGCAGCTCGACGCCGAGCGCCTTGGCGCGCTGCCGCACCCGCATCCAGCCGGAGGCCATGCCGACCACTGGATCGGGCAGACGCCTTGCCCAGCGGTCGGCGGTGGCGCCCGGCGGCGCCAGGACGATACGGCCCTTGAGCTCGTCTCGGGCGACGCCGGTCGCGGAGAGCAGCGGGCCAAGATCGATGCCATGCTGCGTATAGAGATCGCAAAGGGCGATCAGTGCGCCGTGCAGATAGACAGGCTCGTCGTAACCCGCACGGCGCAGCATCATCAACAGCCGCTGGCACTTGCCGAGCGCGTAGACTCCGACGACCTGGCAGCGATCGGGGTAAAGCCGCAGCGAATGCAGCAGCCGGGCGATCTCATGCGCATCCGGCGGGTGGCGAAAGACCGGCAGGCCGAAGGTCGCCTCGGTGACGAAGACATCGCAGCGCTGCGGCTCGAAGGGCCGGCAGGTCGCATCGGGGCGGCGCTTGTAGTCGCCGGAGACGACGACGCGGCTGCCGCGGTAGTCCATCACGATCTGGGCGCTGCCGAGGACATGGCCGGCCGGCACGAAGGTGACGTCGACGTCGCCGATCCGGATAACCTCGCCATAGGAAGCCGGCTGCAGCGTGCCGCCGGCTTCCTCGCCGAACCGCGCCCGCATGATCGCGAGCGTGCCCTCGGTTGCGAGGACCTGGCGATTGCCCGGTCGCGCATGATCGCCGTGACCGTGCGTCACCAGCGCGCGCTTGGCGCTGGAGGACGGATCGATGTGGAAATCCCCGGGCACGCAATAGATGCCCTCGGGCACGATCTTGAGCCAGCTCTCGGGCTTCGGGGCGGTCAGCTGCATCGAACGGATATAGGAATGAGAGCCTTGAAGGACATGGCCTCCGCCATTATGTTCCTCGTTCGTTCTTTGACAAGTAAGCATCCGTTCCCCGGCGAAAGCCGGGGTCCATCCGTCAGAAAACGCGACGCCGGAAGCATGGGTCCCGGCCTACGCCGGGACCACGATTTAAATCAATATGTTGTGTCTCCTCCCTGCAATTCACCTGCATTTTCAGGCTTTCCCCACAAGATCTAGCCTTCACTCCGCGACCTGCGACAGCGGCGCGGTGACGCTCTCGAGCGAACGACGCTCGGCTTTAACGCCAATAACCAACTCGACCACTGCCGCGATCACCATCAGCGCGGCGCCGAAGAGATAGCCCCAGACGATGTAGCGCCGCTCGCCGCTGGCGATCAGGATGCCGAAGACCGCCGGCGCGACGACGCCGCCAAGCAGCGTCCCGACGGCATAGAACAGGGCGATCGCCAGCGCCCTGATCTCGAGCGGGAAGCATTCGCTGACCGTAAGATAGGCGGCGCTCGCCGCCGCCGAGGCGAAGAAGAAGATCACCGTCCAGGCGATCGTCTGCGTCGTCGCGTCGAGAATTCCCAGCGAGAACAGGAAGGCGGTGCCGGCGAGCAGCAGCCCGGCGGCGCCGTAGGTCGCGGCGATCATCGTGATGCGCCCGATCGTGTCGAAGAGCCGCCCGAGCAGCAGCGGGCCGCAGAAATTGCCGAGTGCGAAGGGCAGCATGTAGTAGCCGATATGCGCCGACGGGATGCCGTAGAACCGCGTCAGGATCAGCGCATAGGTGAAGAAGATCGCGTTGTAGAAGAAGGCTTGGCTGGTGATCAGCACCAAGCCCAGCGTCGTCCGGGTCCGATGCGTCGTCAGCAGCGTCCGCGCCACGGTCGCGAAGCCGATGCGGCCTTTGCCGCTGAGCCGCAGCCGCTCCGGCGGGATCGGCGGCAGGGCGCCGGTGGCCGCGGCGACGCGCGCCTCGATCTCGCCGACGATCGCCTCTGCCTCGGCAACGCGGCCATGCACCATCAGCCAACGCGGACTCTCCGGCACGAAACGGCGCAGGAACAGGATGCCGAGGCCGAGCACCGCGCCGATCCCGAAGGCGGCGCGCCAGCCCCAGTCCTCAGGCAGCAGCCCGGGATGGAGCAGGACCAGCGTCCCTGCCGCGCCGAGCGCCGCGCCCATCCAGAAGCTGCCGTTGATCGTGAGGTCCGTCCAGCCGCGGTAGCGCGCCGGGATCAACTCCTGGATCGCCGAGTTGATCGCCGTTCCCTCGCCGCCGATGCCGGCGCCGGTGAGGAAGCGGAAGAGCGCGAAGCTCCAGAAATCCCACGACAGCGCCGTCGCCGCCGTCGCCACGAGATAGAGGCCGAGGGTGATCGAGAACAGCCGCTTGCGGCCCCAGCGGTCGGTCAGCCAGCCGAAGAAGATCGCGCCCGAAATGCCGCCGAGAAGGTAGACGCTCGCCGCCAGCCCGACCTCGGCGGTCGTCAGATGCAACACCGGACTGTCCTGCAGTGAGGCCGCCACGGACCCGGCGAGCGTCACCTCCAGCCCGTCGAGGATCCACGTAATGCCGAGCGCCGTCACGACCAGCCAGTGAAACGGCGCCCACGGCAGGCGGTCAAGCCGCGCCGGGATGTCGGTTTCGATCGGCTTGGCGCCCTTCTCTGAGAAATCCGGCAAGGCCCCCTCCCCAAACCATTCGGCCGGTGAACGCCGACGCGTCGACATTCGCTCAGTCCGTTCATCGCACCCCACTACTGCGGCGGCACATGACTTCTCATATTTTCGCGATGCCCGACGACCAGCTCCCCGCCCTCCTGCCGTCGCGCTTCGCCGCCTGGTTCGCCGAGCGCGGCTGGCGGCCGCATGCGCACCAGCTGGCGATGCTCGCGGCGGCGCGCGACGGGCGATCGGCGCTGCTCATCGCGCCGACCGGCGGCGGCAAGACGCTGTCCGGCTTTCTGCCGAGCCTCGTCGAGCTGGCGGCGGCGCCGTACGAGGGGTTGCACACGCTCTACATCTCGCCCCTGAAGGCGCTGGCCGTCGACATCCACCGCAACCTCGAGGCGCCGATCGCCGAGCTCGGCCTGCCGATCCGCGCCGAGACGCGCACCGGCGACACGCCGGCGTCGAAACGCCAGCGGCAGCGGGAATCGCCGCCGCAGATGCAGCTGACGACACCGGAATCGCTGGCGCTGATGCTGTCCTACAAGGACGCTTCTTCAGTCTTCGGCAGCCTGCGCCGCGTCGTCATCGACGAGTTGCACGCCCTCGCCGGCAGCAAGCGCGGCGACCTGCTGGCGCTCGGCATGGCGCGGCTCTCGGCGCTGGCGCCGCAGGCGAGGCGCGTCGGGCTTTCGGCCACTGTCGCCTGGCCGGACGAGCTGGCGCCATTTCTCGCACCCGGCGGCAAGGGCGTCTCGCGGATCATCGGCGCCGCCGGGCCGCCGCCGGAGGTCGCGATCCTCGCGACGGACGCGCATCTGCCGTGGGCAGGGCATATGGCGCTGCATGCCGTCGACGAGATCTACCAGGCGATCAAGGCGCACAAGACGACGCTGGTCTTCGTCAATACCCGCGCCCAGGCCGAGCTCGCCTTCCACGAGCTGTGGCGGCTGAACGACGACAATCTGCCGATCGCGCTGCACCACGGCAGCCTCGCCGTCGAGCAGCGCCGCAAGGTCGAGGGCGCGATGGCGGCGGGACGGCTGCGCGCCGTCGTCGCGACCTCGTCGCTCGATCTCGGCGTCGACTGGGCGGCGGTCGATCTCGTCATCCAGCTCGGGGCGCCCAAGGGCGTCTCGCGCCTCGTCCAGCGCATCGGCCGCGCCAACCACCGGCTCGACGAGCCGAGCCGCGCGCTGCTGGTCCCCAGCAATCGCTTCGAGGTGCTGGAGTGCCGCGCCGCCGTCGCGGCGATCAAGTCAGGGGCGCTCGACGGCGAGAGGCCGCGGCCAGGCGGTCTCGACGTGTTGGCGCAGCACATCACCGGCATGGCCTGCGCCGAACCCTTCGCCGCCGATGCGCTCTATGCCGAGGTGACGAGCGCGGCGCCCTATCACGACCTGACGCGTGCCGACTTCGACGAGGTCCTCCGCTTCGTCGCGACCGGCGGTTACGCGCTCGGCTCCTATGAGCGCTGGCACCGGCTCTTCCGCGACAGTCTCGGCCGCTATCAAATCGTCTCGGACAAGGCGGCGCAGCGCTATCGCATGAACATCGGCACCATCGTCGAGGCGGCGATGCTGCGCGTCCGGGTCCGCCGCGGCGCCGCGCTCGGCGAGGTCGAGGAGTATTTCGCGCAGGGCCTCCGGGCCGGCGACACCTTCGTCTTCGCGGGCCAGCTGCTGCGCTTCGAGGGGATCCATGACATGGAGGTCATGGTCAGCCGCGTCGGCGGTGCCGAGGCGCCGAAGGTGCCGGCCTATGCCGGCGGAAGGCTGCCGCTCACGACGTACCTCGCCGATGGCGTCCGCGCCATCTTCGCCGACCCGTCGGGCTGGGGCGATCTGCCGGCGGCGGTCAGCGAATGGCTGCGCCTGCAGCGCTGGCGCTCGGTCCTGCCCGCACGCGATGATCTGCTGGTCGAAACCTTCCCACGCGGCAAGCTGCATTACCTCATCGCCTATTGCTTCGAGGGACGCAACGCGCACCAGACGCTGGGCATGCTGCTGACGAGGCGGATGGAGCGCGCCGGGCTCGATCCGCTCGGCTTCGTCGCGACCGACTACGTCCTCGCCGTCTGGAGCCTCAAGCCGGCGGAGGACGTCGACGCGCTGCTCGACGAGGACATGCTCGGCGACGACCTCGAATCCTGGATGGCGGAATCGTCGATGCTGAAGCGCACGTTTCGCAACGTCGCGGTGATCGCCGGGTTGATCGAGCGCAAGCACCCGGGCGCGCACAAGACCGGCAAGCAGGTCACCTTCAGCTCGGACCTCATCTACGACGTGCTGCGCCGCCACGAGCCCGACCACATCCTGTTGCGTGCGACGCGCGCCGATGCGGCGACAGGCCTCACGGGCGTCCGCCGCCTCGGCGACATGCTGGCGCGGGTGCGCGGCCGGATCACGCTGCGGGCGCTCGACCGCGTCTCGCCGCTCGCCGTTCCAATCCTGCTCGAGATCGGCCGCGAGCAAGTCAGCGGCAGCGCCATCGATACGATGATCGACGAGGCTGCCGCCGCGCTCATCGAGGAAGCGACGGGCGTGCCGCCCCAGTCGCACCTCCCGCTTTGAATACGCGTTTTTACCACTTGATAGCAAATAGACCGCCCCTTAATGGGTACGCTCTGCAAGAGATGGGTAAGTCATATTGACCATTTTACTGACATTCATCAAAATTTCTTAAGGAATTCATTGCGAGATTCGAGTGGTTGTCCTAAGATTTCAACATGCCGGACGCGGCAACTACTGCCGTGCCGATTTCGGCCATTGAATCCGGTTAACCAGGGAGGTATGGCATGGCTGAAGCTCACAGCAAGACGCGGCGATCCCCCGAGGGGCACGACACTCCTTCAAATTTGGTCAATCTTGCAGGCGCGGCGCCGATCGACCCGTTCCTGCAGGCCGGCAACCGCTTGCTCGAAGGATGGGTGGCGCTCAGCAGCGAACTCCTCGAGTTCGGCAGGACGCGGCTCGACCACGGCCTGCAGATCAGCAAGGCGTTGGCGCAGACGGCCAGCCTCAACGAGGCAATCGACCTGCAATCGCAATATGCCAGGATGGCCGTTCAGGACTACGTCGCCGAAGCGAACAAGATCGCCGATCTCGGGACGCGCAGCCTGCTCGATAGCATGTCGCAGCTGCGGCCCGCCGCCGAGCAAGCGGCAAAACACGTCGAGGCGGCCGACTAACGCGGCCTTCCCCGAGCCTTGGCCCGATGCCTCCCCCGCATCGGGCTTTTTTTGCCAGCCGTGCCGCCGCAGCTTCGATCGCTAGCCGCACTCGTCGCTCATACCGTCGAGCGCGGTACGAAATTCGCGGGCGTCGAATTCAGCGCGGCGCTCGTCGCCGACGCCGCGGACGATCAGTTCGAGCCGCGCCGCCGCGATCAGCGCGTCCTCGGTAAGGAAGCCGCCCGGCCCGTCCTCGTCGATCGCGATCCGTCCCAGCGCGGGGTGCGCCTCGAGGAGGCGATGCAGCGCGGTCAACCGCATGTAGAGGTTGAGCGTCGTCGTGACCTCCGTGCCGAGCTCCTCGGCGATGAGATCGAGGACGGCGCGCATATCGACCTCGGGAGGCTCGGGCGCGTCTTCCTGGTCGTCCTCCAGCGCGGCATCCTCCTCGAGGGCGCGGAGGTATTCCGAATAGAGGAAGATCGCCGAACCGAGCAGATCCGGCTCGACGGGTCCGACCCGACGCGGTCCGGGGTCAGGGTCAGGTTGGGATGTGTTCATGTCGCGGCGCATCGTCTCGCAGTCATCTCGTCAACATCGCTGATATGCTCTCGATATGTGCCCCGTACCACTTTTTTTGCGATGGCGCGGACCGCCGCCTTGTCCTATCAAAAACTTCATGCCGGACGACCCCACCATCATGGCAGCGACGACAGTCGCCCTGCGCCTCAACGGTGCTGCGCTCGTCGCCGATCCAAGCGGCGCGCTGTTCTGGCCGGAGCAGCGCACGCTGATCGTCGCTGATCTCCATCTCGAGAAGGGCTCGAGCTTCGCCCGTCACGGCGCGCTGCTTCCTCCCTACGACACCGCCGCCAGCTTGGCGATGCTCGCCGACGCGCTGCGAAGGCACGGCGCCCAGCGGATCATCTGCCTCGGCGACAGTTTTCACGACGCCTCGGCGCACGAGCGGCTCGGCTCCGCCGAGACGACGTTGCTCGCCAGCCTCGTCGCGGCGCATGATTGGATCTGGATCGCCGGCAATCACGACCCAGCGCCGCCTGTCGGTCTCGGCGGCATGGTCACGGACGCGCTGACGCTCGGCCCGCTCCTCTTTCGCCACGTCGCCGTCGACGGCGCCGCCGCGGGCGAGCTCAGCGGCCATTTCCATCCGACTGCGACGGTTGCGCTCCGCGCAGGCCGTCTCGTCGCGCGCTGCTTTGTCGCCGATGCGCGGCGGATCATCCTGCCGGCCTTCGGCACCTTCACCGGCGGGCTCGACGTGTTCGAACCGGCGATCGCGCGCCTCTTCCCTAACGGGTTTCGCATTCATGTTCTCGGGCGCGGCCGCGTCGTCAGCATGCCGCCGGAAAGGGTCGTGCCGACGTCGACGCGCGGAACGTCCCGCACGGCGGACCGTCCCATCAGGCTCGGTCAGATCAGGCCGGCCCCGCGAGCACCTCGGCGAGGTTGATCAGCATGCCGGCGGTGGCACCCCAGATATAGCGGTTCTCGTAGGGCAGCACGAAGAAGGTCCGGGTGACGCCGTTCGACTCGCGGCTGGCGCTCTGATGGTTGAGCGGATCGACGATGAAATGGAGCGGCACCTCGAACACGTCGGCGACCTCGGAAGGGTCTGGGGTCATCGGGTAGGGGACGCGGACCAGGCCGACGACCGGAATGATCTCATAGCCCGTGCCGGTGATCCAGGTGTCGAGCCGGCCGATCACTTCGACGTGACTGGGCGGCAGCCCGACCTCCTCCTCGGCCTCGCGCAGCGCGCCGGCGACGGGGCTTTCATCGGTAGGCTCGATGCGGCCGCCCGGGAAAGCGATCTGGCCGGCATGCGAGCTGAGATGCGAGGTGCGCTGCGTCAGCAGCACCGTCATGCCCGAGGCGTGCTCCACCAGCGGCACCAGCACGGCGGCGCGCGTCAGCGGCTTTGCCGGCGCGAGCGCGCCGGGGGTCAGGAAATGGTCGCCGCGCAGGCCGCCTACCAGCGCCGCCGCGCCAGAGCCGCGCAGCCGCGACTGGCCGCTCTCCGCGTAATCCGCGAACCGCCGCAGGATGAGGTCGCGCGTCAGGAGCTCTCGTCCAGCGTCCCTAGCGGGAAGAATTTTCCTTGGCTCCATACCCCGAACACGGTCGATTGCCCGACCCTCTCCTCCCTGCCGATCTCGACGAGCTCGTAAAACACCGCCCGGGTGAGACGGGCCTCCAGCCCCTCGCGCACCAGGATATAGGGGCTGGGCGCTCCCGTCACATCATCCGTCACGACACGAAGAGGGTGGTCATCCCCCGGCGAAAGTCTATCATCCAGATTCGTGCGAAAGGTCAGCACCTGCTCCCGCCCCTCGCCGGCGACACTCAGCTCGACGGCTGTGAAGGGCGCATCCTCGACGGTGACGCGGCCGCGTTCAGCCGGCGTCACCAGCCAATACGTGCCTGCGGCATCGCGTCGCAGCACCGAGGCGAAGAGCTTGACGAGCGGCATGCGGGTAATCGGCGAGCCGTCGTGCCACCAGACTCCGTCGCGGGCGATATGGATACCAAATTCGCCACAATCCGTTGGTCGGGTATGGCGCGACGCTGACGGATCACCGGGCGTCGCCGGGCCGGGTGTGATCGCTGAACTCTTCCGGTTTTCCACGCGCCCGCCTTACCGAAGGGACCCAATCTCGTGACTGCGAATACCGAGAATCTCGCTGCATCGCCGGACGATTCCGGCCAACTCCTCGCCGAGGTCGACGCCCTCGGCGCCCGCCTCGCCCTCGTCCGTGAGCGCATCGGCCGCATCATCTTCGGTCAGCGCGAGGTCGTCGATCAAGCGTTGATCACCTTGCTCGCCGGCGGCCACGGTCTGCTGATCGGCGTCCCCGGCCTGGCCAAGACCCGGCTGGTCGAGACGCTGGGCACGATTCTCGGCCTCGAGGACAAGCGCATCCAATGCACACCGGACCTGATGCCGGCGGACATCGTCGGCTCGGAGGTGCTGGAGGAGGCCGAGAGCGGACGGCGGTCGTTCCGCTTCATCCCCGGCCCGGTCTTCTGCCAACTGCTGATGGCCGACGAGATCAACCGTGCCAGCCCGCGCACCCAATCGGCGCTGCTGCAGGCGATGCAGGAGGGCCGCGTCTCGGTCGCCGGCCAGTACCATCAACTGCCGAAGCCGTTCCACGTGCTGGCGACGCAGAACCCGCTGGAGCAGGAAGGCACCTATCCGTTGCCCGAGGCGCAACTCGACCGGTTTCTGTTGCAGATCGACGTCGGCTACCCCGATCTCGATTCCGAGCGGCGCATGCTGATCGCGACGACCGGCGCCGCGGCGGAGAAGGCGGCGCCGGTGATGACCGCCGGCGAACTGGCGCAGGCGCAGCGCCTCGTTCGCCGCGTGCCGGTCGGCGAGAGTGTCGTCGAGGCGATCCTCTCGCTCGTGCGCTCCGGCCGCCCCGAGGAGAGCACCATCCCCGAGGCGCAGCGCCACATCGCCTGGGGACCCGGACCGCGCGCCAGCCAGGCGCTGATGCTCGCCTGCCGCGCCCGCGCCCTGCTCGACAACCGGCTCTCGCCATCAGTCGATGACGTGCTCGCCCTTGCCGCCCCGGTGCTGCGTCATCGCATGGCGCTCAACTTCGCGGCGCGCGCCGACGGCGTCACATTGACGCAGGTCATCGACCGGCTGACGGATCCGCTGCGTTGATCGTCGCGGGCAGGACCTGACGCGTGGCACAGGCGAGCGTCCAGCATCGGGCGGAGCAGCTCGCGTCGAGACTGCCGGCGCTGCTCGTCGCCGCCGACCGGGTCGCGACGACGGTGGCGCAGGGCGTGCACGGCAGACGTCGCGTCGGCCAGGGCGACTCGTTCTGGCAATTCCGGCAATACGAGCCCGGCGATGCGGCACAGCGGATCGACTGGCGGGAGAGCGCAAAATCGCAGCGGCTTTACGTCCGCGAGACCGAATGGGAAGCGGCCCAGAGCATCTGGCTGTGGCGCGACGCCTCGCCGTCGATGGACTACCATTCGGACCCTCAGCTGCCGACCAAGCGAGCACGCGCCGATCTGCTGCTCGTCGCGCTCGCCGCGCTGCTGGTCCGCGGCGGCGAGCGCGCCAGCCTGATCGGCTCCGGCCTGCCGCCGCTCAGCGGCCGCGTCGCGCTCAACCGCATCGCCGCGCTGATCGACCGGCCGGCGGACACCGCCGCCGCCAGCCTGCCCGGGTTCGAGCCGCTGCCGCGCTATGCGCAGCTTGTCCTCATCGGCGACTTCCTCTCGCCGCTCGACGAGATCCACGCCGCGATCGGGCGCTATTCCGCCTCCGGCCTGCGGGGTCACATGCTGCAGATCCTCGACCCCGCGGAGGAGACGCTGCCGTTCGACGGCCGCGTCCGCTTCGAGGGCATCGAGAGCGATGATTCCGTGTTGATCAGCCGCGTCGAGACGGTGCGCGACGAATACGTCGAGCGCCTTGCCGCGCATCGCGAAGGTCTCGTCGCGATCGCCCGGCCGGCCGGCTGGAGCTTCGCGACGCATCGCACCGATCGGCCGCCGCATGCCGCGCTGCTGGCGCTCTACATGGCGCTGTCGCGCCAGCCAGGGAGCTGATCCAATGCTGTCGCTCGGCGCCCTCGCCTTCGCCTCGCCCTGGCTGCTCGCCGGTCTCGCGATCCTGCCGGTCCTGTGGTGGCTGCTGCGCGTCACGCCGCCGGCGCCGCGCCGGCTGCGCTTTCCGGCAATCCGCCTGCTGCTCGGGCTGGTCCCCCGCGAGGAGACGCCGGCGCGGACGCCGCTGTGGCTCATTCTGCTGCGCATGCTGCTCGTCGCGCTCGCCATCATCGGGCTGGCGCATCCTCTGCTCAACCCCAGCGCGCGGCTGGCGATCGACGGGCCGCTGCTGCTCGTCGTCGACGACGGCTGGGCGGCGGCGCACGACTGGCCGGCGCGGCAGCGGCTGATGCGCGAGCTGATCGACCAGGCCGAGCGCGAGAACCGCCGTGTCGTCCTGCTCGACACCGCCCCGCGGCCGGGCGGGGAGGCGGCGCCGGCGATCTCGATCCAGCGCGCCAGCGATGCGCGGGCCGCCGCCGAGGCGTTGACGCCATTGCCGTGGCCGACCAACCGCAGCGCTGCGCTGTCACGGCTCGATGCGCTGACGATGGCGAACGCCAATGTCGTCTGGATCAGCGACGGGCTGGAGAGCGAGGACGCCTTCGGCTTCGCCGAGCGGCTGAATCGACTCGGCACGCTGCGCGTCGTCAGCGATCCGGCCGACCGGCTCGCGACGCTGATTGCCCCGGCGCAGCAGGACGGCGCCGATCTCGCCGTCGCGGTACATCGGCCGAGCGCCGAGGCACCCGCCGAGATCGCGGTCCGCGTCAGCGGCGACGACGGCAGGCTGCTGACGCGGCAGAGCACGACGCTCGCCGCCGGCCAACGTGACGCAGAGATCAAGCTGCCGATGCCCGGCGAACTGCGCAACCAGGCGGCGCGCGCCGAGATCGAAGGCGAAGCCTCCGCCGGCGCGGTGCTGCTGCTCGACGAGCGCTGGCGCCGGCGGCCGGTCGGCATCGTCTCGACGCAACCCGGCGAGGCGCCCCAGCCGCTGCTCACCGGCACCTTCTACCTCGAGCGTGCGCTCAACCCGTTCAGCGAGGTGCGGCGTGGCACGGTCGGCGACCTCCTGAAGCGCGAGACGGCGATGCTGGTGCTGGCCGATGCCGCCCCTTCGGGACGCGAGGAGCACGACGCGCTGGTCAAATGGCTCGACGACGGCGGCGTGCTGCTGCGCTTTGCCGGCCCCGACCTCGCCGAAAGCAGCGACGATCTGCTGCCGGTGACGCTGCGGCGCGGCGGCCGCACGATCGGCGGCGCGCTCTCCTGGGAGCAGCCGGCGCGTCTGGCGAGTTTCCCGCCGAATAGCCCCTTCGCCGGGCTCGCGATCCCGGACGACGTCACGGTGCTGCGACAGGTCCTCGCCGAGCCGTCGCTCGATCTCGCCGACAAGACCTGGGCGCGGCTCAGCGACGGAACGCCGCTTGTGACCGGCGAGCGGCGCGGCAAGGGCTGGCTAGTCCTGGTCCATACGACCGGCAGCCCGGCGTGGTCGAACCTGGCGTTGTCCGGCCTCTTCGTCGACATGCTGCGCCGTGTCGTCGGATTGAGCCAGGGCGTTGCCGGCGCCGGCGACGCGCCGCTGGCGCCGGTCGAGACGCTCGACGGCTATGGCAGGCTGCAGCAGGCGCCGGCCAGCGCGCGGTCGATCGCTGGCAAGGATTTCGCGAGCGCCGTCGCCTCGGCGAGCCAGCCGCCCGGATTTTACGGCACACTCGACGCCCGCCACGCCCTCAACCTCGCGAGCGCCGTCCCGACCCTGAAACCGCTCGGACGGCTGCCGGCCGGAGTCACCCGCGACAGCTTTACCCGGGGCTCGGAAGTCGATCTGCGGCCGGGACTTCTCGCCGCCGCCATGACGCTGGTTCTCCTCGATCTGTTGATTGCCTATGCGTTGCGCGGCCTGCTGCCCGGCCTGGCGCGACGCGGCGCGACGGCGGCGTTGGTCGCGGCGATCGCGCTTGCCAGCCCCGCGGTACGGGCCGACGACGACGATTTTGCGCTGCAAGCGAGCTCGGAGTTGCGGCTCGCCTATATCCAGACGGGCGATCCGCAGGTCGATCAGGTGAGCCTTGCCGGGCTCCGCGGGCTGACCGCCGTGCTCGGCCGGCGCACGGCGGTCGAAAGCGGAGAGCCGATGGCGGTGGATCCCGAAAAGGACGAGCTGATCTTCTTTCCGCTCATCTACTGGCCGGTGACGCCGGACCAGCCGACACTGTCGCCGCGCGCGACCGAACGGCTCAACCGGTATCTCGCCACCGGCGGCACGATCTTCTTCGACACCCGCGACCAAGGCGAAGGCGGCACCGGCCGGGTCGCCGGCAGCGCCACGCAGCGCCTGCGGCAGATAGCCGCCGGGCTCAACATCCCGCCGCTCCAGCCGGTGCCGCCCGATCACGTGCTGACGAAATCCTTCTACCTGCTGCAGGAGTTTCCCGGCCGCTGGGCGGGCGGCCAGATATGGGTGCAGCCGACCGAGGACCGCGTCAACGACGGCGTGTCGACGATCATCATCGGCTCCAACGACTACGCCGGCGCCTGGGCGATCGATGCGCAGGGGCGCCCGGCCTATGCGGTGGTACCCGGCGGCGAGCCGCAGCGCGAGATGGCCTATCGCTTCGGCGTCAATCTCGTGATGTACACGCTGACCGGAAATTACAAATCCGATCAGGTGCACGTGCCGGCGATCCTGGAGCGGCTCGGCCAATGAGACGCTACCGATGAGACTTTGGCAATGATGGGAACCGCCTATACGATCGCCGCCGCGCCGCTGCTGGCGTGGTGGGCGATCACCGGCTTCGGCGTCGCGGCACTCCTCATCCTGGGGTTCGGCGTCTGGCGGCGGGCGCGCGGCGTCGCCTGGCGCTTCCTCGTGATCGCCTTCCTGCTCGCGATTCTGGTCAACCCATCGCTCGTCGTCCAGAACCGCGAGCCGCAGCGCGACGTCGCAGTAGTCGTCGTCGACGATTCGACGAGCCAGCGCATCGGCGACCGGACGAAATACACCGAGGCGGCGCTGGCGTCGGTCAACGAGCGGCTGGCGCGTTTCAAGGATCTCGACATCCGCATCGTGCACGCCGGCAAGCCGGAGACCGGCGCCGCCCTCGCCGATACCGGAACGCAGCTGTTCGGGGCGTTGAACCGTGCCCTCGCCGACGTACCGCGCCAGCGTCTCGCGGGCGCGATCATGATCACCGACGGCCAGGTGCACGACGTGCCGGCGCCCGACCGCCTCAGCTTCGACGCACCGCTGCATGTGCTGCTCTCGGGCAAGCCCAACGAAGGCGATCGACGCCTCGTCGTCGCACAGGCGCCGAGCTTCGGCCTCGTCGGCAAGCAGGTCGAGCTGACGGTGCGCGTCGAGGATCTCGGCCAACCGGTCGCGCCGGGGACGCGCGCCCGCGTGACGCTGCGCAAGGACGGTGGGCAGCCGAGCCAGCTCAGCTTGCCGGTCGGCAGCGACCAGCGCATCACCGTGCCGATCGACCATGGCGGGCCGAACATCGTCGAGTTGGAGGCGGAGCCCGGCCCGCAGGAGCTGACGCTCGACAACAACCGCGCCGCCCTCGTCGTCAACGGCGTTCGCGACCGGCTGCGCGTGCTGCTCGTCTCGGGCGAGCCGCATCCCGGCGAGCGGACATGGCGCAACATCCTCAAGTCGGATCCATCGGTCGACCTCGTCCATTTCACCATCCTTCGCCCGCCGGAAAAGCAGGACGGCACGCCGATCCGCGAGCTGTCGCTGATCGCCTTCCCGATTCGCGAGCTGTTCGACGTCAAGCTCGACGAGTTCGACCTCGTTATCTTCGACCGTTACCGCCGCCGCGGCGTGCTGCCGCAAGCCTATCTCGAGAATGTCGCCCGCTACGTCGAGAAGGGCGGCGCGCTGCTCGAGGCGGCCGGCCCGGATTTCGGGACACCGTTCAGCCTCTACCGCACGCCGCTCGGCGCCGTGCTGCCGGCTGAGCCGACCGGCCGCATTCTCAGCGAAGGCTTCAAGCCGCGCGTCACCGATCTCGGCGAGCGCCATCCCGTCACCGCCGAGCTGCCCGGCGATGCGGCCGATCCCGGCCAACAGCCGCAATGGGGCCGCTGGTTCCGCAACGTCGAGGCCGAGGCGAGGCGCGGCTCAACGGTAATGAGCGGTATCGACGGGCAGCCTCTGCTGGTGCTCGACCGCGTCGGCGAGGGCCGCGTCGCGCAGATCCTCTCGGATCAGATGTGGCTCTGGTCGCGCGGCTTCGAAGGCGGCGGACCGCAGGCCGAGCTGTTGCGCCGCCTTGCCTATTGGCTGATGAAGGAACCGGATCTCGAGGAGAACGATCTGCGCGGCGTCGTCCAGGGCAATCGCCTCGTCATCACCCGCCGCTCGCTGCAGCCCGACGACCGTGCGGTCCGCGTCACCGGCCCCGACGGGGTGATGCAGGAGATCAAGCTGAACGATGCCGGCGGCGGCCGCAGCACGGCGAGCATCGAGATCAAGGAGAGCGGGCTTTACCGCATCACCGACGGGACCCGCACCGCCCTCGCCGCGGCCGGCGCGCTCAACCCGCTGGAGCTTTCCGACGTTCGCACCACGGAAGAAAAGCTGGCGCCGGTCGTCCAGGCGACCGGTGGCGGATTCTTTTGGGTCGGGCCCGGCGCGATCCCCGACATCCGCCGCATCGCACCCGAGCGCAGCGCCAGCGGTCGCAACTGGCTGGGGCTGCGCGCCAACGGCGATTACATCGTCACCGGCCTGAGCGAGACGCCGCTGCTGCCGGCGATCGCCGCGCTGATCCTCGTCCTTAGTACCCTTCTCATCGCCTGGCGCCGCGAGGGTCGCTGAATCCCGCCCGGCCAGGGCGCGCTGCGAATCCCATTGCGGCCACGGCGATTCTTCGACACGCGGTCCGGTTTCCTCAGCGGGCAGCTGTTGATCATATGGTGGTTCCATGTAACAATAGATAGTTGAGACATGGCGGTGGCTGCGCCTGTCCGGCGATAGGAAGAGGGCCGATGCGCATTCGCCATCGGTTGCGGGGATGAGATGGTCAACGAGACCCGACGCGATCCCACGGTTCAAGAGATTGTCGTCGCGCTGCGCGAGACCCAGGGGCGTAGCGCGACGCGCCCGCGGAGTGCGCCGGCTTCTATCGGGCCGGCCGCCGGCTTCGACGATAACCTGCGCCACCGCGGCCCCCCGGTCGACGTCCGTACCCTGCGCGAGACCGAGTTCCAGCGCCTGCTCGACGAGAACCATCTCCTCAACGAACGGATCGTCGAGCTGCTCAACATGGTCGAGCGGGAGCGGCAGGCGCGCGAGGACGACCGCGCCCATATGGAGAAGATCTCGCATCGTCTGCAGCAGCAAAAGGCGATGCGCGACGACGTTCGCAATACGATCGAGGACGAGTTGCGACCGGTCCTTGCCGCCGTCCTCAAGCTGTTGGAGCGCAAGGGCAGCGCGGCGACTCGCGCCGCTGCTGCGGCTGCGGCCACCGCGGCCGGCCGCAGCGACGCGTCGGTCGGCGTCAGCGCGGCTCGCCAGGCCCGCGACGAGCGGATGCGGCGCGAGATGCTCGCGGAAGGCGCCGACGCCGATGTCTCGGGCTGGCTGCTCGAGCTGATCCGCCGCGCAGAGCAACCGGCGGACGGCTCCGCGGAGCTGGAAAAACCGGGCGCAAGCCCTTACGGCGAGCCGATGAGTCCGCGAAAGAGCAAGCGCGGCCTCATCCCGCGAGTTCTCGACAAGCTCGGGCTTTTATGATCCTAACTGCGACGCGATGATTCCAACTGCCACGCTCGGTGCACGCGCCGGTACGGCGGATCCATCGGCGATCTGCGTGATTGCGGGCGCTAACGCTAAATCCAAGAGATCTAAGGAGAAATCGACATGGCGGGCGAATTGAAGGGGCTGGACCTGGGAACGAGCCGGATCGTGCTGGCCACGATGAGCGGCGAGAAAGTCAATTTCACCGCGCAGCGCAACGCATTCGTCGAGCTGCCGCTGGTGAAGATGACCGAGACGATGCTGGCGAGCGAGGGCATCCTCCACACGGTCGACGAACGGCATCTCTACGTTTACGGCAACCGCGCCGACGAGTTCGCCAAGTTCCTCGACGGCGACGAGCGCCGTCCGATGGCCCGCGGCCTCCTCAACCCGGCGGAGCCCAAGAACCTCGAGATGATCGAGCTGCTGATCACGCATCTCTGCGGCGAGGCGCGCGAAGGCGAGAAGGTCTGCTTCAGCATTCCCACAGCGCCGGCGGACCGCAAGAGCGACCTCGTCTTCCACGAGCGCTCGGTCCTCAACATCTTCCAGGAGCTCGGCTATACCGCGCAGTCGGTCAACGAAGGGCTGGCGATCGTCTACTCCGAGCTGCGCGACACGAATTTCACCGGGATCGGGATGAGCTTCGGCGGCGGCATGTGCAACATCTGCCTCGCCTACCTCGGCCTTCCAGTCTTCACGCTGGCGACGACCCGCAGCGGCGACTACATCGACCAGAGCGCGGCCTCGGTCACCGGCGAGACGCCGACCACTGCCCGGCTGCACAAGGAGCAGTCCTTCCGTCTCGACAGCAACGTCGGCAACGCGCTCGACCATGCCATCTCCATCTACTACACCGACGTGATCGAGACGGCCGTCAAGGCGCTTCAGGAAGCGATGGCGGAAACCAAGAAGCTGCCGCGCTTCACCAGCCCGATCCCGCTGGTCTGCGCCGGCGGCACGGCGATGGCGCGCGGCTTCCTGCCCGAGCTCGAGAATGCGCTGCGCAACGCCGATCTGCCCGTCAAATTCTCGAAGGCCTATCTCGCCAAGGACGTCCTCAACACCACCGCCAAGGGCGCGCTCGTCGCGGCGATGCTGAACATGTGAACGGGTTTCGGCCGGCAGCGGAACGCGCCGCCGGCCGAGACTCCCGCCTTGCGGGATATCGCTATCCCGCGCGGCCCCGATGCCGCGCTTGCGGGCGCGGCCGGGGCCTTCAATCGGCGCTTCTGCCAAGGCAAATCCACCCTGATTTCACACCGCGTTTGCGGTAAGGTGCGCGCCGCACCCCTGCCAAGGAAACCAGCCGCCTTGATTCGTGAGGTCCTCGTTCCCATCCACCCCGACGGCTGGAAGTTCATCGCCCTTTTCGCGGCGGTGACGCTCGTCCTCTTTCTCGTCGTTCAGCCGCTCGGCTGGATTGCGTTGATGGCGACGGCGTGGTGCGTCTATTTCTTCCGCGATCCGTGGCGGGTGACGCCGCTGCGCCCCGGCCTCGTCGTCAGCCCGGCAGATGGCCGCATCGTCTCGATCGCGCCCGCCGTGCCGCCGGCGGAGCTCGGGATGGGACCGGAGATGATGATGCGCATCGGCATCTTCCTCAATGTCTTCGACGTCCACGTCAATCGCATCCCGCTCGGCGGCAAGATCGTCAAGCTGGCGTACCACAAGGGCAAATACCTCAACGCCAGCCTGGACAAGGCGAGCGACGAGAATGAACGCATGGCGATTCGCATCGCCCCGGCCGACGCCGAGCTGGAAACCGGCGATCTCGCCGTCGTTCAGATCGCCGGGCTCGTCGCCCGCCGCATTCGCTGCGATCTCCGCAAGGGCGAAACCGTCATCACCGGTCAACGTTTCGGCATCATCCGCTTCGGCAGCCGCACCGACATCTACCTGCCAGCCGGCATCGTTCCGATGGTTGTCGTCGGGCAGCGCGCGATCGGCGGGGAGACCGTGATCGGCGACAGACTGTCGCTTGAGCCGCCGCGCCATGGCGTCGCGCATTGAACCGCGCCGCGCGTCCCGGCGTATAGGGAGGTAGCATGCTGCGCCCACACCGTACACGCCTGCGTCAAAGACGCGCGCGCCGGATTACCGGTCTCTCGATCAACCGGATGATCCCGAATATCCTGACGCTGCTTGCGCTGTGCGCCGGAATGACTGCGATCCGCTATGCGCTCGCCGAAAATTTCGAGGCCGCCGTCGTCGCCATTCTCGTCGCCGGCGTCTTCGACGGGCTGGACGGACGCGTCGCTCGGCTCTTGAAGAGCACCTCGCCGTTCGGCGCGCAGCTCGATTCGCTCTCGGATTTCGTCTGTTTCGGCATTGCGCCCGCGATCATGCTCTACCTCTGGACGATGACGCATCTCGCCAGCTTCGGCTGGGCGGTGTCGCTGTTCTACGCGATCTGCTGCGGCCTTCGCCTGGCGCGGTTCAACACCCAGCTCGACGCCGATTTGCCACCTTACGCGTATAATTTCTTCACCGGCGTGCCGGCCCCAGGCGGCGCCGGGCTCGTCATGATTCCGATGTTCCTCGCCTTCGAATACGGCGACACGGTCTTCCGCTCGCCCTATCTCAACGCGGTGCTGATGGCCGGCGTCGCGCTGCTGATGGTCAGCCGGATCCCGACGATCTCGCTGAAGCGCTTCCGCGTGCCGCACCATTACGTCGTGCCGATCATGCTCGCCGTCGCGGTCGTCGCCGGTTTCCTGACGACGGCACCTTGGCCGACCCTCTCGGCCGTCGGGATCGCCTATATCGCCTCGATTCCATGGACGCTGCGCCAGTTCAACCGAATGCGAGCCGCCGCCGAGAGCGCCGCCCCGCCGGCCGATGCCGACCTGTTTCTGCACGCGCCGCCAGCGGCGGA
This sequence comes from Rhodospirillales bacterium, assembly GCA_028291405.1. GTDB lineage: Bacteria > Pseudomonadota > Alphaproteobacteria > ATCC43930 > CGMCC-115725 > URHD0088. Next base: position 13,098 of record JAQGID010000427.1, on the reverse strand, counting down.
GGAGCGGTCACCCGTCGCGCATTGACGCCTGCCACGTCTCACCGCCGCGGGTCGAAAGCGTAGGCCGACGCGCCCTTGACGGTCGCATCGACGACCAGACGATGCTGCAGCGGCGGGAAGGCACGCTGCCGACAGTCCGACCGCTCGCATAAGCGACATCCGATACCGATCTCGGTAACGGCGCCAGGCGAAGCGAGATCGAGCCCGTCGGCATAGACGAGCTGTGGCGCCCGCGCCATGTCGCAGCCGAGCCCGACTGCAAGATGCGAGACCGGCGCGTGAAAGCGGCTGGCGCTGCGGTCGAGCGTGCGGGCGATCGCAAAAAACGTCGCGCCGTCCGGCAATCGCGCGATCTGACGACGGATGAGACCGGGCGTCGCGAAGGCCTCGTGAACGATGAAGCGCGCGCAGGAACCGCCGAAGCGCGAGAAATGAAAGCCGGCGGCCGAGAAGCGCTTGCTGATGTTGCCCGCGATATCGGTCCGCACGAAGAAGAACGGCACGCCGGAATCGCCGGGCTTCCGCAGGGTCGAGAGCCGGTGGGCCGCCTGCTCGAACGAGACGTCGAAGCGATGCATCAGCAGATCGACGTCGTAGCGCGCCTCGCGCGCCGCGCCGAGAAATGCGGCATAGGGCATCAGCACTGCGCCGGCGAAGTAATTGGCAAGGCCGATGCGGCACAGCATATCGCTCTCCGGCGACGAGAGCGCGGCGGCACGGATCGTCTCGTCGATCGCGTCCTTCGCCTCGATCAGGCCGAGCTGATAGGCGAGATGGAAATGCCGGCTGGCACGCGGCAGGGTCTCGGAAAGATGCAGCGTGTGCACAGTCGGATCGAACCGTCGCAAGGCGCCGCCCATATCCTCCGGCGCAAGCATCGCGACCGTGACGCTATGGCGCTGCGCCATCCGCTCCCCCAGGCCACGCGCCAGCTCGTCTCGCGTCAGCGACGCGTCCTTGATGAGCGCCTCCGCCGCCGCCTCGATGGCGGGGAAATAATTGGCATGAGCCTCGAAGAAGTCGCGCGCCTCCTCGGTCGGGAGCGCCACGCGCCGCTTGCGCCCGCTCGGCAGGTCGATCTGCAAGGCCTGGGCATCCTCGCGGGCGACCCGCCAAGCGCGATAAAGATCGACCACGGCGCGCGCAGCGCCCGGCGCCGCAGCGACCAACCGACGGAGCTCGTCTGTACCGATATCGGCCGACTTGATCTCGCTATCGGCGAAGACCTCGCGCAAGGCGGCGGCGAGCCGCTGCTCGGGATCGTCCGAGAGCTCGTGCAGATCGACGTCGAAGACCTGGCCGAGCTTGAGAAGCAGCGACACCGTCACCGGCCGCTCGTCGTGCTCGATGAGGTTGAGATAACTGGCGCTGATGCCGAGACGCTCGGACATCTGTTTTTGCGTCAGACGCCGCTCCTGCCGGAGGCGGCGCAGCTTGCTTCCAAGCAACGTCCTTCTCATTCCACCTCCTTCTCAATGATTTACAACATTACAACGCACCGGCAACGAATGAAAATACTTAACAACTTTACATACTTACAAGTGAACTTAGCATTCTCTTTCGCGGTTGCAATATCGCATTCTTCACAAGCGTTACTCCAACGGCGAAGGAAACGACGACATGTTCGACACACCGATGGACCGCACCAACGAGCGCTGGCACGGCATCAAGCGCGACTACAGCGACGCCGACGTTCAGCGGCTCTCCGGCTCGATCCGGATCGCCCACACCTTCGCGGAGCGGGGCGCGACGACGCTCTGGAAGCTCCTCCACAGCGAGCCTTACCTGCCGACGCTCGGCGCGCTGACCGGCAATCAGGCGCTGCAGCAGGTCAAGGCCGGGCTGAAGGCGATCTATCTCTCCGGCTGGCAGGTGGCGGCGGACGCCAACAACGCCGGGCAGATGTATCCCGACCAGAGCCTTTATCCGTCGAGCTCGGTGCCGGAGGTCGTGCAGCGCATCAACCGGACGCTGCAGCGGGCCGACCAGATCCAGCGCATGGAGGAAGGACAAGAGCTGGATTACTTCGCGCCGATCATTGCCGATGCCGAAGCCGGCTTCGGCGGGCCGCTGAATGCCTTCGAGCTGATGAAGGCAATGATCGAGGCTGGCGCCGCGGGCGTCCATTTCGAAGACCAGCTGGCGTCCGAGAAGAAATGCGGCCACCTCGGCGGCAAGGTGCTCGTGCCGATGCAGCAATTCGTCCGTACGCTCAATGCGGCGCGGCTCGCCGCCGACGTCGAAGGCGTACCGACAGTGCTGCTGGCCCGAACCGATGCCGAATCCGCGCAGTTGCTGACCGCCGACATCGATCCGCGCGATCGGCCGTTCCTCACGGGCGAGCGTACACCCGAAGGATTCTTCCGCATCAAGCCCGGGGTCGGCCGCGAATACGCCATCGCCCGCGGCCTCGCCTATGCGGAATACGCCGATTTGATCTGGTGGGAAACGTCGAACCCCGATCTCGACGACGCGCGCCGCTTCGCCGAGGCGATCCATCATCACTTTCCCGGCAAGCTCCTCGCCTACAACTGCTCGCCGTCCTTCAATTGGAAGAAGAAACTTTCGCTCCATGAGATGGCGGAGTTTCAAAAGAGCATCGGCGCCATGGGGTACAAGTTCCAATTCGTCACCCTCGCCGGCTTCCACCAGCTGAACCACGGCATGTTCGAACTGGCGCGCGACTACGCCAGCCGCGGCATGGCCGCTTATTCCGCCCTCCAGGAAGCCGAGTTCGCCGCCGAAAGGCACGGCTACACCGCGATCAAGCATCAACGCGAAGTCGGCACCGGCTATTTCGACGCGGTGGCGACGGCGATCTCGAGCGGCCGCTCGTCGACGACGGCGATGGGCGGCTCGACCGAGGTCGCGCAGTTCTACGAAAGCCGCCATCCGGAGGAGGACGTCGCCGCTTAGGCAACGCTGATCGCGACCGAGGCCGGCACGGTGCCGGCCTCGGCGATCGTGGCCCAATCAGAATCCTTGATGCGCTGCCGTCGCGCGGGGCAGCTTCCGCGCTGTGATCCGCGGATGTGAGTAGACAAATCATCGCGTCGCGGCTTGTCATACCTGCCTGCACGGTGAGCCGCGTCACACGAGTCCAGATTTGCAGCCCGGTCTCCGGCACAGCCATCGCATCCGCGTCGACGAGGGGCTGACCGTTCCGGCGCTGTCTCAGGCCTTCGCCGGCTTCGCCGACATGCCGCCGGTCCGCGATCACCGGCTGAGCAACGCCACAAACGTCTATCTCAGGGGGCGTGGCTATCGCCCGGCATCAGGACGACATCGGCGTCGACCGTGATCTGCACCCTGGCATCGCCGCCTTCGGCGACCGGTTCCGGCATCTTTCCGGCCGCGGCCATCGCCCGCATCTGGAGCGGGAATTGCGGCTGGTCGCCGGCGGCATTGCCGACGTGGACGCTGCGGAGACGCAGCACGGTCGCCTGCAGATCGGCGGCGACGCGCTCGGCGCGCTGGCGCAATCGCCGCAACGCCTCGGTGGTCAGGTCGTCCTGCGCCGTGCGCGCTGTCTCCGGTGCGAGCTCGAAGGCCATCCCCGAGGTCGCGAGCCCGTCACCCTGGAGATCGCCGGCGAGCGCCAGCACCTGCGCGAAATCGCCGCCCGTCAGCGAGAGAGTCTGGCTGCCCCGCCATTTCACAGGCGAATTCGGTGGGCGATCCTCGTAGACCGCATAACCGCCGGTCTCGATCTTGACCCCGGCGGCGGCCCGCGCCCGCTCCAGCGCGCTCGCCATGCGCTTGTTGATGTCGGCCTGGACCAGCTTTGCGCTGCTGCCGGTCGCGTCGACCCGCAGCTGGATCCGCAGCCTGTCGCGCGGCATCTGCCGCTCCGCGGTCTCGCTAAGGTGCAGAATGGTGCCGCCGGCTGCATCGACGTCGTCCCGCTCGGCCGCCAGCGCCGCCGCGACCGAGGCGGCCAGCGCCCCCGCCAGCAGAGCGGCAACGACTGCGCAGCGTTTAGCACGTCGAGACATCGTTCTTGTCTGGGTCATGGCTTCAACGGGCGCACGCCCGTCCCTCGCAGTGAACGATCGAGCTGACGGTGTCAGCGGCCTCACGGTGACGCAAGATTATGGCATTCTTCTGTCGGCATCGCGCTGCCGAGTCGCGACGCGAAGGGTTCCTGCGAGCCGCTCCCGTCGAGCGCGGAATCTCGCTCGGGCTCTAAGCGATGACCAGCAAGCGCCTGATATTAAACCCTCTTGCCGCGCTCGCCAGGAGCTGCCGCAGCGTCAGCCTTGTGACGCCGGCACGCCATCCCTATATTTCGCTCGCGATGAGTGACGGTTCCGCGACGACTTCCTTCCGCCACCGGCACTTGCTGGGAATCGAGGGATTTTCACCGGACGAGATCACCCTCATCCTCGACATTGCCGAGAGCCACGTCGAGCCGAATCGCCAACCCGACAAGAAGCGCAGCCTGATGCGCGGCCGCACCGTCATCAACCTCTTCTTCGAGAACTCGACGCGCACTCGCACCTCCTTCGAGCTCGCCGGCAAGCGGCTCGGCGCCGACGTAATCAACATGTCGGTGAGCGGCAGCTCGATCAAGAAAGGCGAGACGCTGATCGACACGGCGGTGACGCTGAACGCCATGCATCCCGATGTGCTGGTCGTGCGCCACGCCGAATCGGGCGCCGTGCAGCTGCTTTCGGAGAAGGTCAATTGTGCCGTGATCAACGCCGGCGACGGCAGCCACGAGCACCCGACGCAGGCGCTGCTCGACGCGCTGACCATCCGCCGCCGCAAGGGCAAGCTCGGCGGCCTCACGGTCGCGATCTGCGGCGACGTGCTGCACAGCCGCGTCGCGCGCTCGAACATCCAGCTGCTCAACATCATGGGGGCGCGCGTGCGAGTCGTCGCGCCGCGGACACTGCTGCCGGCGGAGATCGAGCGGCTCGGCGTCGAGGTCTTCCACGACATGCGCCGCGGCCTCGCCGACGTCGACATCGTCATGATGCTGCGGCTGCAGACCGAGCGGATGCAGGGCAGCTTCGTGCCCTCGACGCGCGAGTACTACCGCTTTTTCGGCCTCGACTATGAAAAGCTCGCCGCCGCCAAGCCCGACGCGCTCATCATGCATCCGGGTCCGATGAACCGCGGCGTCGAGATCGACAGCGAGGTCGCCGACGACATCGACCGCAGCGTCATCCGCCAGCAGGTCGAGATGGGCGTCGCGGTCCGCATGGCCTGTCTCGAGCTGCTCGGCCGTGACACCGAGCGCGGCAACGGACCGGCACTCCCATGAGCGCGTCCGCCACGCTGTTCCGCAACGCGCGGCTGCTCGATCCGACGAGCCGCCGGGACGAGATCGGCGAGATTCTGGTGCGCGACGGCGTCATCGCCGCGCTCGGCCGGCGCGTCGACGCCCCGCACGACGCCGCGATCGTCGATTGCCGCGGCGCCTGCCTCGCCCCCGGTCTCGTCGACATGCGCGTCCAGTTGCGCGAGCCCGGCGCCGCGCATATGGAGAACATGGTTTCGGCGAGCCATGCGGCGGCGTCCGGTGGCGTCACGACGATGGTCGCGCTGCCCAATACGACGCCGCCGATCGACGAGGTCGCGCTGGTCGACTACGTCAAGCGACGGGCGCGCGACATCGGCATCGTCAACGTCCATACCTATGCCGCGATCACCAAGGGACTCGCCGGCAAGGAACTCGCCGAAATGGGTCTGCTCGCCGAGGCCGGCGCGCTCGCCTTCACCGATGCCGAGTGCGCCGTCGCCGACGCGGTGGTGATGCGCCGCGCCCTCTCCTACGCCCGCACCTTCGACCTGCTCGTCATGCAGCATCCCGAGGAGCCGAGCCTCGCCGCCGGCGGCGCGATGAACGAGGGCGAGATGGCGACGCGGCTCGGCCTGCCGGGCATCCCGCCGGCTGCCGAGGTCATCATGGTCGAGCGCGATCTCCGCCTCGTCGAGCTGACCGGCGGACGCTACCACGTCGCGCATGTCTCGACGGCGGCGGCGATCGAGGCGATCCGTCGCGCCAAGGCGCAGCGCCTGCCGGTCACCTGCGATACCGCCCCGCCTTATTTCGCGCTCAACGAGACGGCGGTCGGCGACTACCGCACCTTCGCAAAGCTGTCGCCGCCGTTGCGTAGCGAGGACGACCGCCGCGCCGTCGTCGCCGGGCTGCGCGACGGCACGATCGACGCGATCGCCAGCGATCATTCGCCGCACGACCAGGATTCGAAGCGCCTGCCCTTCGCCTCGGCGGCGAGCGGCATCATCGGCCTCGAGACTTTATTGCCGCTGTCGCTGGAGCTGTACCACAACGGTCATCTTTCGCTGCTAGATTGTCTCAATGCAGTCTCGCGCGCCCCTGCGGAGATTCTCCGCCTGCCGGCCGGCGTTCTCGCCATCGGTGCGGCCGCAGATCTCGTCGTCTTCGACCTCGATCGACCTTGGCGCATCAGCGAGAAAGCCTTCCGCTCGAAATCCAAGAACTCCCCCTTCGACGGGCGGCCGGTCCAAGGGATCGCAATGATGACGGTGGTCGGCGGGCGCCTCGTCTTCGAAAGAGAGGGTTAGGCAATGCGCCCGGTTTCGCTGATCGGGGCCGCTTCGGGATGGGGCGCCGGATTCCGTGAAACCGAGAGCGGCCCTCCGGTCCTGCGCGAGCTCGGTCTCGCCGAACGGCTGCGCGAGGCGGGCATCGAAGCCGATTGGCAGGCGATGATCGAGCCGGAGCGGCGGTGGCGCCAGGCGCCGGAGCAGCCCTATCGCGAGATTCTCCGCCTCGTCGCACGCCACAATTCGGCGCTCGCCGCGGCGACGGCAGCGGCGGTCGGAAAGGGCCGCCTCCCGGTCGTCCTCGGCGGCGATCATTCGGTGGCGATCGGGACCTGGGGCGGCGTCGCCGGCGCGTTGCGCCAGCTGCGCGGCCCGGATGCCGCGCTCGGCCTCATCTGGTTCGACGCGCATCTCGATTCGCATACCGCCGATACGACCCCTTCGATGAACCCGCACGGCATGAGCGGCGCCGTCCTGCTCGGCCACGGCGAGCCCGAGTTCCTGGCGATCGGCGGGCGTGCCGTCCGGCCGGAGAATCTCTGCTACATCGGCACGCGCTCCTACGAGGCCGACGAGCTGGCGCTGCTCAAACGCCTCGGCGTCCGCATCGTCTTCATGGACGAGCTGCGGCAGCGCGGTGTCGCCGACGTCATGACGGAGGCGATCGTGATCGCGACGAAGGGCACCGCCGGCTTCGGCGTCACGATCGACCTCGACGGATTCGAGCCCGAGGACGCACCGGGGATCGGACTCAAAACGGCCAACGGGCTGCGGCGCGACGAGATGCTGTTGGCGCTGGCCGGTCTGGGGCTGCGGCAGGATCTCGTCGGGGTCGAGATCGTCGAGTACATCCCCGAGTTCGACGAGAACTGGCGGACCGCACATCTCGTCATCGATCTCCTGCTGGCGCTGCTGACGCCCGATCGCGTCCTGCCGCATCGCAACCGCGGCCGTCTCGTCGATGCCTAAGACCCTCGCTCGACGGCGTCGATTGCGGTCGCCAACGCCGAGGGTTAATCTCCGAGGTCAAACCGTTGCCGCGCAAGAACACGGCAGAGGACCACCGGGGAGGGAATATGAAAAGGCTCGTCATCGCGACCATGCTCGGTCTCGGCGCCGCTGCGCTGATCGCCGGCGACGCCCGCGCCGAAAGCCGCGAGATGGCCGAGGTCCACGCCAAGGTGAAGGCGATCGGCAAGCAGTGGAACCGCGACGTGCTGGAGAGGACCCAGCCGCTCTACGTGCCGATCCTCGCCAAGGCGTCGAAAAAGGGCGTCAACGTCGTCAAGGACCTGGCATACGGCCCCGATCCGCTGAACAAGCTCGACGTCTACACGCCGACCGGCAAGGCCCCGCCGCGCCCGATCGTCGTCTTCATCCACGGCGGCGGTCTGAGCGGCGGCGACAAAAACTCCGAAGGGACTGAGGGCCAGATCTACGGCAACATCCCGACGTATTTCGCGCGGCACGGCATGGTCGGCGTCAACGTCAACTATCGGCTGACGCCGGGCGGCGTCACCTATCCCGGCGGCGCCGCCGATCTCGCTGGGATCGTCACCTGGCTGCGCCGGAACGCCGGCACCTACGGCGGCGATTCCAACGCGATTTATATGATCGGCAACTCCGCCGGCGGCACGCATCTCGCGACGTACCTCTACAACGCCAGCGTCCAGCTGCCCGACGGACCGTCGATCGCCGGTGCGATTTTGCTGTCGGCCGCAGACGGCATCGACGCCAGCGGGCCGCGCGAGAAGGTGACGCGCGCCTATTACGGCGACGACAAATCTAAATGGGCCGAGCGCGCACCGGTCAACCTCGTCGATACATATCAGGGCAAGAAGGTACCAACCTTCACCATCACCGCCGAGTTCGATCCCGGCGAGATCGAGACCCCAGGGATCGAGCTCTATGCCAAGCTATGTAAGCGCGACAACGGCTGCCCGCGCGCCCTGCAGCTGCACGGGCACAACCATCTCTCGACGGCGCTCAGCTTCAACACCGAGGACGACGTGCTAGGTTCCAACATCCGCGACTTCATCGCGACGACGAGCGGCAGGACGAAGGTCGCGAAGCTAGCGAATTGAGCTGGGAATCATCATCCCGCAGATCCGGCAAGCCGCTTTTTTGCTTGAGCCCCTCGGCCCGCCGACGCGCGCGAGGGGCTCTGTCATTGAGCATCCGCTTGGGATTGCGTAAGAGTACCGCGCCGAGAGATTCCGTCGGCTGGTCGACGGTCGCACGGAGTACCACAACTTGTCCGATCCCTGGCCGGCCGCCGCCACCTTCATCGTCGCCTACCTGATCGGCTCGATTCCCTTCGGGCTCGTCCTGACCCGGGTGGCCGGCTACGGCGACATCCGCGCGATCGGCTCGGGCAACATCGGGGCGACCAACGTCCTTCGCACCGGCAACAAGCTTCTCGCTTTGGCGACGCTGCTGCTGGATTTCGTGAAGGGCGTGTTGGCCGTCCTGATCGGCGCCGCTTACGGCCCCGACATCGCGGTGGTCGCCGGCGCCGGCGTCGTGCTGGGACACGTCTTCCCGGTCTGGCTGCGCTTCAACGGCGGCAAAGGCGTCGCGACCTCGGGCGGAGTCGTCCTTGCGACCTCCTGGCCGGTCGGCGTACTGGTCGTCGCCGTCTGGATCGTCATGGTCGCGGCTCTCCGCTACTCCTCCCTCGCGGCGCTCACCGCCTGCGTCGCAGCGGCCGTGCTGGCCTGGCTCCTCGCGGCTCCCCTCGACGCTTGGCTGATCTCCGGCATCGCCTTGCTCGTGATCCTCCGACACCACGAGAATATCCGGCGGCTGCTGGCCGGCGAGGAAAGTAAGGTGAGTTTCCGAAAAAGGAGTTGAGCGGCAAGAAGACTTTCAGCCAACGCGAGAGTTGGTTAGTCTTCCCGCCATGCAATCTCGCCCCCTCAACCCGTCCGAGCGGATCGATTGGCTGCGGCTGATCCGCACCGAGAATGTCGGACCGGTGACGTTCTACCAGCTGCTGCGCCGCTTCGGCTCGGCGGCGGCGGCGCTCGAAGCCCTGCCCTCGCTTGCGAACCGCGGCGGCCCGCCGCTCGTGCTGTTCTCGCGGGCGGCGGCCGAGCGCGAGCTGGCGGCGCTCGACAAGGCGGGCGCGCTTCTTCTCGCCTGGGGCGAGCCGGAGTACCCTGCGCCGCTCGCGGCGATCGACGACGCGCCGCCGCTGCTGACGCTGCGCGGCCGCGCCGAGCTGCTGCGACGTCCCGCGATCGCCGTCGTCGGCGCCCGCAACGCCTCCGCGACCGGCCGGCGCTTCGCCCGCGAGCTCGCCGGCGAGCTCGGCAGAAACGGTTTCCTCGTCGTCTCCGGCTTGGCACGCGGTATCGATGCCGCCGCCCATCTCGGCTCGATCGCGAGCGGCACGGCGGCAGTGCTCGGCGGCGGCGTCGACAATATCTATCCCGAGGAGAACCGCGAAATCTACGAGGCGATCGCCGAGCATGGCGTGCTGGTCGCCGAACCGGCGATCGGCACGGTGCCGCAGCCGCGGCATTTTCCGCGCCGCAACCGCATCATCTCCGGCCTGTCGCTCGGCATTCTCGTGGTCGAGGCGGCGGCGCGTTCGGGTTCTCTTATTACTGCGCGGCTCGCGCTCGAGCAGGGCCGCGAGGTTTTCGCGGTGCCCGGCTCCCCGTTGGACCCGCGCTGCCGCGGCACCAACGACCTCATCCGCAACGGCGCAACGCTGACCGAGACGGTCGATGACATCCTGAACCAGATACCGCCCCCCGAGCGCCAACCGCCTTTCCTCCCGGCGACCGAGTTTTTCGCGGCACCGCCCGCTCGACCGGCGGAGCGCCCGGTCCGGACGAGGTCCGAAAACGCCCATGTCGAGGGCGGTGGAACAGTGGAAATGGAGCGGGCGCGCATCATCGAACGGTTGGGTCCGACACCTGTCGCGGTTGACGAACTCGTCCGTCAGTGCCAATTGTCACCGGCGGCGGTGGTTACGATACTGCTCGAGCTGGAGCTCGCCGGCCGGTTGGACCGCCACCCCGGCAACCAGGTCTCCCTGCTGTAGGGCCTGACCTTACGCTGTTGTCCCACAACAATTTTTTGCTGGTCTCATGAACGTCGTCGTCGTCGAATCTCCGGCCAAAGCTAAGACTATCAACAAGTATCTCGGCAAGGATTACGTCGTCCTGGCGAGCTACGGCCACGTCCGCGATCTGCCCGCAAAGGACGGCTCGGTGCGGCCGGATGACGATTTTTCGATGCTCTGGGAGGTCGAGGGCAAGGGCGAGAAGCGGCTCAAGGAGATCCTCGCGGCCCTCAAGGGCGCCGATCACCTGTTCCTGGCGACCGATCCCGATCGCGAAGGCGAGGCGATTTCCTGGCACGTCCAGGAGGTGCTGAAGAACCGCCATGCCCTCAAGGGCATCGACGTCAAGCGCGTCGTCTTCAACGAGGTGACCAAGAACGCCGTCCTCGAAGCCTTCCGCCATCCCCGCGAGCTGAATCAGGAGCTCGTCGAGGCCTATCTGGCGCGCCGCGCCCTCGATTATCTCGTCGGCTTCACGCTCTCGCCGGTGCTGTGGCGCAAGCTGCCCGGCAGCCGCTCGGCCGGCCGCGTCCAATCCGTCGCGCTCCGCCTGGTCTGCGAGCGCGAGGCCGAGATCGAGGCCTTCAAGCCGCGCGAATACTGGTCAATCGAGGTCGACTTCCAGACGTCGTCCGGCCAGACCGTCACGACCCGCCTCACCCATCTCGACGGCAAGCGGCTCGACAAATTCTCGCTGGCGACGGAGGCCGATGCGCGCGCCGCCGCCGCGGCGATCCAGGCCGCCGCCGGCTTCTCGGTCGTCGAGATCGAGCGCCGCCAGGTCAAGCGTCACCCGCAGCCCCCGTTCACGACCTCGACGCTGCAGCAGGAAGCCTCGCGCAAGCTCGGCTTCGGCGCCAGCCGGACGATGTCGCTGGCCCAGCGGCTCTACGAGGGCGCCGAGATCGACGGCGACACGGTCGGACTCATCACCTATATGCGGACCGACGGCGTCACCCTGTCGAACGACGCGCTCGCCGCGACGGCGCAGCTGATCGAGCAGGATTACGGCAAGGACTACCGCCCGGCGCAGCCGCGCATCTACAAGAGCCAGGCGAAGAATGCACAAGAAGCGCATGAGGCGATCCGCCCGACCGACCTCTTCCGGCGTCCCGCGTCGCTCGGCCGTTCGCTCGAGACCGACCAGCACCGCCTCTACGAACTGATCTGGAAACGCACCGTCGCGAGCCAGATGGAATCGGCGATCCTCGACCAGGTCGCCGTCGACATCGCCTCGCCCGACCGCAAGCTGATCTTCCGCGCCACCGGCTCGGTCATCCAGTTCGACGGTTTCCTCAAGCTCTATCAAGAGGACCGCGACGACGTCGGCGAGGACGAGGAAGAAGGCAAGCGCCTGCCGGCGATGAAAGAGGGCGAGGCGATGGTTCGCGGCCCCGTCCGGCCGGACCAGCATTTCACCCAGCCGCCGCCGCGCTATTCCGAGGCGAGCCTCGTCAAGAAGCTCGAGGAGCTCGGCATCGGCCGGCCCTCGACCTATGCCTCGATCATCCAGGTCCTGCAGGACCGCGCCTACGTCAAGATCGACAAGAAGCGCTTCGTCCCCGAGGACCGCGGCCGTCTCGTCACCGCCTTCCTCGGCAGCTTCTTCGACTGGTTGGTCGAGTATAATTTCACCGCCGATCTCGAGAACCAGCTCGACGACGTCTCCGGCGGCCGGATCGATTGGAAGAAGGTGCTGCGCCAGTTCTGGGCGCAGTTCTCGACCGCGATCGACGGCACCAAGGATCTGACGATCTCCCAGGTGATCGCGACGCTCGACGAGGAGCTCGGCCGACATTTCTTCCCTGAGGCCGGCGGCGGGCGCGATCCGCGGCTCTGCCCGTCGTGCAACGAGGGACGGCTCGGGCTCAAGCTCGGCAAGTTCGGCGCCTTCATCGGCTGCGCCAACTATCCCACGTGCAAGTACACACGGCCGCTCGGCATCGAGTCGAACGGCAACGGCGAGGGCGGCGATCCGATGGATGCCGGTCCGAAGGAGCTCGGCATCGATCCCGAGACCGAGCAGCCGGTCACGCTGCGCAAGGGCCCCTACGGCATCTACGTCCAGCTCGGCGAGGGCGGCGGCGAGGTCAAGCCGAAACGCGTCTCGCTGCCACGCGGCCTGACGCCGGCCGACATCGATCTCGACACTGCACTTCGGCTGCTCGCCTTGCCGCGCGAGATCGGCCGCCATCCAGAGGGCGGCGAGGCGATCGTCGCGGGGATCGGCCGCTTCGGCCCCTATCTCAAACACGCCGGCGCCTTCAAGTCGCTGAGCGCCGAGGACGACATTCTGACGATCGGCCTCAACCGTGCAATCGTCCTGCTCGCCGAGCCAAGCAAGGGCCGCCGCGGCGCGCCGACGCCGCTGCGCACTCTCGGCAACCATCCGGACGACGGCGAGCCGGTGGCGCTGTTCAAGGGGCGCTACGGCCCCTATGTCAGCCATTCCGGGCTGATCGCCTCGCTGCCGCGCGACATGAGCC
>JAQGID010000357.1 GCA_028291405.1 Rhodospirillales bacterium | reverse complement strand
GCCGGATTATTGGAGCGTGGCGAGCGCCGCCTGGATGCGCTGGCCCTGGTGTTCGGTTATCAGGCTGGAAAGCACCTTGCCGAAATGCGGGTGCTGGGCGCCCGAATGGATGTATTGCCAGCGGTAGGCCTTGAGGAATGCGGCGCCGATCGCCTGCAGCTCGGCCTGGTCGACCGCGCGGCCGCACGTCACCGCGAAGTAGCCTGCGTCGGTGTTCGCCTGGGCTTGCAGGATGCCGTCCACCGCGGCCAATAAATCGATGAACTCGTCGACCGCCCGGTCGCGTTGCACCGCCGTTAGCCCGGCGTCGTGGCGCACCCATTCGAGTTCGTCGAGGATCGCGTGTTGGCTTTCCTCCTTCCAGTGATAGAGGAAGACGTCCTTGAACAGTTCGGAGAGTTCGGTGTCGCGATCGATGCTCTGGCGATAGTGGAGCTGGGTGAACAACTCGATATCCAGCGTCAGCGCCAATACCGCCCATGTGCTCTTGCCGAGCACGGCGTGGGCGACGGCGTCGGGGTCGGGGTCGAAGCGATAGCCGTCCGGTAGAACCTCGCCGACCATCGTGTCGATGCGGCGAAACAGCGCCTGGTGCTTTAGCTCCTCTTCGCTGAACCGAACGAGCGCCTCGAGCGCAACCTGGTCGCCGAACCAGTGATCGCGGGTCAGTTCCAAGACCTTGGCGTTGATAAAGCGCTCGACCAGCCCAAAGACATTGGCGTAGGTGCGGCCCTGGATCTGGCTGACGAACCGCTTTTCATAGGGCGACAGGGTCGTGAACGCGACGGCCAGGGAAAGCCCGTCCGGCAGGAATTTGTGGGCGGCATCGAAATGGCGCCCCCGGATGACGTCCTCGTCGACGTCCCAGCGCACCCGCTTGGACGTCTGAATGCAGCGGGCATATCGTTCGCCCGCCGAGATGTGGTGGATCACGTTCATGCTCCGCCGCCTTTCAGGGAGTAGCGTGCCGACAGGAGGGATGCACTGGTCGGCTGGTGTGGCCATCTGTAGGTCGGCGGCCGGCCGAGGGTCTATGACCGGCCCGCCGGAAGACCTGACCGAAACACCGGATCTGGTAGGGACCAGGCATGGACGCATTATCCGACGTCTTGCGGGTGGCGCATTTGACGGGCGGCGTGTTCCTGCACGCCGAGTTCTCCGCGCCGTGGTGCATAGCGACGCGCGTCGCGCCCGAGCATTGCGCGCCTGTTCTAGGGCCGGCGTCCCACCTGCTTCCCTATCACTACGTCGTCGAGGGCGAGCTTCATATCCGCGTCGACGGAGAGGATGGAAAGGGCGTCACGATCGGGGCCGGCGAGGTCGTTCTGCTGCCGCGCAACGACTTGCATCTGATGGGCAGCGATTTGAGCCTGCCGCCGGTTGCGGGCAGCGACATCATCCAGCCGGCCAAGGATGGCGGGCTGTTCTCGATCCGTCATGGCGGCGGCGGCGGACGCACGCGGATGATCTGCGGGTTTCTCGGCTGCGCCGGCGCCGAAGGCAATCCGGTGATCTCGAGCCTGCCGCCCCTGCTTAGGCTCAACGTTGAGAAAGGCGGAGCCGCGGAATGGATCCGCTCGACATTCCAATACGCCGCGGAGGAGATGTCCGCTGGCCGCCCAGGATCGGAGACCGTGCTGGCCAAGCTTTCGGAGCTGTTGTTCGTGGAGGCGGTGCGGCGCCACGCTGAGGCCCTGCCGGACGGTCAGACCGGATGGCTCGCCGGTTTGCGCGAGCCCTACGTTGCGCGGGCATTGGCGCTGCTGCATCGTGACATCCCCCGGCGTTGGACCGTCGATGACCTTGGCCGCGAGGTCGGCTTATCGCGTTCGGCGTTGGCCGACCGCTTCATGCGTCTGATTGGCGTGCCGCCGATGCACTACCTCGCCAGTTGGCGCATGCAGGTCGCGACTGAGAAGCTCCGCAACACCAGCGCGTCCCTCGCACAAGTTGCCGAGATGGTTGGCTACGACTCGGAAGCTGCATTCTCCCGCGCGTTCAAGAAGGCGTTCGGTGCGGCGCCAGCCACGTGGCGACGTTCGAGCAGCTAGGCAACGTCGAGGCCAAACCTTCGACGGCTGGTTCGAGCCACGTGGTCTGACGGGAGTGCGTATGTCCGAGATTGGCACGTCAGAGACGTGACGTCGACCGCCACCCGAGCGGCCGCCATTAAGGGTGCAGCGGACATACAGCGCGCAGCCCGTTCATGCTTCGTCCAAGATGTCGTACACTCAACGCACTTTCGTGTAGTGACCCCAGGATGGCAAGATCCTATTCGAGTGTAAGGCTCCGTCCGAACCTGGTGCACTCGCTCGGGTCATCCGCAAGCGGGCGCCCGCTGCGGAACGGATTGGATTCGAGACTGGCGCGATGGCGAGTTGGCTCTGGCACGAGCTAAAGCGCATCGATCTGCCGGTCGTCTGTATTGATGCGCGCCATGCCCATGCGGCTCTTTCCGTCAGGATGAACAAGAGCGATCCGAACGACGCTCGAGGTCTTGTGGAGCTCGTTCCGGTTGGTTGGTACCGTGAGGTCCGCGTCAAGAGCGAGGCCAGCCAAGTTCTCCGCTCCGTCCTTGTCGCGCGAGCCCGGCTTGTCAGCATCCGTCGTGACCTGGAGAATCAGGTGCGCAGTATGCTGAAAGAGATCGGGCTCTTGTTCCCGCGAGCGATCAGCGCACAGTTCCGCCTCCACGTGCTCCGGCTCATTGATGACGAGCATCCGTTACGATCGATTGTCGAGGGGCTGCTTGCCGTGCACGAGCGAGTCGGTGAGCAGCAGGAATTTCTCGATAAGCAGATTCGGCAGGCTGCGAAATCGGACGAGACGACGCGGCGCCTGATGACGGTACCGGGCGTTGGCGTCGTTACCGCCGTCACCTTCCGCCACACGATTGACGGTCCGACACGCTTCCGATCGGCTCAGACAGTCGGTGCCTATCTCGGCCTCACACCGCGCCGAACGCAAGCTGGCGAGTTGGATCTCAACGGCCGCGTCTCGAAATGGGGTGATCGGCTGCTCCGGACTTATCTATTCGAAGCGGCAAGCGTCCTGCTGCATCGGACCCAGCGCTGGTCGGCTCTCAAGTCTTGGGGGGTCCGCCTCATGAAGCGCGTCGGAGCCAAGAAAGCGAAGGTTGCTGTCGCGCGCAAGATCGCCGTCATCCTGCACTGCATCTGGACCGACGGCACCAGCTTCGAGTGGGGGGCAGAGAAGGCGGCTTGATCAGAACTCACCATTCCGGCCCGCAACATCAGCAGCGCCGGTACGTGTCCCTGCCGGAACGGTGGTGATGGTGACCTCGGTCAATCGGCTGAAGGCGAACTGCTCGCACTTCGCTGCGTACGTT
>JAQGID010000333.1 GCA_028291405.1 Rhodospirillales bacterium | reverse complement strand
CGCCATCGCCTGGGGCTACGAGGCGGCGCTGTGGTATGGCGATGGCACCGACGGATGGGAGGCGGCGGGGTTTCCGACCGCCGAGGCGACGCCGTCGGCCGACCAGCCGCAATAGCGCCCAGGTCCGCCATAGAGGCCGCACTTCAAACGATATCCGAAGCGGACGCTCAGCGCCGCGCGGCCCCGGCCGCCCCGCGCCCAAAGCGTACACTTCGAGTTCGCATTCCGCTTCATTCGAAGGGCGCCGAGTTTTCTAGATGTTGGTATGATTATGTTTTGTAAACCTCACCGTGACCGGTACCGCCAAATGAGCAACGAAAGCCCGCCGACCGCAAGATCTCTCAACGCTATGACTGACTTGGAGAAGATCGAATTCGCGCGAAGCCCTTTCGTGAAGCAATTGCAGATGACCGCTGGAACGTACGTTACGACGTTCCGATGGAGCTACGTTCATGCGACTCTCGACACTCAGCGATGGCGAAATGGCTCTGCGTTCTTCATCGACATTAGCGGCCGGATCATTGCCGTCACCGCGGCGCATGTCGATCGCCTCTACCTTAAGGGCAAACAGATGGCGCGTGGGAAGATCGCTTGCCAACTCGGCGACCTCACGTTTAATCCCGAAGCCCGATTGATCGCCGTTTCGGATAGTATTGATATTGCGACCTTCAGTGTTTCAGCTGACGAGCTTGCTCAAATCGGAAAACAGCCATTCGCTGTTCCTGCTGGAGATTGGCCACCGCCCCATCCCTCACCGGCGCGTCCTGGTCACATGGGTCTCACGGCCTATTTTGCGGGCTTTCCGGAAGATAGCCGTCTCTGGATCAATAGTCAGGGCGATCAGTTTCGGGCTGTACATCGCTGGCGGACCGATCGGCAGCGCGTCGGATCGCCAGATCTCCATGCCCTTTGAGAGACAGTTTTGGGTGCATACCTTGGGATTGGGATTTCCGCCAGAAGGCTTCGACCCTGGCGGCATCAGCGGCGGTCCGATGATGATGATGCCGCTTGAGAAAAACGGATCGTGGTCGTTCCACCTCGCCGGAGTAATTGCGGAATTTCCTTCGAGGGCCTTGGGTGTCGAAACAGTCATCGCCGCACCAGCACATTACATCGCAGCCGATGGTTCTATTAATGAAAACAGCGCGCCTGTTCGTAAGCCCAAGACCGGCGAGCATGACTGCAGCACCCCGGAAGACGCGTTGGCCGTCACCCGAAGTATGGCGACCCGCTGGTCGGACGAGGACATCGCCGCAACGCTGAACCGAATGAGGCTGCCGACCGGTCAGGGCAAAACCTGGACGGCGCACCGTGTCGGATCGATCCGGCGAGTTCGCGGCATCCACGCCTATCGCTCGGCCGAAAAGGACAGAACGTGGCTGACGATGCGCGAAGCGGCACAACACAGCGGCGTCACCAGCCATCGCATCCGCCGGCTGATCGAGGCCAACATTCTTCCCGCAGAGCAAGTCGTTCCAGGCGCTCCTTACCAAATCCTCGCCTCCGACCTCCAAAACGAGCGCGTCATCCGGGCGATGGGGCGTAAAGGTCGCCCGTGTCACCTCGATGCCGGAAACCAAATCCCAATGTTTACAGATGCTTGAAGAAGGGGTGCATAATGACACGCTCGTCGCGGACCGCCGCAAAACCACCCATTGCGGTCCTTCTGAAGCGACCCTGCAGGGCGCCCGATGCTCACTGTCGCTTGTCAGTGGCCGGAGCCTCACCATACTAATGTGACGTGACTTCGGCTCAGGATCTCGCAGCATGTACATCGCCATGAACCGGTTCAAGGTCGTCTTGGGGTCGGAGGCCGCGTTCGAGCACGTTTGGACCAGCCGCGACACGCATCTGAAGGAGGTCCCGGGGTTCTTGGAGTTCCACTTGTTGCGCGGCCCTCAGCGGGAGGACCACGTCCTGTATTCCAGCCATACGATCTGGGCGGACCAAGCAGCATTCGAAGGCTGGACCAAGTCGGAGGCATTCCGTGCCGCTCACCGCAATGCCGGGAACGTCGGGAACGCCAACGTCCCACTTTACCTTGGCCACCCAGAGTTCGAAGGCTTCGAAGTCGTCCAAACGGTCAAGTAGGCAAATCCCAGATCTGCAACCACCCCGCGAGGTTTGCCCCTGCGGGCTACCGCCCGGCTCGACCGCTGGTTCGAGCACTACAACCAGCATCGTCCTTACAAGGCGCTCAGATACCGCTCGCCTCGGCTGTTCCGCCACGCCAATATAGCAACCGCATCCTGTCGGTTTATTAGGGCAACTACACGACCACCGGTCGCACACATCGGTAATTGGCAGTCTGAATTTCAGGTCTATCCCTGATAGGCGAACGGTTTGGCGGGCCCCAAGCTGGCTACATAGGGCGCGTCGTGCCGGTGTCGCCTGCATCGGGGGATTGTGATGACCCGCAACGTCTTGAGACGACTTTGCCGAATTCTTTTCCTTTCCGGTATGGGGTTCATCGCTGCCGCTGCCTCGGCACAAACATCGCGCTACGAGGAACTGGCCAAGCTCCCGTTCGAATAGGGATTCCCGAACAAGCAGACAAGCCTCGCGCTGACGGACGAATTGGTCTTTCAGCGTGCCGTCCAAGCCTATTTGTGGGCGCTGCCCACGAACCGGCACCACTTCTTCGAGCCCAATGAGATCAAGCGCTACTCGACCGGCACAAAGAATACAGCACTGAAATACGACTCCGACGGCTCGCTGACTCTTTACGTACAAGCCGATCCGCCGGCAGCCGAGATGCGAGGCAATTGGCTGCCGACGCCTAAAGCCGCGGAATTTTTGCTCTACCTGCGGGGCTATTGGCCGCAGGTGGCGATCAACGATGGCAGCTGGATGCCGCCGCCGGTCGTCAAGGCGAAATAGAAGGGCGGCGGGCGATGGCTTGGCTTCGGATCGCCGCGACCCTCGCGACGGCGTGCGTTGCAGCGCACTGCTTCGGCCGGCCGGTGGAAGCTCAGGACTCGACCGAAGGCCTCGCCGCGGCGGCGCAGAACCCGGTCGCGGCGATGTACAGCTTGCCGTTTCAGAACAACACCTATTTCGGGGCCGGTCCGAACCACGACAAGACCGCCAACGTGCTGAACATCCAGCCGGTCCTGCCGTTCACCGTCGGCGGATGGAACATCATCAGCCGCAGCATCGCGCCGCTGATCTACGTGCCGAGCGTCAGCGCCGGGTTCGGCGCCAGTAGCCTGGGCGAAAACACGACGGCGGCCAGCAGCGGACCACTCGGCATTCGGGAGACCTTCGGCCTCGGCGACATCAATTAGACCTTCTATTTAGCGCCGGCCGCCCCGAGCGACTTCATCTGGGGTGTGGGGCCATCGATCAACCTGCCGACAGCGACCTCGAAGATAATCGGCTCAGGCAAGCTGAGCGTCGGGCCAGCGGCGGTCGGCCTGATAACGCCCAAACCGTGGGTCATCGGGGTGTTAGCGCGCCAGCTGTTCTCTATCGCGGGGCCGAATGGGCGTACCGACGTGAACCAGACACTGTTGCAGCCCTTCGTTAACTACAACTTGCCGGACGGCTGGTACCTCAGCAGCGCGCCGATCATCACCGCGAACTGGAGCGCCGATTCATCGCAACGCTGGAACGTTCCGATCGGCGGCGGTGTCGGCAAGATTTTCAAAATCAGCGGCCAGCCGATCAATACCTCGCTCCAGGCCTTCGACTATGTTGAGCGCCTGAGCGGTGGCCCGAAGTGGGCGATCCGTTTTCAGGTGCAGTTCCTGTATCCGCGCTGATCCCTCGGGTGGGGAACGTCGGCTTTTCGCGACCCATCGCGGACTCGACGTGACGCGGCTATGGCCACGGTTAGTTATGAGTACACGACCTACGCGAGGTATCGCTCTCTAACGAACCCTCAGGGCGACGGATCTTTCGCCGGAGCGGCGGCGACGTCCGGCAAACGCGCCTGCAGCGCCCGGGCATAGCTGCCGAGACGGGCTTCGAGCTGCACCGGCGCGTCGCAGGCATAACGCATGGTCCGCTGCGTGCTCTCGAAGGCTTGGGTGACGTAGAGGAAGCGCTGTTGCAGATCGTCGCGCTTCGCCGCCTCGTCGCCGGTGGCGCCGACCGGGATTGCTCCGAGCTCTTCCTGGGCATGCGAGGCGATATTCGAGAGCTCGCGCTGGCGCGCGCCGAGATCCTTGATGCGGGCGATCAGCTGGCCACGCTCCTGGTTCGTCAGCTCGAGCAGGCCTGCGAAGGCGCGGGTGAGCGCCGTCGCCTTGTCCTGTGCGGCAGGGTCCGGCGCATCGGCGAAGGTTGCGATCGCGGCTTCGCCGTCGGCGACCGCGATCTTGCGCGGCGTGATCTTCTCGACGAGTGCGGTGACCGCCGGGTCTTGCCGCCAGTCGCCCGCCGCGGCAATGTTCGGCCCGTTCCAGAAACTGGCGGCGCCGAGCGATGGCATGAGGCGCTGGAAGCAGGGCCAGTCGGGATCCTCGCGCCGGTAGCCCTGAGCGTCCGCGGAACCTGCGGCCCACAGGACGATCAGCGCCGCGACCGCGGCGGAAAGAATGTGCCGGGCGCCGGCCGATCTCATCGAATCATCTTGCATTGCGTCTCCGGTCGATCGATGCCGAGCGTGTCGAGCTCGGAGACTTCATGGAGAAACCCGATCTGCGGCGAGACCGAGACGAGGGAATCGGTATCGGCGAGCAGGACCGGCTGCCGCAGCTGGCCGTCCCACGGGCGGAAGCTGAGCTTGACGCCCTTGAAGGCGGCGAGGTCGAAATCGGGGCTGCGCATGTATCGGATGATCGCGTCGGGGTCGCCGGAGCGGGAACGGGTTGCGCCCTCGGCGACGGCGCGGACCGCCATCCATGCGGCATAGTCGCGATCGTCCATCCAGCGCGAGGTCTGGCGACGGAAGCGGTTCTGCAATTGCGTCGCGCCCCATTGCTCGAAGGGCCGCGCCCAGGATGTCGGCGTCAGCCCCTGTGTCCCGGCGACCGGCCGCGGGTCGGTCGTGCGATATGAAAGGTCGCTGCCGAAATCGCCGTCTTCGTCGGCGACGACGAGAACGTCGTAGGAAATCCCCTGCGTGTAGCGGGCGACCTCGGCGGCGATCTGGAAATGACCGGTGTCGGTCCGCCGCGCCCCGGGCTCGAAGGTCCAGGGCTTGTCGGCGACGAGCTTCGCGCCGAATTTCTTCAGCGACCGCTTCACCGCCACACCGTATTCCTTGTCGGCGTCGCTGGGCCCCGTCGCGAGCAGCACCTTGGTCCACCGCTTCAGCACTAGGTATTGGACGAGCGCGTCGGTCAGCATCGCGCGGCTCGGCGTGACGTGCAGCACATTCGCGCGGCAATCCTCGGCGCGGAGCCGATCGTCGGGGTCGGCGACGTTGAGGAGGAGCATCGACTTCGCCTCGGGAAGATCGGCGACGGCGAGGAGATCCGTCGCCGGCATGTCGAGGATCACGAAGCGCTGTCCGTCCTGCACCAGCTTGCGGAATGCCGCCGCGACATCGTCCTTTTCGGTGAGGAGGGTTTCGTCGAGGACGAAGCGCTGATTGGTGAAGCGGCCGGTCGTGTTGTCGTCGGCGATCCCGATGCGGGCGCCGGCGACGCCGTCGTCCTGCGGCGGCAGGTCGAGGTAGGAATGCGGCAGCTTCTTGACGATGCGCTTTGCCAGATAGGCGATGTGGATCGTGACGGTGGCGGGGGGCGCCGCGGCGGGCTCGGCGGTCGAGGATGGCGACGCATCCGGAGCCGGAGCTGGGTCGTCGGCGTGCGCGATCGTGGCGACGGCCGTCGTCAGCAGCATCGCAATGGCGAGAAGCAGCTTCGCCTTATCGAGTCGCCGGCCGCGCAAGCGCCCCTCCCTCGAAAGCCTAAGATCCTTTGCCGCCGATGATGGACCCGAGTGCATGCGCTGCCAAGTCACTCGGAGCCGCCGCGGCGCGCGACGAGACCGCGCGCCGGGTCGTAGCCGATGACCGCGAGCACCATGAAGACGATCAGGAACCCGACGACGACGAGCGCCGCGCTCCACGAGACCTCGCCGTAGAGCGCGAAGCGGATCAGCTCGACGGCGTGGGTGAAGGGGTTCAGTTCGCAGATGTACCAGAGCCAGAGGTTGGATTCCTTGACGCGCCATAGCGGGTAGAGCGCGGAGGAGGCGAAGAACATCGGGAAGATCACGAAATTCATCACCCCGGCGAAATTCTCCAGCTGCCGGATCGTCGAGGACAGCAGCAGGCCGCAGGCGCCCAGCATCATTCCCGCGAGGATCAGCGCCGGCAGCACGGTGAGGTAGCCCCACCACGGCGCCTCGACGTCCCAGAAGAGCGCGATCGCGAGGAAGGCATAGACCTGCAGCACCGAGACGACGACGCTGGCGAGCAGTTTCGCGGTCAACAGGTACCAGCGCGGCAGCGGGCTCGTCAGCAGGACGCGCATGCTGCCCATCTCGCGATCCCAGACCATCGAGAGCGCGCTCTGCATGGCGTTGAACATCTGCACCATCGCGGCGAGGCCGGGGACGACATAAACCTCATACGGAACATAGGTCTCGTAAGGCGGGATGATCGAGACGCCGAGGGTGAAGCGAAACCCGGCGGCGAAAATGCCGAGCCAGACGAGCGGTCGCACGAGGGCGGAGAAGAAGCGGCCGCGCTGGCTGAGGAAGCGCAGCCACTCGCGGCGGACGACGCCTTCGAGGCAGCGCAGGTAATGCGCCGCCGTCAGGCGGATCGGGCCGGTCGCCGGGACGCTGCCGATCTCAACGGTCTCGCTGGTCATTGGGAGGGTTCTCCATGCTGCACCAGCCGGTCGAAGGCGGCGCGGATCGATGGCGTGCCTTGCGCGGCGTTGATCTCGGGGACGCTCCCGTCGGCGAGGATCTTGCCCTTGTGGAGGACGATGACGCGGGCGTCGTCGCCGACCTCGTCGATCAGATGCGTCGCCCAGAGCACCGCGAGTCCCTGATCGCGGCACAGCTTGCGGACATGCTGCAAGAGGAATTGTCGCCCCGCGACGTCGAGGCCGACGGTCGGCTCGTCGAGCAGCAGCAGCCGCGGCCGGTGCATCAGGGCGCGTGCGATCTCGACGCGACGGCGCTGACCGCCGCTGAGCTGGCGGGTCTTGTCGCGGCGGCGGTCGGACATTTCGACGCGCGCCAGCTCCTCGACGATCCTGGCTTCGGTGACGGCGCGGGGGAGTCCGTGGAGGGCGGCGTGATAGCGCAGGTTCTGCTCGACGCTGAGATCGAGGTCGAGCGTCGGCTGCTGGAAGACGATGCCCATGCGGGCGAGGGCAGTCGCCGGGTCGCGGTCGATCGCCGCACCGAACACCCGGATGGTGCCGCTGCGATGCGCATAGAGTCGGGTGATCAGAGCGTAGAGCGTGCTCTTGCCGGCGCCGTTGAGGCCGAGGAGGACGGTGAAGTCGCCAGGCGAGACCGTGAAGGAGACGTCGGAAAGCGCCGTGCGCGACCCGTAGGAATGGCTGAGCCCGACGATCTCGAGGGCGGGGCTCACGCTTTCCGAAACCGCCGTCGGCTGCGGTGCGAGGATGTCCTTTCGGTCGACCGACCCCATCGGGTCCTGTCCTCCCATTTGCATCGCACTGTCGCGACCCTATTTATAATTGCTTGAGGAGGGGGCGGTGCCAATGTGAAATCATCGTCAGATAAAATCGGGGAGGGCGGCTTGAAGCGTATCGGCCGGCGTCGCGCGCTCGCAATGATCGGCAGCTCCGCCGTCGTAGCGGGCATGTCGGGCATCGCCCGTGCCGCGGACGACGCCCCGGTGATCCGCGTCGCCATCCTGAAGTTCGGCAGTGTCGGCTGGCAGCTCGAAACCATCAGGCGCCACGGCATCGACCGCGCCGAAAACATCCGCATCGAGACGCTCGAGCTGGGCTCGAACCAGGCGACTCTGGTCGCCTTGCAGGCGGGTCGTGTCGATACGATCGTCTCCGATCTTTTCTGGGCAGCGCTGCAGCGCACGAAGGGCGAGGATTGGTCGTTCAGCGCCTATTCCAGCGCGCTCGGCGCGATAATGGTTCCGGCCGCCTCGCCGCTGCGGTCCTTCGACGAGCTCGCGGGGCGGCGATTGGGGATCGCCGGCAGCGCGATCGACAAGAGCTGGTTGCTGCTGCGCGCGCTATCGCGGCAGAGCGGCGGGAAGGATCTCGACCTCGCCGTCGAGAAGAGCTTCGGGGCGCCGCCGCTGCTTGCCGAGCAGATGGCGGCCGGACGGCTCGATGCGGTTCTCACCTATTGGCAGTTTGCGGCCCGCCTCGAGGCGGGCGGTGCCCGCCGCCTGCTCGGCATGGACGAGGCGATGCGCGCGCTCGGCTTTGCCGAGCCGGTGCCGCTGGTCGGCTATGTCGTGTCGCGCAATTGGGTGATGCGTAACCGCGCTCTCGCCGATGGATTTCGGCGCGCTTGCGCCCGCGCCGACGAAATTCTGGCGACGTCGGACGAGGAATGGCAAACGCTCGCGCCGCAGACCGGCGCGGCGACCGCGGCGGAGCTCGCGCAGCTGCGCGACGCCTATCGCCGCGGCATCCCCGCACGACCGGACCGCAGCGGGCACGCGGCGGCGCAACGTCTCTACGCGCTTCTCGCGCGGGTCGGCGGCGCCGCCCTGGTCGGGACCGGCACGACGCTTCCCGAAGGGATCTTCCTTGACGATCTCGACGGGTGACGCATCGATCACGGCGGCGGAAGCGGCCGCGGCGAAGCCGGTCGCGCGCGCCCTGCCGTATCGTCTGGCATCCTTCGCCGTGCTGCTGGCCGTCTGGGAAATCGCGGCACATTGCGCCCACCTGCGGGCGCTGCCGTCGGTCGAGACGGTCGCGGTGGTCCTCGGCGAGGAAATCCGCGACGGCGCGCTGCCCTTCCACCTTGCGGTGACGCTGGCGCGGGTGCTCGTCGCCTTCCTCGTCGCGATGGCGGGCGGCGTCGCGATCGGGCTGGCGATGGGGCGCTGGTGGCGCGTCGATCTGCTGCTCGACGGCTGGATCATCGTCCTGCTGAACCTGCCGGCGCTGGTCATCGCCGTGCTGTTCTACGTCTGGTTCGGGCTGACCGACGCGGCGGCGGTCGGGGCGGTCGCGCTCAACAAGCTGCCGCTCGTCGCGATGACGATGCGCGAGGGGGCTCGCGCGCTCGAGCGCGACTATGCCGAGATGGCAGAGGTCTTTCACGTGCCGCGCTGGCGTCGCTTCCGGCATGTCGTCGCGCCGCAGCTCGTGCCCTTCGTCCTCGTGGCGACCCGCTCGGGCCTGGCGCTCGTCTGGAAGATCGTGCTGGTGGTCGAGCTGCTGGGCCGCAGCGACGGCATCGGCTTCCAGCTGCAGCTCTATTTCCAGCTGTTCGACGTTCCCCGCATCCTCGCCTATGCGCTGGCGTTCGTCGCCGTCGTCCAGCTGATCGAATGGGGCCTGCTGCAGCCGCTCGAACGCCGCGTCCTGAGGTGGAGACGGTGACTCCGGAGCTGACCGTCGAGATTCGCGAGAAGCGGTTTCCGACGCCCGACGGCATGACCAGGACCGTACTGCACGACATTTCCTTCAGATCCAGGCTCGGCGAGTTCATCGCGATCGTCGGTCCGTCGGGCTGCGGCAAGACGACGCTGCTCAACATCGTCGCCGGGCTCGACACCGACTTCAGCGGCGCGGTGCTGCTCGATCGGCGGCGGCCGAACCGGGTGCGGATCGGCTATGTCTTCCAGCAGCCGCGCCTGCTGCCATGGCGGACCGTCCTCGAGAACGTCATGCTCGTTCTGCCAGAGGGCGCCGGCGAGCGGGCGCGGCGGCTGTTGCAAGAAGTCGGGCTCGGCGAGGCGCTCGAGACATATCCGTCGCGGCTCTCGATCGGAATGGCGCGACGGGCGGCGATCGCGCGCGCCTTCATCGTCGAGCCGGAGCTCCTGGTGATGGACGAGCCCTTCGTCTCGCTCGACGCCGCGACGGCCGACCGCCTCCGGCTGCTCCTGCTGCGGCTCTGGCGGTCGCATCCGACCGGCGCGCTCCTGGTCACCCATGATTTGCGCGAGGCGGTGACGCTCGCCGACCGGATACTGCTGTTGTCGGATGCGCCGGGGCGGCTGCTCGCGGATGTCGCAGTGCCCTTGGCGCGCCACGCCAGGACGGATGCCGCGGCGATCGAGCGGATCCACGGCGAGATCGCCGCCGAGCAGCGCCGCCTCTTCGCCGCCGAGCCGCCGCCCCAGCGGATCCCTACTCGAGCGATTTGAGATAGGCGATGACGTTCTTTCGGTCGGCCTCGTCCTTGAGCCCGGCGAAGATCATTTTCGTCCCGGGGACGAGCGCACGCGGGTTCGTCAGATAGCTATCGAGCGTCGCCTCGTCCCAGGTCTTGTCGGCCTTCTTCATCGCATCGGAATAGGCGAAGTCGGGGAGCGAGGCGGAGTGCCGGCCGACGACCCCGTGCAAGCTGGGGCCGATCTTGTTCTTGCCGGCCTCGACGGTATGGCAGACGGTGCAGTTCTTCTTGAAGACCGCTTCGCCCGCCTTCGCATCGCCGTCGTCGGCATGAGCGGGGTAGGCGCCGAGAGCCGACACGATCCCGATGACGGCTGCACCTTTGAACCGCATTCCTCTTCCTCCCCTTGACCCGCCTTTGCCGGCCCCGCGGCCGGCCGCGGTGAGAATTGCGAAATTTGCCGGCAAGCGCAATGCGCGTTGCGCCTGCGCGGCACGATCCCGCCTAATTCGTTTGTATTGCTGTATGTGCGGCCGGAATTGGATAGCTTGACGGGTTGCGGCGGCATCGTCACTGCACCGTCACGCCACGATGAGCCGAGGCGAAGCGTCACGGTCGTAACGTTTTTCGCCGGTGCTGAAACGACCCCGTAGCGCGACCGCTTCACCGTGCGACGCCTCGATGATCGCACAGGAGGCTTATCGTGTCTCAGAATGCCACGGCCGTGGCCGGTGCCGACGGGAGGGCTCCGAAGGAGCGCTGGCAACCTCTTGCCCTGCGACCAATTCGCGCGCCATCGCGAACGGGCCGTTGCGACCCTTTCCGGCGGGGCCATCTGTTTGTATCGTCTGTCAGTTGCGACCCGTTAGGATCGTGCCATGAACTGTGTCACCGATGCCGTCCCGAGCGGTTCGAAGGGCGCAGCGCGGCCGCCCGGCGCGCCGTCCCGGTAATGCGGGTCTTTGCCGCGATCGGGATTCTGGCGACGATCGGTCTCGCGGGCAGCGCGGCGGCGGCGGATCTCACCGTCCGGCAAGTGACCGAAATGCTGGTTCATGCGACGCCCGGCCATCCGGCGGATTTCTCCCACAAGGATCTCAGCCGGCTCGATCTCAGCGGCCTCGATTTCTCCGGTGCGGATCTCACGGGCGCCGATCTGACCGCATCCGACCTGACGGACACCAATTTCGCGCACAGCGATCTCACCGGCGCGCGTCTCGATCTGACAGTGATCATCCGGGCCGATTTCGCCGGCGCCGATCTCCGACATGCGAGCCTCCTGCGTCCCGCCGTATCCTCGACGCTGGAGGCGCAGGCGATCGAGGCGCCCCGCTTCAGGGGCGCCAACCTCGAGGGGGCGGTCATCTTCGCGCGGCTCACCTTCGCCGACCTCGGCGGCGCGCGGCTGGTCGGTGCCCGACTGGGCGCCGACGGCAGGACGGCGCGCACGATGAACCTCGGCCGCTCCGAGCTGTCGAGCTGCAATCTGCTCGGCGCCAACCTCGCGGGCGCCGATCTGACGGGCGTCCTGCTGACCTTCGCGAACCTTTCGGGCGCCGTGCTGACCGGGACGAATCTGAAGCGCGCCGACCTGTCCCATGCCGATCTGACGGACGCGGATCTCGAGGGCGCCGATCTTTCCGAGGCCGACCTCGACCGCGTCGTTCTCACGGATGTCCGGGCCCTCGACCATGCGGTCGGGCTGGCGAGCGCGCGAAAGCATGACGATGCGATCCCGTGACGTGGCGCATGGGGCGGCGATGCGGTGCGGTTTCCGCTTCCGTGTCTTAATTGGCATCGGCGTCTCTCTCGCTCTGCTCTCGCCCGTTGCGGCGGGGCCGGTCGACACGGTCGATACCGCGCTGGTGCTCGCCGTCGACGTGTCGGGATCGGTCAGCCTCGAGCGCTATCGGCTGCAGATGGAAGGAATCGCCGCAGCCTTCGAGGACGCCGCCGTCCAGGGCGCCATTCTCGCCGGGCCGCGACAATCGCTGCTGATCACCCTCGTGCAATGGTCGGACAAGGCGCAGGTCTCGGTGCCCTGGACGCTGATCGCGAGCAGCGAGGATGCGGCGAGCTTCGCGGCGCAGGTACGGCGCGCGCCCCGCGTCGCCGATCAGTTCACCTGCATGTCGCAGATGATGCGCCTCGTCGCCGACAAGATCCTGCCGCGCGCGCCCTTGCCCGCGGATCGGACGGTCATCGACGTCTCGGGCGACGGCCACGACAATTGCAATCCGTTGCAGCCGGTCGAAGCGCTGCGCGACGAGATTGTCGGCACCGGCGTCACGATCAACGGTCTGCCGATCCTCGACGGCGACGAGGCGAATACCCTCGAGGGCTGGTATCGCGAGCACGTCATCGGCGGGACCGGCGCCTTCCTCCAGCCGGCTGCCGGTTTTCCCGATTTCGAGCGAGCGATGCGCGAAAAATTCCTGGTCGAGGTCAGCGCGGTCGGGACACAACGTCTCGGCGGCGGAGCGGCGCCGGTCGTCGTCGTCCATAATTCCTGGCGATAGACGTTTGCGGCAAGCCGGAACGGCGTCAGTCGTCCAGCCGGAAGCGGATCGGCACCTCGACGGCACCCTCGACCGGCCTGCTGTCGACGGTCGCCGGATCGAAGCGCCATTCCCGTACTGCCGTCAGCGCCGCCTCGTCGAGCACGGGATAACCGCTGCTCGCGACGAGCCGGACGTCGGTTGCGGCGCCGGCAGCCGAGACCTCGACGCGGAGCAGCGCCCTTCCTTGCTGACCGCGGCGCCGCGCCTCGGCCGGATAGTCCGGCTTGCGATTGCGTGAAAGATTGCCGACCGGCGTCGTTCGAAGCGGGGCCGCGGCGACTACCGATGGCGGGGCGGCGTTCTCCGTCTCGCCGACGGTACCGGCAGGCGCTTGGCGCGGCGCCGGCGCCGCCTCGCGGTGGGCGATCGCCGGCGCCGGTTTTGACGCGCGACGGGTCGGCGCGGGTTTGGTCATCGGCCTCGGCGGCGGCGGGGCAGGGTCCTCCGGCGGCAAGGCTGCCTGCTCGACCGCCTGCGGCTCTTGCGGCTCGCTCGACGGCGGTGCCGGCGCCGGCTCGACCGCTTTGGCGAGCGGGGGCGGCGGTTCGAGAGGGATCGGCGGTGCCTCCGCCGGCGTCGGTGCCGGCATGGTTTCGGGTTGGCTCTCCGTCGGGGCGACGGCGTTCGGCTCGGGGGTGGGCTCGAAAACCAGCGCGATCTCGACAGCGTCGGACGGCGTGGGCTCGGTGCGCGACAGGACGCCGGTGAGGATCGCCGCGACGAACGCCAGATGCACGGCGACAGCCGCCGCCCAGGCCGGCCAGCGCAGGCGGGCAATGTCGGTCGGCAAGCGCGGCAGCCGGTCGTCGCCGTCCGGCGCCGTGACGCCCATGCCGCGGCGCGACACGCGTGCCGGGAATACCGCGATGAACGCCGTTGGAGCGGCACGCTCTGCGACGACCGCCGGGGCGGCGGGAAAATCGCCATCGGCGCTCACGTCTCGCAGAGCGTGTAACCGCATTGCGCCCTGGCCTCCCTGACCACCCGGCAGTGTTTCACGTCCGCCTCGCATGCGGCAAGCGGCCGCCCTTAATACCAAAGTCGTATGCAGGGCCGCCGCAACAGTATGAACCACAGGACGCCGAATGCCCAATCCGAAGCGCCGCGTCACCCGCTCTCCGAGGGGCTGGAACTCCACCTGTGGGGCATGAATTGAACTCCGGCTCTACCGCGATGTTCTAGGGGGACGCTGATACGGGAAAAGAAATGCGCTGGCCTCTGCTCATCCTCGGAACCCTGGTCGCCTGCTCGTCGACACCGCAGGAGCCGCGGATGACGGCAGCCGTCATACCTGGAAGCAACATCATACAGGTGGTGGTTCAAGACCCGAGGCCTGTGCGGGCGGTGCGGCTGGTGGCGTCGGATGGAACGGTGACGGAGGCCTCCAGCCTCAGCACCGACCGGGTCTACGATCGTGGTTCCGGATCGTCGCTGGGTCTCGGCCTCGGCGGCTTCGGTTTCGGGCGCGGCGGAGGAGGCGGCGGCGGCGTCGGGGTCGGCATGCCGCTCGGCGGCAGCCCGACGCAGGTGCAATCCGTCGCGACCGCATCGATCCCGCTGACGGCGCCGGCGGCCTATCGCAGCGACTGGCAGCGTTATCGCATCGACGTGCTGATGGGCGATCCGCCGCAGATCGTGTCCCTAAGCGCCCCGGAACCTCGCTAAGAGGCGTCGCTCATCGCGGTGGCAGCAGCGCCGCAAGACCCGCCGGCAACTCGTCCCGCGTCGCCATGAGCTGAACCTTGAGGAGCGCCGCGATGCTGAGCGCGTCGCGGATCTCGCTGCGCCAGACGAGCTCGATCGCGTCGGCGAAGCTGAGGCGCCGGACGGCGAGCACCTCCTGCGGATCGGGGTCCGGCCGGTCCATTCGCAGATTCCAGGCGAGGAAGCAGGTGACGCGCTCGTCGGTCAGCGCCGTCGACATGTCCATGCTCAGGATCTCGCTACAGGAGTTGGCGACGAAGGCGATCTCCTCGCGAAGCTCGCGCCGGGCGGCGTCGAGCGGAGCCTCGGCCGGATCGTGACCGCCCTCGGGAATCTCCCAGAGGTAGCGCCCGAGCGGATAGCGCCATTGGCCGACCAGCAGCGTCCGCCCCTGCTCGTCGATCGGGACGATCCCGACGCCGCGCTTCTTGAAGCGCACGACGCCGTAGCCGCCAGGCTCGCCGGCGGCGTTCACCACCGCATGCTCCTCGACCCGGATGAACGGGTCCTCGAAGCGGTCTGTTACCGAGAGGGTCGTCCAGGGATTGTCCGCTTTGTCGTTGGGCATCGAGGCTTTGTCCTTGCGTCGTCCGTCGTGGGCTAACGCGGGCACGACGCCCTGGACTTCATGGCGATCACAGAAGTACATGAGACCACTTCCTGGCGATCAGGTCGGAGGACGGGAATGGTACGATTGACCGATTCGGAAAAGGCGATGCTCGACGGCGCCGAGGGCGCGGCGAAGCAGAAGGCGATGGCGCTGCTGGTGCGCTACGCCAATGCCCTGGGCGCCGAGCGCTTCGTCGATACCAACAACATCGCGGGCGTCCCCGGCTCTTCGTCGCTGTTCCTCAAGAACTATTACAAGGACCACAACGGCGGCGACTACAACGCGATCTTCTCGCTCTACGACCTCGACAGCGACGAGATCGTCGAGGTTCCCAAGGTCAGCGCCTATAGCTGCCATCTGCAAGGCGGCATGGACCCCGACAATTGGATGAAGATGGGCCAGACCCAGGCCGCCTTCGATCATTTCCGCGAGGACGAGGCCGCAGTCGCCGACCATGGCGTCCAGATCCTCAAGACCTGCACCCCGTATCTTGCCGGCAACGTGCCGGTGAAGGGCGAGCATTGCGCCTGGATGGAATCCTCGGCGGTAGTCTTTTGCAACTCCGTCATCGGCGGCCGCACCAATACCGAGGGCCGCGAGAGCACCAGCTCGGCGATGCTGACCGGCAAGATCCCCGACTGGGGCTTCCACCGCGACGAGTTCCGCTATGGTACGCATCTCGTCGAGGTCGAGGTGCCGATCGAGACGGTGCAGGATTGGGGCATGCTGGGCTATTTCGTCGGCGACGTGGTGCAGGAGAACATCCCCGTCATCACCGGCGTCACCGGCCAGCCCAACCTCGTGCGCCACAAGCATTTCGGGGCGGCCGCCGCGTCCTCCGGCGGCGTCGAGCTCTATCACGTCGTCGGCATCACCCCCGAGGCGGCAACGCGCGAGATCGCCTTCGGACCGAGGCGCCCGGTCGCGACGATCAAATACGGGCTAGCCGAGCGGCGGAAGACCTATGAATCGCTGAACGCGATCGGCAGCAACGAGAGCGTCGATTTCGTCATGCTCGGCTGCCCGCATTATTCGATCGAGCAGCTCTGGGAGGTGTCCCGCCTGCTCGATGGGAAAAAGCTCAACAGCGGCGTGCAGCTCTGGATCTTCACCTCGCGTTCGGTCAAGTCGGTGGCCGACACCAACGGCTATACCAAGATCATCACCGACGCCGGCGGGCTGCTGCTCACCGACACCTGCTCGGCGATCAGCCAGGCGGTGCCCAAGGGCACCAAGGTCGTCGCCCTCGACTCGGCCAAGCAGACGCATTACCTGCCGGCCTTCATGGGGATCGAGGCCTGGTTCGGCACGACCAAGGATTGCGTCGACGCGGCGCTGACCGGTCGTTGGAGAGGAGCGCTGGCATGAGCATCGACACCAAGACGCACGCCACGACGATCGTGCTGCACGGCAGGACGGTGGTCGGCGGCGTCGCCGAGGGCGAGGCGCTGGTGACGCGCGAGACGATCTCGGGCTGGGGCGGCGTCAATCCGATGACCGGCACCGTGATCGAGACGCGCCACGAGCTGCACGGTGTCAGCTTCAAGGACAAGATCCTGGTGTTCCCAGGGGCCAAGGGCTCGTCCGGCTGGTCGAACGCGTTCCACATGACGCGGCTGACGCAGACCGCGCCCAAGGCGATGCTGTTCACGACGATGACGACCAAGATCGCGCTCGGCGCGGTCGTCATGCGCGCGCCGGCGCTGACCGATTTCGACCGCGACCCGCTGGAGGTCATCGAGACTGGCGACTGGATCAAGGTCGACGCCGACAAGGGCACCGTTGAGGTGACGAAGCGGACCGACCGCGACGAATAAGACTGACCCTACGGCATCAGCGCCGGCCTTCGGGCTTGTCGCCGGCCGCCTCGAGCATTTCGATCGGAACCGCCTCCTCCGGATCGGCGGCCTCCTCCGGTTCGACCGCCTCCTCGACCTTGGGTTCCTCGAGATACCAGGGGACGATCATGACGGCGAGACGCGAGCCGCCATAGTGGAGCAGCGAGTTCGCGAGGCGTCGAGCGCGGTGGGTGTGCAGCAGGTGCTGCCACCAGTGGCGCTTCACCACCTCCGGAATGAGCACGGCGATCGTGCGCGAAGGATGTTCCGCCTCGAGCCTTTCGATCAGGTTCAGCAGCGGCCCTCGAAAGCGACGATAGGGCGCCTGAATCATGACCAGCTTCGGCGGGCGGAGCCCCGCCTCGCGGGCCGGCGCCTCGACATCCTCTTCCCATTGCCGCCGGAGCCGCGCGTCTTTCTCCTCGTCCTCGTCGGGGTCGAGTTTCGTCAGATGCACGGCGATGACGTCCGGCGAGAGGCTCAGCGCGAAGGCGAGCGCTTTGTCCGTCAGACGGTTCCAGCCTTCGGTCGTGATCAGCACGATGGGCGGCGGCTGCCCGACCAAGGACAGCGGGCCGTCCTTGCGCAGCCGCGCGTCGAGCTCGTCGTAATAGCGCTTGATTACCTGCAGCAGCAGGATGACGCAGGGAATCACCAGGATCGTGATCCAGGCGCCCTCGGTGAACTTGGCCGCTATGATGATGGCCAGCGCCAGCGCCGTCGTCGTGGCGCCGACCGCGTTGATCGCGAGGCGGACGCGATGAAAGTGTCGCTCCCGCGCGTCCTGCGCGGTCCGGAGCTCGCGTCGCCAATGTACGACCATGCCGGTCTGCGACATCGTGAAGGTGAGGAAGGCACCGATCGCAAAAAGCGGGATCAGCCGGTCGGTAATGCCGCCGAAGACGATGAGCAGGATCGCGGCAGTCGCGGCGAGATAGAGGATGCCGACCGAGAAGACGAGCCGGCGTCCGACCACCGCAAAGGGGCGTGGCAGGTAGTCGTCCTGCGCGACCAGATGGCAGAGGCGCGGGAAATCGACGAAGCTCGTGTTGGCCGACAGGCAGAGGACGGTGAGCACGCTACCGATCGCCACATAGTAGAACCAGCCGCGCCCGACGACCGCGCCGGCAAGCTGCGAGAGGACGCTCTGATAGCCCTCCTGCGTCTGGTCCATGGCGAGGATGCCATAGGCCTGCACCAGATAGGCGATGCCTGCGAGGAGAATGCCGAGGATCGCGCAAATGATGCCGAGCGTGCGGTGAGCGTTCTTGACGACCGGCTCACGGAAGGCGCTGACGCCGTTGCTCACCGCCTCGACCCCGGTCATGGCGGTGCAGCCGGCGGCGAAGGAGCGCAGCAGGAGCCAGAGGCCGACCGTTTCGACGGCTTCGGGCAGCGCGGGCGGCGGCACGACCGGCTCGGGATGACCGCCCGACGCGATCGTCTTCGAGACGCCGATCGCAAGGAGCACGAGGAAGCTCGCGACGAAGATATAGGTCGGCGGCGCGAAGACCCGTCCGGCATCGAGCGTCCCGCGCAAGTTGATGATCGTGATGAGCGCCAGGACGGCGAGGCACAGCGTCAGCATCCAGGCATGGAGCGCCGGCACCGCAGAGACGAGCGCGGCAACCCCCGCCGAGATGCCGACGGCGACGTTCAGCACGTAGTCGATCATCAGCGCTGCGGCTGCAAGGAGGCTGGCTTTCGCGCCGAGATTCTCCTTCGAGACCGTGTAGGCCCCGCCGTTGGCCGGGTAGGCGCGGATGGTCTGCCGGTATGAGACGTAGAGGATCGCCAGCAGCGCGAGGATCGGTGCCATGACCCAGCCGAGCCAGGCGAGGGCGGCGGCGCCCGCGGGAATGAGGACGGTGAGCGCCGCCTCGGGTCCGTAGGCCGAGGAGCTGAGCCCGTCGAGTCCCATCGCGGGCACGCCCTCGAGCGGGCCGAGCTTGCGCTCGCTCTGCTCGCGGTTGGCAAGCGGCCGGCCGAGAAGGAGGCGCAGGAACGACAAAAACTACCCCGCCGTGCAAGGGTCACGTCAGGGGAAACACGCTGGCCTCCGGCGAGTTGCGCATAATCGTGCCTGGCTGCGCGGACGCGGAATGCCTCCGCTCGAGCGACTTAGTAGCAGGCGATCATCTCCGGCCCCATGCGGGTCGGAATGCGTCCCTCGATCCGCATCGCGTCGAGGTCGATGATCGAGATCGAGCCCTCGTCGTGGTTGGTGACGAATGCCTTGGTGCCGGCGTCCTGGAAAGCGATGCCCATCGTCCCCTTGCCCGAGGCGAAGACGTGCTGGCGGCGGAGGTCCTGCGTGTCGAAGACCGCCGCCTGGCCGGTGACGTGGAAGGTCATGATCAGGTGGCGGTTGTCGGGCGTCACGCGCAGCCGCGTCAGCTGCGGCGGCGCGTCGACGATCTCCGTGACCGTGACGCAGCCGGCGACAGTGTCGGTCCTCGGATCGATGATGTCGACCCGTGGCCTCGCGCTGCTCGCCTGATAGATGCGGTTGCCGTCGGGCGCGACGGCGATCCCCTGGCATTCGTAGATGAAATTCGGGATTCGCTTGATCACCTGGCGGGTCGCGACGTCGACGACGCTGACATGCGTCAGGGCGCGGTGCGGCGTATAGATCTTGCTGCCGTCCGGGGTGATCGCGAGCCAATGCGTCCGCTGGCTGCCGATCGCGACATCGCCGACGACCACGCCGCGGCGGGGATCGACGACGACGATGCTGTTGCTCGATTCCGC